>NZ_CP115160.1:2047222-2355277 GCF_027594545.1 Algoriphagus sp. TR-M9 | reverse complement strand
CCTCGCAGTGCTGATATTTCTAAAGTCATACCTCAGTCCTACTTCCAGTTCCAAAGGTCCTTTGGAGTACTTTTCCATGGCATAAATTCCCGTATTGAGCATGTCATAGTTCGGGATCAAAGGAGTGACCCCAGTGCCGGGAATGTTGCTATTAGCCTGCTGGATGAAGTTTACGCCCCAGGTTCCGCTGAATTCGTTTTCGTGGGTGTGATTCACAAAAACATCGAAGGTATTGGTAAACAGCTCCAAGTCTAAACTTGGCTTTTCATTCAATTCTCCGCGTCTTTTGTCAAATTCCTGACGATTGTTTTTCTGAAAGCCATATTGGAAATTGAGTTTCCAGTTTTCTGAAATATGATAGTGGGACTTTAGCTTGGCGAGCTGATGCTTTACTTTTTGTCTGGGATTGAGGATTTCATAGCTGAATTCCCCGTCTGTAAATGGGCGTCCGTTTTCTATGATATCTTCTAAATCGGACAGGTTGCCGGTATGTGAGTCGGTCAATATTCCCAAATTCGTATTGAAATAGGAATAATATGCCTCTACACCCAATTTTGAAGTGCTATAGCCCAAGGAGCCGGAGAAGTTGTATTCACTCAGGCCGGTGTTCCTCTGGAAATAGTCGGGGGACTGTACATTACCTGCCCGTTTGGCCGAGCCTTGAATCCTATATCCTAATCCTTTGATTTTTTCGGATCCGCCTACATGGGCCATGGCCAGATTTCCCATTCTACCGTTGGTACCACCGATCAGGTGTAAACTGGTTTTACTTTCCTTTTTGGTTGGGAGTGGTGCAGGATTGACCAAAATCACTCCACCCATAGCTTCAGGTCCATACCGCACGGTTTCTGCTCCCTTCACCACAGTGATTTCATCGGCCAGAAATGGATCGATTTCCGGGGCATGTTCTGAACCCCATTGCTGCCCTTCTAGTCGAATGCCATTGTTCATGATCATGATCCTATTGCTGTGCATCCCATGGATTACCGGCTTGGCTATACTATTGCCTGTAGAAAAGGTGGTAATCCCGGAGACCTTTTTCAGGCTTTCTCCCAGATTTTCACCTCTGGTTTGTAGGAGTTCTTCACCATAAAGTGCCGATACTGAGGTGGTAGTTTGCACAGCATCCCTATGTCCATGAATCTCCACTCCGGCAAGGTTTACAGATTCATCTTCCAATCTATACGTTTTGCTGAAAGTGTTTGAATTCAATTCAACGGTATCTTTGATGGTCTTATGCCCGAGAAACTGAATGCTGATAGTATAAGTGCCTTTGCATAGATTTTTGACTAAAAAGTTGCCATTTGCGTCGGAAATGGCTCCATGCTTAGCTTCTGCGATCCAAATGTAGGCAGCTTCTATAGGTTCGTTGTTTTCCAGGTGTATGATTTTACCTCGAATCGAAAGTTTACAATCCTGTGCCGTACCCCATAAAGGAAGCAATACGATTAATAGGAGTAGCGCTAGTGCTTTATTCATATTCACCATGCAAAAATAGATGGGCTTGAATTCATAAACCAGAATAAATGAAACAAAGTTGCATAAAATGGATAAATGGTAAAAATCTCTTGGGAATGAACAATTTTCCCTTCCGGCAACTTAATTTATAGCTAAGGGAGAGCTTAGATGATTACCTGTACAATCCTGTCAATCCCTGTCAGTACACAGGATAATAAGATTAGTTTACATACTTTTGAGTGATGGAGTTTGCCATAGTAGATATAGAAACCACAGGGGGAGGACCTCAAACCGGAGGCATAACAGAGGTAGCAGTGCTGATCCATGATGGAGAAAATATCATTGAGGAGTATCAGACGCTGATCAACCCTCTACAGGCTATCCCGACCTATATCACCGGTTTGACCGGAATTGACAATGCCATGGTGCGGGATGAGCCAACCTTTCAGCAGGTGAGTGAAAAGCTCTGGGAATTGCTTGATGGGAGGATTTTTGTGGCGCATAATGTCAATTTTGATTACAGTTTTCTCCGGGAGGCCTTTTTAAATCATGGGCTGTATTTTAAAGCCCAAAAGCTTTGTACCGTCAGGCTGAGCAGAAAAGCCTTTCCGGGTTTGAGGTCATACAGCTTAGGAAGGCTTTGCGAAAGCCAAAGAATCCCGATAGAAGCCAGACACCGTGCTATGGGAGATGCTAGAGCTACCGCCATTCTTTTTGACCGGATCATCAAGCAGGATTTTCAAGTGGTGAATCAGGCACTTAAGAAGAATAAGGGTCAGGCATTTTTACCACCCAATTTCCCCATATACAGATTTAAAGAAATCCCGGAAAGCTGCGGCGTGTATTATATGCTGGATGAAAACGGTAAGACCATTTATGTAGGCAAAGCAATCAATATCCGCGAGAGGTTCAAAAATCACTTTTCTGGAGAGCTCCTGCCACATCTCAAGCAAAAACTCAAGGCAGAAGTGGTAGACCTGAAATGGGCGTTAACCGGAACTGAATTTATGGCCTTGCTATTTGAGGCATTGGAAATCAAAAGATTATGGCCGAAATATAACTCCGCCTTAAAAATCCCGAAACGGATGTTCGGCTTGTACCATTACGAGGATAATTCCGGGTATGGAAGGTTGCAGGTATCCAAGCCCAATAAGTTTTTTAAGCCGCTAGAATCATTTTTCTCCATGGAAGAAGCGACTGCTTTTATTAAGGAAGGAATTCAGGCTTATGGACTTTGTCCCAAACTGTGTGGATTGAGAAAGGTGAATTGTGGGGAAAATGATCCTATGGGATGTGATGGTGCCTGTCATTATTCGGAAGCGCCCAAGTCGTATAATCAGCGACTGAACGCGTTTTTGATCAAAATAAAGGAGAGTCAGAAGGAGATTTTGATTCGATTGAATGGCAGAAAAGAGGGAGAGCTTGCATGCTGCGTTTTTGAGAGAGGAATGCTGAGTAAGTTTGGTTACGTGTCCGCATCCTTGTCTGATGAAGAAGCACTGAGCGAATTGGCGGTAGTCAACTTGCTACCTGAGACCTATTACATTTTAAGGCAATTTATCCATAGGCTAAGTCCTGAACAAATCATGGTTTTAGATGGACAAAGGGCTTAAAGTGTACTTGCATTGAAGGTATCGCCTTGACTTAAATCTCCGGAATCAAACCCTTTTTTGAACCACTTCATGCGTTGTGCAGAAGTTCCATGGGTAAATGAATCTGGCATTACTCTTCCCGTTGCCTGCTTTTGCAGCCTGTCATCCCCTATGGCGTTAGCGGCATTTAATGCTTCTTCCAGGTCACCTCTTTCCATCCAGCCTTTGGATTGCTGGCTATGATGGGCCCAAACTCCCGCTAAAAAGTCCGCTTGAAGCTCTAGGCGTACCGAATATTGATTGTATTCCTTTTCACTTACTTCTCGTCGTAGTTGCTCCATTTGGGAAGTAATCCCCATGATCTTTTGTATATGATGCCCCACTTCGTGTGCGATTACATAAGCTTGCGCAAAATCCCCCGGAGCGTTCAGTTTTACTTCCATTTCTTTAAAGAAACTCAGGTCTATGTATAGCTTTTCGTCACCAGGGCAGTAAAATGGCCCGGTGGCACTAGAGGCCAGACCGCAGGCTGAGGAAACCTGCCCGCTGAAAAGTACCAGTGTAGGTTCTCGGTAATTTTCCAAGAGTGCATTCCAAACATCTTCAGTATCTGCCAAAATCGTCTCGCTAAAGGCTGCTAACCTGTCTTCCTCCGCAGAGGGAGTATAGTTGCTCTCAGTGGTGAAACCCTGGCTTCCTCCTCCTCCTCCCAAAAGTCCATTTAAAAAGGAAAGGGGATTGGTGCCGGTCAGTACCGAGAAAGCGATCAGTACACCTACTATGACCAATCCGGTTTTGGAAAAAAGGATTTTAAGCAATGGGCCTATGAGCATAGGATTAAATCCTCCACCTCCCATTCTACCGCTGCTTTTACCCCGTCTATCTTCTACATTTGAACTTCGTCTATTTCCTTGCCATTTCATCTGTTTATAATTTGATTTTTAAAGGTCATATAGCCTGTCTCGATCTTGATTCGGGAGAATCTCGCAATGATTGTAATCATACCAGTATGTGGTTTTTTAGTCATGCTCGATTTCAGGTGTTTATAGTTTATTTTAAAAAGGTCAGATAGCCCGCCCCGTCTGCCTGCAGCGCATCCGGAGAATCTCGCGTGGATAGATAATCCAAGTATGTAATATTTAAGTCAAGCCTGTTTTCAGATTAGTTTGGCTGGATTTATGTATTTAGTTTTTGCTGTTTACTATTCATATGGAATCTCATCTAGGCAGTGTTTTTAGACCTTTATGCTTACCGCCTATCTAGTTTTCATATTTTAAAAAGGATAATTCTCTTTAAAATTAACCAAATTGAACATTCATAAATTGATTACCCTGAATTTTCAGCAAATAAATTTAAAAACCCTTTTTCTATGAATTTTACAATGCTCAAAAGGCTTACGTTAACAATTGTCCTTGCAGGTTCCGTCACGTTGGCTTTTGGTCAGGTAGGAGTAGGAGCTAAGCCTATCAAAGGTGCCAAAGTATATCTGGATGGCTCCAAAAAGTCCCTGAAGAAGAACTGGACCTATTGGGAAGGTCCAAGGTTCTCAGCAGAAATGCCCATTAAGTGGCCGGAAGTCACTGATCCGGTAGACGGAGGCAAAGCCATCAGCAGTAATGATCCTGCGGCTGCGGGTGGATTGTACGGTGCGGCTGACATAGTGACCAAAGATAAGTTTGAAGACTTCAGAGCTCATGTGGAGTTTTTCATCAAAAATGAAGGAGGAAACTCTGGGGTTTATTTACAGAACCGTTACGAGATTCAGGTTTTGGATGGAGATTATGGAGATCATGGCATGGGTGCGATCATCAATGAACAAATACCGACTTCTGAAGAATATAATGGCCTAGGGAAGTGGAATGCCTATGATATAGTATTTAAGGCGGCTAGGTTTAAAAATGGGGTTCTGGTGGAGAAAGCCAGAACTACCATATATTTTAATGGGGTGAAAATCCATGAAGACCAACCCATTCAGCAGGTTTGGGGTGGACCCAATTCCGGACTTGATGGGGGGAATGATGGAGGTAAAGGCATAACTGATCGACCTGGAGGGCTAAAATTACAAGCTGAAGGTCATGATGTTTATTATAGAAATATTTGGATCAAGAAGCTGGACCTGGATGGGAAATCCACCGATTTCTAGAGGTAGTTGATTGATGCACTTTAAAGTCCCGGGCAAGATGTTCGGGACTTTTTTTATAAGGTGAATACTAAACAAAATCGGGAAGCGATGAGCTCGCTTCCCGGGGTGCCGTATTTTAGGTACGGGCCATTTGGTTGATTGGTGGTTTGTAAAATTCTATATGGGTATATATTCAAAAGGGTACTCACTACTTGAAAGCTCTTCTTAGTATCAGTACATGAAGGTCTTTCAGGTTTCTTTGAGAATCCACTTACTTATTAAGTGTACTCAGAAATGGGTTTATTGAATATGTTGGAAACAGTATTTTTTAATTGCAGTGGGTGAAAAACATCCCATTTCCTGTATTATTATTGTGAAGGTATAAAAGTTAGGGTTATAAAATCAATGATTTTTTTAAAAAAAATGTAAAATATTGAAAATAAGGCTCAATACTATTTTGCTGTCTATTGTTTGATTTCACGGAGGGTTCCGGTGCCCAGTCCTATCATTTTCCAATCTGAGATTTCCAGGTTGAGAATAGCCATCATTCCAGGCTGCATACCCAGGTAACTTTGATTGGTGATATGAGCTAAGAGCAAACTAATGGTAGGATTATGTCCGATCAACAGACAGGTATTTGCTGAGTTGGGGGTTTCTTCCAGTAAAGAAATCAATTGCTGAACATCTCCCTCATAAATGCTTCTGCTAAAGTTGGCATCTTTGATTTCTAGATGTTTTCCGATCAATTCAGCCGTTTCTCGGGTACGATTTGCTTCCGAGCAATGCATGAAGTCCACGGAAAGAAAGGTGTTGTCCAGAGATTTGGACAGTCTACCCAGTTGTTCCCGACCATTTAAGGTAAGCTTTCGCTGAAAATCTGAGCCCTGTGAAAATCCTGCTTCCCCGTGCCTAAGTAAAATCAAATGCTTCATGGTAAGTGCTTTAAGTACTTATGGTAATGTGCAGGAAATATCAAAAATCCCACCAATTAAGCGTCCGCATTTTTTTAATATTTGGACAAGACTACAATGCCGTCTATTTTTAGCCTTTCAAATCGGGTGTAGAAACCCAGAAATCCTGCTTTTTATGTCTAAAAACCTTGTCATTGTCGAGTCACCTGCCAAAGCTAAAACCATCGAAGGGTATTTAGGTAAGGATTATAAGGTCGCATCCAGTTATGGTCACGTTCGTGATCTGCCTAAAGGCGACAAAGCCATCGATATTAAAAATAGGTTTAGTCCTACCTATGAGGTGACAGCAGACAAAAAGGAAGTGATCAAAAACCTCAAGAGCCTAGTCAAAGACGCAGAGACTGTGTATCTAGCAAGTGACGACGACCGCGAAGGAGAAGCCATATCATGGCATTTAAAAGAGGTTTTGAAGCTGAAAGATGATAATACCAAAAGGATTGTATTCAGGGAAATCACAAAAAATGCAATTTCAAAGGCCATAGAAAACCCTAGAGGAATAGATATTGACTTGGTGAACGCTCAGCAGGCTCGAAGAATTCTGGACAGATTGGTAGGTTTTGAACTTTCACCTATTCTTTGGAAAAAAATCAAAACAGGTCTTTCTGCGGGTAGAGTACAATCTGTGGCTGTACGATTAATCGTAGAGCGAGAGCGTGAAATAGAGCAGCACAAAGCCAAGTCAAGTTTCAGGATAACGGCGATTTTTGAAGTTGAGGGAAAAACATTCCAGGCTGAGCTTCCAAAAAAATTTGATACCAAGGAAGAAGCTGAGGACTTTCTGAAAAAATGCCTGGAGGCAGACTTTTCAGTGGCAAAACTGGAGAAAAAGCCTGGTAAGAAAACTCCAGCAGCTCCTTTTACCACTTCTACCATGCAGCAGGAAGCCAGTAGAAAGCTGTATTTCTCAGTAGCTCAGACCATGTCTGTGGCGCAGAAGCTATACGAAGCAGGTAAGATCACTTACATGCGTACAGATAGTGTGAACTTGTCTGAGGATGCCATGGCTTCTGCAAAAAGTGCAATTTTGAACTCTTATGGTAGTGATTACCATAAGTCTAGAAAATACAATACCAAGTCTGAAGGTGCGCAGGAAGCTCACGAAGCCATTAGACCTACTGATTTTGCCAATACACAAGTGAGTGGGGATAGAAATGAGCAGCGGCTTTATGAGCTGATCTGGAAGCGGGCAATTGCTTCTCAGATGGCTGATGCCCAGTTGGAAAAGACCATTATTACCATAGATGTCTCGAATCAACCCCAAAATCTGGTAGCTACCGGAGAGATCATCAAGTTTGATGGTTTCTTAAAGGTCTATCTGGAGGACACGGACGATGAGCCTGAAGAGGAGGAAAATGACGGTAAGGCACTTTTACCACCTTTGACTGTGGGTCAGGTATTGAACTTGCAGCAGATGAAAGGCAAGGAGACCTTTACCCGGGCAGCTCCTAGATATACAGAAGCATCTTTGGTGAAAAAATTGGAAGAACTGGGGATAGGACGACCTTCTACCTATGCGCCTACCATTTCCACTATTCAGAAGCGTGAATATGTAATCAAAGAATCACGGGATGGAAGACCGCGCGACTATGTGGAGATGCTCATTCAAAAAGGAGAATTCAAAGAGGAGAAAAAACAAGAGACCACAGGAGCTGAAAAACAGAAGCTTTTCCCAACGAATATCGCTATGGTGGTCAATGACTTTCTCGTAGAGCATTTTCCGAATGTGATTGATTTTAGTTTTACAGCTAGAGTAGAGAAGGAGTTTGATGATATAGCGGCTGGTGGACAGGTTTGGCAGGATATGCTAGATGCTTTCTATGGAAATTTCCATAAAAATGTAGAAGAGACCGAGCAGGTTTCCCGTCAGGATGTGAATTCGAGCAGAGAGCTAGGCAATCACCCAGTCAGTGGTAAGCCTATGATTGCCCGTTTGGGAAGATTTGGTCCTTTGGTTCAGATCGGAGATGCTGACGACGAAGAGAAGCAATTTGCCAGCTTGAAAAAAGGGCAGTTCATAGAAAACATCACGATGGAAGAGGCGCTTGAGTTGTTCAAATTGCCTAGAGATGTAGGCATGTTTGAAGACAAGAAGATGGTCGCTGCGATAGGGAGATTTGGCCCGTATATCAGGCATGATGGAAGCTTTGTTTCCCTGCCCAAAGAACTGGATCCCTTGAGCGTAACGGAAGAAGAAGCCATTCAGCTGATTAAAGATAAGCGCGAAGCAGACGCCAAAAAGCATATTAAGTCCTTTGATGAAAACCCCGAGATTCAAATATTGAATGGTCGCTGGGGTCCTTATATCAAAATGGGCAAGAAGAACTATAAGATTCCTAAGGACAAAGAGGCTGAAACCCTTACTTACGATGAGACTATTCATATAATTGAAAATCAGCCTGAACCGAAGAAACGAGGTGGGAGATTTAGCAAGAAAAAGTAAGAAGTAATCATCACTCAAGTTTGATTTGAGAACCAATGGACAAGCCTAATTCAATACTGTCAAAGATTGTTTTAGGCTTGTTTTTTTTATGCCTGCATACCGCAGTTCAGGCACAGCATATTTTTAAAGGCAGTATAGTTGATTTTGAAAATCAAGAACCTGTACCTTATGCCACGGTGTTTTTGACCAACACTACTTTTGGGGTTTCTGCAGATGAAAATGGCAGTTTTTCTATTTCCATTCCTGATGGGAATTACGAAGTGATAGTTCGAATGCTGGGGTATAGCCACTTAACCTATAAGATTCAAACGGATAATCTGCCTGCTCAGGGATTTAAATTTATGCTCGACCGGGAAGAAGAAGAATTAGAGACGGTAGAAGTGGAGACAGAGCGAGATCCGGCTTGGTACAGAAATCTGGAGCTTTTTAAAAGTTATTTTCTGGGCACTTCCAAAAATGGGAAGAATTGTATCATAGAAAATGATAAAGTCCTGCGGATTGATGATCAATCTGAGCCGGGCTTGCTTCAGGTAAATGCTACAGAACCTTTGAAAATCCACAATCCTTTGCTGGGTTATTATATTGATTACTCTTTAGTCGATTTCAAGTTTAAACGGAGTCAGGGCTATGTGTTTTACGGAGGTTATTCACTTTTCATACCGGACTCTACTTTGTCCAAAAGAAAGCTGAGGAAAGCCAAAAAGCAAAGGGAAATCGCTTACCATGGGAGTATGCAGCACCTTATTCGCTCCATGTACGAGGGAAACACCTCCGAACAAGGCTTTACTATTCGAAAACTTTACAGAATGCCTAATCCTAACGATTCGAGTAAGTTCATAGATCAAGTCGAGTCCAAACCTATTGCTGTAGATAAGCTAGTCCAGCGAAATGCGGCAGGGAAGGTGTTTTTGGCCTTTGAGGACTACCTATATATCACTTTTAGCAAAGAAAAAGAAAGCGCCGAATACCGGGGTACGGCCACTTCCGGCCCGGCAGGACCTCAGGTTTCTCTCATGCATCTGGAGACGGATTCCATGGAAATCTATGCAAATGGAAGCTATGCCGATCCTTATGGGATTTTGGTAGAGGGATACATTGCCTGGGAGCGAGTGGGGGATTTGCTGCCCATGGATTACAAGCCTGAAGCCGGGTCAAACTGAACGGGGCAGGTTTTATCCCTTGGATTTATAGCTTAATGTCAAGTTTGATTTTGTCCAGGTAAAGTGCCTTTTCCACACTGGCATAAAGCAAATCTGGATCTATAGGTTTGGTGATGTAATCATCCATTCCGATGGCAAACACCCTGTTTTTGGTTTTCTCAGTGGTATCAGCAGTGACGGCGATGATGGGGATATCATGGGAGTTGATGCCGGAATTTCCGCCACGAATCTGTTCCGTCGCTTCATACCCATCCATTTCGGGCATTTGTAGATCCATTAACACTGCATCGTATGTGTTGGTTTTTATGGCTTCCAGAGCCTCCAAACCATCATTGGCAAAGTCAAAGCTGACTCCTTTCCACTTTCTCAGGATTGATTTGATCACAAGTTGATTCACTGTATTGTCTTCCACTACCAGCAAATGTCTTCCATGCATCAGTTGTTCGGCTTGTTTTGGTGTCATTAGCTTTTGGCTCTGAGTAGCGTGGATTGACTTTTCCAATTCAAGTCTGATCTTTACGACCGTACCTTGGTTCTTTTCGCTGCTGAGCTCTATTTCTCCATGATGCAGCTCTACCAGTGCTTTCACTATGCACAGACCTATACCAAAACCTCCATACTTTCGCTTATCATCGATCTGCTCCTGCGTAAAGGAGTCAAAGACCCGTTCCATTTTATCTTGGGATATCCCCACTCCGGTATCCGCTATGCACAGGCTGATGCTGACCTTATTTCCTGGAAGTTCTTTCGTATGAACGGCAAGTTTGATATGACCCTTTTGCGTGAATTTGACGGCATTGTCCAGTACATTGGAGAGGATTTGCTTGAGGCGGATAGGATCTCCTACGAGCTTTGTTTTATAGCTATTTCTTTCCTCATAGATGAATTCCAGGTTTTTTTCCCGGGTTTTTAGATTGGTAACCTCTTTGAGTTCCTGGATGATTTTGTGAAAATCAAACTCCGTTTGGGCGAGTTTCAGCTCACCTTTTTCTATTTTGGAATAGTCTAGGATATCGTTGATGGATCCCAAAAGAGACATTGAAGAATACTGGATGACTTGCAGGTTGTTTTTGATAGAAGGATCGTCTGTGTGACTCAGGATGGACTTAGAGAGCCCCAAAATGGCATTCAGTGGTGTTCTGAGTTCGTGGCTCATGTTAGAGAGGAAGTAGGATTTGATGTCGTTAGACTCCTGAGATCTCAAGAGTGCTAGTTCCTGGATTTTTTCTTTTTCGGATTTCAGCAAGCGAATCCGGTTTGCCATAGATAGGGATAGAAATATGATTTCTACTCCTGTTCCAATTTTAGAAGCATTTTGGGTAAAAAAGGAGTTAGGGATCAAGGAGAAATTATTCAGAATAAAAATCACAAAGCCAAAAGTAAGGCATGCGATACCTATGGAAAAGAAAAAGTCCACAGGCACACTGGAGAGAAAGCTCTTGAAGATGGTGATGATAATCAAAACTAACATCAAGAAACCAAGGGCATTCACAGCAGGATAGTAATAGGCCTGGGCAGCAGTGAATGTCACTATCAAAATCAAGAGCAGCCCGTGCGCAGCAAATAGCCATTGAAAGGATTTTTTAATGAAGGAGGAAAGCTGGGCTGCTTTCAGGTAGGTGTAACCATATACGCCTAGTGCCAGAGAACTAAGAGCTGCAAAAATCAAAAGTGAGCGATTGGCAAACCAACCCGGTTCCTGAGTGATGTACTGGAAAAAGTAACCATCCAGATTCAGGTGTAAAAGTGCCACAGATGCTACATAAGCTACATAAAACAGGAAACTCGGCTCTTTCATCCCGAAATAGAAAAATAGGTATGTGACCACTGCTATGAAAAGCAGTCCATAGAAAAAGCCGAAAATCAATTGATTGAAATAGGAAGAGGCTACCAAGGAAGAAGTATCATTCAGCAGAAGTGGTAGGTTGATCACCTCTCCATCACTTTGGTATTTGATGTAGAAATCAGAGGTTGAGCTGGCAGGGAGCGTGATCGGAAAGATCATCTTCCTGTGGTTGAATGGCTTGTCTTCGAATTTGACCAGGTCTCCGCTTAGCTGCTCAGAGATGATTTTTCCATTTGCTAGCTGAAACAGGTGCACTACGTCTGTAATAGGTCTGCCCGTCTCTAAATAGAATGTGCGGGGAAATTCCGTATCATTTTCTAATGAAAACCTGACCCAATAGGTCTTATCTGTAAAGCCAAGATCTGTAATAGGGACATTTAGCGGTAGGAAATTAAGCTGATTTTCCAACTCAAGGATTTTCTCTATGGAGAAATCTGATGAATCTACCTGGGCGAAATTCGCTTCTGTATGGATAGAGATAGGAAACTTTAACTCATCGCTCAGGGAAATCTGAGCTGGGCTATCAAGAGGTATAAAAAGCAATGCTAGCGCAAAGCAGAGGTAAAATTGCTTCATGGGGGAGTGAATATTGCTATCTGGACTTACGAGTTAATGTGTAAGCTAGATTTACCTAGAATCCAAAACAGGCGAAATTGTTTAGTTTATCTTAAAAAATCCGGTGATTTATAGGAAGGGTCAGGATAGGAATAAAATCCTTCCCCGGATTTCACACCTAGTTTTCCCTGGTCCACGTAGTGCTTAAGTAACTCTGCAAATGCCCTGGAAGCTGGATTTCTTCTTGCAGAGGTGATTTTCCATGCCGTATCCAGTCCTACCTTATCCAAAACTCCAAATGGTCCCACTGGCATATTGAAATTGACCATCCAAGACTTGTCGATAGCCTCTACCTCAGCTATTTCCCCTGTGAGCAATCTACCCGCAGCATCTATCCAGGAAATCAGGAGCGTGTTAAAAATATAACCTGAATGCTCTTTTTGGACGATAAGTGGAACCTGATGGAGAGTTCTGCCAAATTCCTCAAGTATTTCCAGTACCTCAGGCGCAGTCCCTGGGTGCGGCATGATGTCCACTACCCGAGATTCGAAGACGTCATGAAAGTGAAAAGCGCAAAAAAGTGATGGGCGACCGGAAATTTCCGCAAAGTCTGAGGGCAGTAGGTAGGACGTATTGGTAGTGAATAGGGTGTGGGGCTCAGCCAGGTTTCCTATGGCCTCCCATACCCTCTTTTTCACCTCTAGGTCTTCGGTCACATTCTCACTTACTAGGTCAGCCTCACTTAAGGCATGGTCTAAATCAACGGTAAAAGTAAGGTTGTTTAAGTACTTGATAGATAGATTTTTAAAATCATTATGATTTTCCAGAACTTGACTCATTATTGACTTGGCTTGCTTCAGCTTATCCTGACTGATATCATATATATTCACCGAGAAGCCCGAAAGAGCGGCTCTCAGCGCTATACGCGAACCCAGGTTTCCTGCACCAATAACGGCAATGGTAGTAATTTCCATGTTGGAGTAGATTTAGATTCAAGGTACTAGTGTCTCTAGAAAAATCCTGTCATTAGGAGTTAATTTCTTATAAATAGTTCTTCATAAAAAAAGGGATTCCCCATCTTTGCATATCTAAATCAAAAAATACAACAAGTAATGAATTGGGATACTCTAGATAAGGAGCTCACGGAAATTGTAGAAAAGAGAAATCAACTGGCCGGTATGGATTATAACCATGAAAGTTATGATGACCTGGAAGAAGAGTTACATGACTTGGAGGATGATTTCAACGAAAACTATGAGGATAGATTAGAAGCAGAGATAGAGAAGATTCAGGAAAAGTTGAAGTCAGATACAGATATTCTTTTGCCTACAGCCTACATCGCAAATGCTTACAAGCCTTTGCTTCCTGATGCAAATGGAATAGTAAGTTATGAGGTTTCTGGGCAGCAAGGTGTGCCAATCGAGTCTGAGCAGTTTGATAAGCAGGATGTGAGAATTGTGTTGATTCCAAACCCGGCCAGATTTGTGATGCTGATCAATGGACAGCAGCTCAAGGATCTTTGGCGAAGCAGGTAAAATAGTGTCAAGTACGGAGAACCAAGATTCAAGAGTCAAGAATCGAGGAGCAAGATTCCAGAATTAAGGTTCAAAAAACCACATACAAGAAAAGGTATCTTTAAATAACCATTCAAAAACCTGGTGATGCGCCGGGTTTTTGCTTTAAAAAGCATACCATTCAATTTCATCAAATATGAATTCAAAAAGAGTTGTGATTACAGGTATGGGAGCCTTGTCTGCATTAGGTAATGATGTGGCTTCAAACTGGCAAAATGCCATTGCCGGTCAAAGTGGTGCCGCTGCCATCAGCCATTTTGATGCAGCAAAGTTTAAAACCCGGTTTGCCTGTGAGGTAAAGGCTTTTGACCCGAGTTTAAGATTGGAAAGGAGTGAGGTAAAGCGAACCGATTTATATACGCAATATGCGCTTTATGCAGCTTCCGAAGCGATGGAAGATGCCGGACTGAAGGTGGACGAACTGAGCTCTCCCTATGATGCAGGGGTGATTTGGGGTAGCAGTCAGGGTGGAATGAACACTTTTGAAAAGGAGATTAAGGAGTATGTCCAAAATGACTGTACACCTAGGTTTAATCCCTTTTTTATTCCAAAATTTCTTGGAAATATGGCGTCTGGTTTGATTTCCATGAAGTTTGGCTTGATGGGGATTAATTATGCGCCGGTTTCGGCCTGTGCCACCGGTAATAGTGCCCTGATGGATGCATTTAATTACATCAAATGGGGCAAGGCTAAAGTGATTATCTCCGGAGGATCGGAAGCAGCAATCACCGAAGGTGCCATTGGTGGGTTTGGGGCTTTGAAGGCTTTGTCCACTAGCAATGATAATCCTGAGACTGCTTCCAGGCCTTTTGACTCAGAGAGAAACGGTTTTGTGATGGGTGAGGGGGCTGCAGCTTTGATTTTGGAAGAATATGAGCATGCGGTGAATCGGGGCGCTAAGATCTACGCAGAAGTAGTGGGGGCGGCCATGACAGCCGATGCTTACCATATGACTGCCACTCATCCAGAAGGAAAAGGCGCGCTTCAATGCATGAAGTTTGCTTTGGAAGAGGCGGGGCTTTCCGCCCAAGAAGTGGACTATGTCAATGCGCATGCTACGTCTACGCCACTGGGGGATATCAGCGAAATCACGGCTATTTCAAATCTATTGGAAGGAAAGTATGAAAACCTCCATATTTCAGCCACCAAATCTATGACTGGACATCTACTGGGAGCAGCTGGTGCCATAGAAGCTATTTTCAGTGTGAAGGCTATTCAGGATGGAATTATCCCGCCTACGATCAACACAGCACAATTGGATGAAGCGATACCAAAAGAAATGCAGATCGTGCGCAAAAATGCCTTTGAGAAAAAAATCAAAGTAGCGATGAGTAATACTTTTGGATTTGGAGGGCATAATGCCACCGTGGTGTTCAAGGAGTTTGTATAACCTTTGAGGTTTTCAAAACCTCGAAGGTTTTAGTCGCTTTTAAATTAAAAATGGCTCCGTCAATTGTTGACAGAGCCATTTTTTCTGATAGTCCAATGGTTTCCCGCAGATTGCTTGCAGGGGAAGTGTTTCATTCATCCCCGCTTGTGAAGTCCTTCACGATATTCGGGATCCTGAATGTTTTTTATTAGTAGGGAAATCACCTGAACCCTAACTTTTCCCTTACTTTATTTAGAAGTTCGGCGCCTACCGCTTGGGCTTTGGCTTCACCGGCAGCTAGTTTCTTTTCTACTTCCTCAGGATTGTTCATGTAGTAGTCAAAAGCCTTTCGTTCTTCAGCATATTTTTCCAGTATTAATTCTAGAAATTCCTTTTTGGCATGACCATACCCATAGTTTCCGCCTTCGTAATTGGCTCTCATTTGCTTGATTTGAGGCTCTGAAGCGATCAGGCTGTACAATTTGAAGACATTACAGGTATCCGGATCCTTAGGTTCCTCCATCGCGGTGCTGTCTGTCACGATGCGGTTGATGTTTTTCTTCAGTGCTTTCTCAGGCAGGAAAATATCGATGAAGTTGTTGTATGATTTACTCATCTTTTGACCATCCGTGCCGGGAATGGTTTTCACCACTTCGTCGATCCTTGCTTCCGGAATGGTAAGGATTTCCTCCTCCACAATTCTGTTAAATGTAGATGCAATGTCACGGGTCATTTCCAGGTGCTGCATTTGATCTTTGCCCACAGGCACCAAATCCGCAGAATACAGCAAAATATCAGCAGCCATCAGCACCGGATAGGTAAAGAGTCCGGCATTTACATCAGAAAGCTTTTCCGACTTGTCCTTGAAGCTATGCGCATTTGCCAGCATGGGAAACGGTGTGAAGCAGTTCAGGTACCAGGTAAGCTCAGCTACCTCAGGTCTTCTGGATTGTCGGTAAAAAGTGGTTTGCTCTATATCCAGCCCAAAAGCCAACCAGGCCGCTGCTACCGCCAGGGTGTTTTGCTTTCTTACTTCCCCATCTTTGGAAGTGGTGAGGGAATGCAAGTCTGCGATGAAAATATAAGATTCTTCTTTGTTTTGTTTGATTAATTCAATAGCTGGAACAATCGCTCCCAGGATATTTCCCAAGTGCGGTCTTCCACTACTTTGTATGCCTGTAAGTACTCTTGCCATTAGTTTGATTTTGCTGCAAATTAAGTAAATCAGCCTATAAAACGTTTGAAAATATGCGTTATTTGTGGCTATGATTAGAATTGAAAAGACGCTTGCTTTCCTCTTTGTTCTGCTCTTTATCACCCAAGTCACACTGGCTCAGGATACTGTGCCGCAACGAGTGATCTGGGCAGTAAATAAGGTGGACTTAGGCACAATACTGGAAGAGCAGGGGCCGCAGGTGGCTGAATTTGAATTTACCCATACGCAGGATTCGCTTTACTACATAGAAACTGTGTGGAGTGACTGTGGGTGTACGGATGTGGAATACACACGAGACACTTTGGTAGTGGGAGAAAGCGGCAAGCTTCAGGTCACTTACGACCCTACGGTAGGCGTAGGCTATTTTAGTCGGATGATTATAGTGAAGGGAAATTTGCAAGGAACCCAGGACACGCTTTTTATAGAAGGAAATGCTATTCCCAGGTCTAGTAATCCCGAAAGAGATTATACCACTCGGAAAGGAAAGCTGGGGTTTAGGCTTGAAAAAGTCAATATGGGGGAGGTCTTTACCAATGAACCTAAACTCAAGGCAGTGGAAGTCTATAATTTCGGAGAGGACATTATTTATAAGGATAGTTTGATGTTTGGTGGTCCGGAATACATTCAGGTATCGCAGCTGACGGATTCTATCATGCCAAACGATAGAGGTCTGCTTCAGGTGATGTATGATGGCAATATGAAGGGGGATTTGGGATATTTTGAAGATAGGATATCGCTCAACTGGCAGGATAGCAGCAGTTTCATTCACCTGGATGTGCTAGCTGATGTTTTTGAATACTATGCCCCATTTGCTAAAGATAACCTGAATGTAGTTCCTCAACTGGTTTTGGACCCTAAGGAGATTGACCTGAGTAAAATCCAGGCTTCCGAAATTCAGGTTGAAAATGTGGTGCTGAGAAACGCTGGTAGACAGATTTTAGAGATCAAAAAAATCCAAGGAAACTGCGATTGCCTTCGCTTGGAAATACCAAAGACTACCTTGGATCCCGGCGAAATGATTGAGTTGAAAGTAGTATTTGACCCCAAGGGCCGAAAAGGTATAGATCAGCGGAATATTTACATTTTCAGTAATGACCCGGTGAACCCGGTTCAATTGTTACTGCTGAAAAGCCGAGTAGAATAATAGGAGAACTCGGTAACTTTTGCTGTAGATTATTGGGATATTCAGCATATTAAGCTGTTTTCTAGTAAATTGAGTGCTTTCAACCCACTTTTATGAAAAGACTTTTCCTGTTTAAGATATGCTTTTTGCTTTGCATGGTTTTCACTTCCACAAAACCGGCAGAAGTCAATCCCTTTCGGGTATTTCCATACTTGCAAGTATATGGAAATGGGAAAATTCAGATTACTTGGTTCAGTACTTCTCAGAGCAGCAGCTCCATCCAGCTCTTTAATGAGGAGGGCGGCTCTATTCTAAATCAGGAGATAGTCGGTGAGGAAGTGGCTGAGATCTATTATACCAGCCAGGAAAAGAATGAAAGCATTGCGGGATTATCGCAGGGCAGTTGGCTGATAAGTGATGCGGCCTTTCGCTACAGATTCCAAGGGGAAATCCCAGCGGGAAAAATCCTCAGTTATACGGTCACACTTGCAGGAGTGGATTATTCAGGGAGATTCACAGCGCCTCCGGCAAAAAGTTCCTGGGAAAAGATCCGGTTTATGGCTTTGGCAGATTCTGAAACGGATCCCAAAGGAAGAGTGACTCATAGAACCTGGTACCCGGGAAAGCCGCTTTTCCGACCTTTTGCTATCCCTGAGTTATGGAAGGAGAAATTTGGGACCACCACTGAACAAGGCATAGAACTGCCCAATTATTTACTTACTGAGGAGCGAGGCTATGCCGAAAACCTAAAAATCATCAATTCCCGTGATCCTGATTTTATTCTTATGCCGGGAGATTTGGTACAGGGGGCAGGGTATCAGCCTGCTTGGGATGAATTTTTCAGGCATAATGCCGGAGCACTTGGAAGTGGCTTGTCAAACTATCCGATTATCCCGGCTTTGGGAAACTGGGAGTCCTATGGAGGAATCAACGGGGGCTATGGAACTAACGAGAATGGGACCTTCCTTCCGGTTTTGGGCAGAAGTCGCTTTCACGAGTACTTTCAGACCCCAACTGAAGATCCTTTTCAAAAGCACAGGCAAAGTTATTACCGCGTGGATTATGGTCCCGTGACCATACTCACAGTGGACTCCAGTAATGGAACTCCCGATCAGAATGCGGGGGACTTTGCTGGACAGCCAAAACTGAAAGGGAAGGAGCTGACAGCAATAGGGACTGATACCCAGGAAAATTATACCCAAGCACACTATAGCGCGGCAGGAGGAAAAGACCTGAGCGGTTTTGGGCCAGGAAGTGATCAATATAAATGGCTGGAGGAAAACCTTAAAGATGCACGTGAGGAAGGGCAATTGATTTTTGTTCAGTATCACCATGCTGCCTATTCCTCTGGAGAGCATGGGGTTCCATTAAATCATGAGCTGTCAGTGGGACAAGTAGGGACTCCGATGCGCATTCTTAATCCGCTGCTGGAAGAGCATGGGGTGATCGCTGTGCTATCCGGTCACGATGAGTTATTTGAGCGAAGTTTTGTGGATGAAGATGGGGATGGTAAAGGCATCTTGTATTACGACGTGGGTGTGGCCGGGGATGGTATGCGGGGAGAGAAGCGAGACTGGCTGGGCAATCCTTTGAATACGCTGAATTACAATCCCTACCGGCAGTGGACTGCAGATCAAAGTGAGCCTGAAATCTGGAATACTTCTGGGGCAAACCCTGTACTGACCGATGGAGGCAAGCATTATGGGCATTTGGAAGTAAACCTAACCAAAATCGTAGAAGGCGAGCAAGTGTATGCATTGATTGATTTTTTGCCTGTTTATGCGTTCCCCGTGATGGATGAAAATTACAACTTGACAAAAGTTGAGCGAAGGGTTTATAACGATGTGGTGAGCCTGAAAATTCCGTTGAGGACTATTCAGGAAAGACCGCAAGTAAAAGAAAGGGTAGAGCTGGCGCTTTCAAATGAAGGCAAAGTGAACCTAACTCCTGCACAGGTTTTCATGAATTGGCCGATTAGTTCCATTTATACCGTGACTTTGAGTAAGTCTGAGTTTACTTGTGAAAACCTGGATAAGCAAGAAGTAAGTGTGAATATCAAAGATGATAAAGGGAACGCCTGGGAGGAGAAAATTGAGGTGGTCATTCAGGATAAAATTGCGCCGGTGCTTGTTACCAAGAACCTGACAGTTGATTTTGATTTGACACTAGGGCAAAAGCAATTGAAACCGGAGGATTTTATTCAATCAATCCGTGACAATTGCGGAGTGAAGGAAGTTTCCTTAAACAAAACAAAAGTGACCTGTGAGGATGTAGGGAAAGAGGTCGAGGTGGAATTGAGGGCAGTTGACTATAAGGGGAATGTAACAGAAGAAACCGCTGTACTCCTGGTGAAGGGTTTTACCTCTCAACCTGTGCAAATTACCGGGTCTGAATCTATCTGTGTTGGCACCAAACAAACCCTGACCCTAAAGTCTGAGTCAGGCTTTGAGTTGGTCAAATGGAGAAGGAATGGCACTGACATAAGCGGAGTCAGCGGAAAAACTCTAGAAATAGAAAGCGGGGGAACCTATCAGGCTCTAGTGAGAACAGAAGGTGGTTGTCTAGTTGAAACAGCTGATTTTGTAGTCGAATCCGCAAGCAGTAAAGCTGTAACAATCACTGGATCTCAGACTATCTGTATTGGCACCAAACAAACCTTGACCCTAAAGTCTGAGTCAGGCTTTGAGCTGGTCAAATGGAGAAGGAATGGAACTGACATAAGCGGAGCCAGCGGAAAAACCCTAGAAATAGAAAGCGGGGGGACTTATCAGGCTCTAGTGAAAACAGCAAGCGGATGCCTAGTTGAAACAGGTGATTTTATAGTAGAATCCGCAAGCATTAAAGCTGTAACAATCACTGGATCGCAGACTATCTGCATTGGCACCAAACAAACCTTGACCCTAAAGTCTGAATCAGGCTTTGAGCTGGTCAAATGGAGAAGGAATGGCACTGACATAAGCGGAGCCAGCGGAAAAACTCTAGAAATAGAAAGCGGGGGAACCTATCAGGCTTTAGTGAGAACAGAAGGCGGTTGCCTAGTTGAAACAGCTGATTTTATAGTAGAATCAGCAACTGGTAAAGCTGTAACAATCACTGGATCGCAGACTATCTGCATTGGCACCAAACAAACCTTGACCCTAAAGTCTGAATCAGGCTTTGAGCTGGTCAAATGGAGAAGGAATGGCACTGACATAAGCGGAGCCAGCGGAAAAACCCTAGAAATAGAAAGCGGGGGAACCTATCAGGCTTTAGTGAGAACAGCAAGCGGTTGCCTAGTTGAAACAGCTGATTTTGTAGTCGAATCCGCAAGCAGTAAAGCTGTAACAATCACTGGATCTCAGACTATCTGTGTTGGCACCAAACAAACCTTGACCCTAAAGTCTGAATCAGGCTTTGAGCTGGTCAAATGGAGAAGGAATGGAACTGACATAAGCGGAGCCAGCGGAAAAACCCTAGAAATAGAAAGCGGGGGAACCTATCAGGCTTTAGTGAGAACAGCAAGCGGATGCCTAGTTGAAACAGCTGATTTTATAGTAGTAGCTAGTGAAACGGCGGCGGTTACACTTTCTGGCCCAACATCTATTTGCGCTGGAGATAATAAACTGCTGACTTTGACATCCGAGGCTGAATTTGAAGTGCTTAGGTGGAGGAGAAATGGTGTAGAAGTTTCTGGGGCAGATGGCAAAACACTCGAAATAGAAGAGGGCGGAAGCTATCATGCAATAGTTCGAGTAGCAGGAGGATGCTTGGTAGAAACGAGCAAATTTGAAGTGAAAACCGAAGCAAAACCAAGTGGGGAGATCGTGATAGATGGAGCTATCCTGAAAGCTCCTGAAGGAAATTATACTTACCAATGGTTTAGAAATGGGGAGAAGTTAGAGGGAGCTATCCAAAGAACACTCACTGTAAATCAGACGGGGGAATACACGGTGGAGTTAAGCAGTGAGGCCGGTTGTCCCGCCAAACTCGATGCGGTGACTATGACTATTTCCGGCATTTTAAACCCAGGTATTTTGCTTACTGAAGAATTGAACATCTATCCTAATCCAGCATCATCGGAAGTGGAGATCCAAGCTTTTGGCGATCTGGAATTTGCTGAAAACTCCATGAAGATTTATAACTCCTCCGGCAAAGAAGTAAGCTCCAGTGTAGAGGTGATGCTTCAAAGTTCCGGTTCAGTCAGGTTGGGCATTTCCCGATTAGCTGCGGGAACCTATGTGGTAATGGCGGAGGGGCTGGATAGTCGGGTATTTGTAGGGAAGTTGGTGAAGGAGTAGTATAGACTAGCAAACCATAAGTTAGTTTGCTTGATTATACCTCATTAAGACGAAAATTGTCTACTGTAAAAAGGAAGGCAGAAATCTGAATGATCACCCTGTACAGTTTGACTTTCTGGGCTTTAGTTTTCAGCCCATGAGAAACAGATTAAGAAACGGGGGTAGTTGTCTGTAATTCGACTGTAAGATGAGCCGAAAGTCCAAAGTGCGTATCAATGGGGAACTCCGAAAGCTAAATTTCCACAATAAAACCCAACGAGGTATTCAGGATTTGGCTACAATGCTGAATCCAAAGATCCGAGGATGGGTAAACCAAACCTGTTCTATCACTGGGAACTGGGGTACAAATTAGTCTAGCATAACAGACTATAACCGACTGCATAATAAGAGCCGTATGAATCGAGAGGTTCACGTACGGTTCTGTGAGAGGTTTAGGGGTGGGATTTCCCTTTACCTACTCGACTGTGCTGCGTTTTTTATTTTCTTTTTCTCCAAATTATATATTCTACCTTACATTTTTGAAGTTGCTCTTCAGTCAATTCAAGTTCATCAAGATTTTCCAACATTTCTTCGGTCATTGTAAAGTCACCTGTCAATTCGTAATAAATGTTTGAACTGTCAGTGTACAAGTATGTGTGTTGGTGGTAATTTGTTGAATTTTTAAAATCGTTGTTTCGCTTTTTCTTGACTTCTTGATATGTGTCTCCCACTCGGACTCCGTATTGGTCAATTGCACTTGAACTTACTATTCTGATTTCGTCAAGTTTGAATTTATTGTCAGGGTCAAAATTCAAATAAGCAATAGGATTATCATCGTCCTTCAAAATGTCGATATAAGTAAAATCAGGCCCGTCTTGTTGACCAATATTCGCTTCTACCCAATAAGGCTCGTAATAGTTTCTCAAAAGCATCAACATATTCTTTTCAGGGAAAGGAATTGAAAATGTGTCAAGCCAATTCTCAGAGATTACGATTTCGCGATAATTTTTTGTCTGTCTTATGATTTTAGTTTCAATTTGAGATTGTTCTGTAGGTTTTTTGTCAACCACCTTTTTGTCTTGACTGTTGGTCGAGCAACTTATTAGACCAATCAGAAATATGTAGAATAGGATTTGTTTCATGTCTTTTTTGAATGCAGCATAACGATTGTATATCCCCAATTGGGGATATTTCCCCAAATCGGGTTGATATCCACAGGTACTTGGAGATATTTCTCATTTATTTTATCCCACTAAATTTAGTTAAATATCCTGAAAACATTTTGGCTCACCCAAAAGCCGGTATCCCCGTGATTTCATTTCCCAAAATCAATAAGTGAATATCATGGGTACCTTCATAGGTGATCACAGATTCCAGGTTCATCATATGGCGCATCAGCGGATATTCTCCAGTGATGCCCATTCCGCCATGAATCTGTCGGGCTTCCCGCGCAATATTCAGGGCCATTTCCACATTGTTTCGCTTGGCCATGGAAATGTGCACAGTTTTGGCCTTTCCTTCATTCATCATTTTACCCACTTTCCAAGCTAGTAGCTGGGCTTTGGTGATTTCGGTGAGCATCTCTGAAAGTTTCTTCTGAACCAACTGAAAACTTGCAATGGGTTTATCAAACTGAATACGTTCAGAAGCATACCTTCTGGAGGACTCATAACAGTCCATGGCTGCGCCTATACTGCCCCAGGCAATCCCAAATCGCGCCGAATCCAGGCACATCAGCGGAGCCCCCAAGCCGGACTTGCCTGGCAATAGGTTTTCTTTGGGAACTTTCACATCCTGAAATACCAGTTCTCCTGTGCATGAAGCCCGTAGTGACCATTTGCCGTGTGTCTCCGGAGTGGAAAAGCCTTCCATGCCGCGCTCCACGATCAGTCCGTGGATTCTACCTGCTTCATTTTTTGCCCAGACTACGGCAATATCCGCTTCAGGGGCGTTTGAAATCCACATTTTGGCTCCATTTAACAGGTAGTGATCGCCCATATCCTTGAAGTGGGTGGTCATGCCGCTAGGGTTAGATCCATGATCTGGCTCAGTCAGGCCAAAGCATCCGAGCATTTCTCCTGAACCCAACTTGGGCAAATACTTTTTGCGCTGCTCCTCAGAACCAAATTTATAGATGGGGTACATCACCAATGATCCCTGGACGGAGGCTGTAGAGCGCATGCCCGAATCGCCCCGCTCGATCTCCTGCATGATCAGTCCATAGGAAATATAATCCAATCCCCCGCCACCATATTCGGTAGGAATCTGCGGGCCAAAAGCCCCGACTTCTCCGAATTTCTTGACGATTTCTGAAGGAAAGTAAGCTCGCTGAGCCCAATCTTCGATGAAGGGTGAGATCTCCTTTTTCACAAAATCACGGATAGCACCCCGGATGAGTTTGTGCTCTTCACTCAGTAGATCATCGATCTCCAGAAAGTCCACACCCTCAAAAAGATCTGGCTTTCTGGACTGCTTACTTGAAATTGACTCCATGCTATTTTTGGTTTATACGATTCAATCTGTGATTTTTGTCGGGCTGTTCAATAGCCCCGCCCTATCTAAAGTAAATAGATAGCCTGTGATAAAACTACAAGTTGCACTAATATTTCCCAATGGACTCCTCTCAATTTGATCCCAAAATCCTAGACAAAATAGACCAACTGCAGAAGAAGTTTAAAGCTTCCGGACAAGACATGCTTTCCTACCTGGAGGGGCTGCATTATGCAGATTACCTGACGTATTGGGATTATATCAATTTGGATGTTTTGCTCTCACTTCAGCAGCCCAAGACTTCATTTCCGGATGAAAAAATCTTTATCATTTACCATCAGATCACTGAGCTCTATTTTAAGTTGATTATATCTGAAATGGAACAAATAGCTGATAAACAAGATATTAAAGAGGGTTATTTGATGGTGAAGCTGGAAAGGATCAATATGTATTTTGATCATCTGATCAGCTCCTTTGCTATGATGTGGAAGGGAATGGAGCAGGAGCAGTTTTTGAAATTCAGGATGTCTTTGCTGCCCTCCAGTGGCTTCCAAAGTGCGCAATATAGAGAGATAGAACTGATGGCTACGGATGCTTTCAACCTGGTAGCACTGGACAAAAGAGCTGACCCTGATTTTCATATTCCCACTGATGAAATTTTTGAAAATCTCTATTGGCAACAAGGAGCCATAGAATTGGCCACTGGAGAAAAGACACTGACGCTGAAAAACTTTGAAGCCAAATACAGCAAGAAGCTGATGGATCTGATCGATACTTATCGGAGAAAAAATCTTTGGCATCGCTATATGGATATTGGCAATCCTTCCCGTGAACTTACCGAGGAAATGAAAAAGTTTGATCTCAAAGCCAATGTATTTTGGCCTTTGGCTCACTATAAATCTGCGGTTCGTTTTCTACAGCGCGACCCGGTGGATATAGCGGCCACTGGAGGGACCAATTGGCAGAAGTATCTGCCTCCTCGTTTTCAGAAGGTGATATTTTTCCCGGAATTATGGACAGAACAGGAAAAAGAAGATTGGGGAAAAGGCTGGGTAGTGAAGGAGATTTTTGGGGAAGAGTAGCTAGGGATTAGAATCAAGAACCGAGAACCGAGAGTCAAGAACCGAGAGCCAAGAGTCAAGAGCCAAGAATCAAGAATCAAGAGCCAAGAATCAAGAGTCAAGAGCCAAATCTTAGGTAACAGAGGCATAATTCAGGGCCCGACAAGGGACCACTGGATTTCATTGCGGCTATTGGGGTAGCTAGGCGGAACAAGGCGTGTTTGTGCTTGGCCTTAAGACGCTGTGTAAACTTGTGAAGGTAGGATTTGTCAGAGGTTAACATATTGAGAAATTTGATGAGCAAGTACTGAAGGAAGCAAAGCATTTTGCATTTTTAGATCTTCAGATCAATACATCACTGCCACTTAACCTTTAATCCATATCATGTTTCGGAGAAGAGATTTTATCAAAACACTGGGGCTAAGCTCTGTTGGCTACCTGGGTTTCCAAGAATCAGTTTTAGCAAAAAATGATGCCCAGTACGGCTCTAAATCCTTTCAATCCATACGCATCCGGGGTCGTGTATTAGAGGATGGCAAAGAAATATACCGGGTGGCTGTTTCAGATGGGAGATCCGTAGTACTTACCAACTCGTCCGGAGAATTTGAACTCTATTCAGCTTCGGATCGGGATTTTGTGTTTATCTCCATTCCTTCAGGCTATCAGATCGAAAAGCAGGAGAATGGCTCAGCATTATTTTTCCAAAAAATAGACAAGACCAATCCGGATCAACACTTGGGCTTTAACCTGGTGAAATCAGAAATCAAAGATGAAAATCACCACTTTTTATTGCTTTCTGATACGCAGATCCAGAATGAATACGAAGCGAATCAATTGCTCACAGTAGCTGCACCAGACGTACAAAAGACTATACGAGGCCTAAACGACCCGAATTTGTTTGGAATAGGGTGTGGGGATTTGGTTTTCGATCATTTAGCCCTTTTCAAGGAGTATAATGAGAGCGTGAAAATGTACGATACTCCGTTTTTTCAAGTGATAGGCAACCATGATATGGACTTGGGAGTCCGTTCGGATGCCTTGAGCAATAAGACTTTTAAAGGTCACTTTGGACCGAACTATTACTCTTGGAACAGGGGAGAAGTGCATTATGTAGTGCTGGATGATGTGTTTTTTATTGGCAGCAAATACATAGGATACATTGCTGAGGAGCAGCTAGCCTGGCTAGAGCAAGATCTAGCACAGGTGGAAAAAGGGAAGACCGTGGTGGTTTCTCTGCATATCCCAACCTATACCGGTGCAGTGACTAGGTACCCTGAGCGGGATACCATTGGAGGTACGGTGAGTAATCGGGAGCATTTGTATAAAATACTAGAAGGCTATAAGGTGCACATTCTTTCCGGACACACGCACTTCAATGACAACATGATCAATGGGCATGTATATGAGCATTGCCATGGTACAGTATGCGGAGCTTGGTGGTCAGGGCCGATCTGTTTTGATGGCACTCCAAGCGGGTATGCAGTCTATGAGGCCAGGGGATCAGAGTTAAAATGGCAATATAAGGGTACAGGGCTGGATATACAGGAGCAGTTTAGAGTTTATGATCAGGGATACCACTCGGATTTTCCCGAATACATGAGTATCAATTGCTGGAATTACGATCCGGAATGGGAAATATCCTGGTTTGAAAATGGAATCAAAAAGGGCAGTCCTGAGAAAATCACGGCATTGGATCCCTGGAGTGTAGAGTTACATACCGGTCCTGAACTACCCAAAAGAAGAACCTGGGTGGAGCCCCAGCTGAATGACCACATGTTCTTTTTTAAACCTGAGTCAAAAGAGAATTTGCACATTGAAGTGAAGGATAGATTTGGTAAGGTATATACGAAGAAAGTGTAAGCCGGCATAGAAATTCAGCTAATGTGGGAGTCAGATTTCTGATTCCCGATTTTTACTGGCATCTTGGGGTAAGTAAGATTTTTAAGCTGAATTTCTCCATGAGTAGTCCATCCGATTTGTCACAAGGGAATTTGATCCGCAGCCTTTTTTCTTTGGCTTGGCCTATTATCATGGCAAACATTCTTCAGACAGCTTATCAGCTGATTGATACTTTTTGGCTGGGAAGATTAGGAGCAAATGCTGTGGCGGCGGTGAGTATCAGTTTTCCGATTTTGTTTTTAGTACTGTCACTAGGCGCAGGGCTTACACTTGCCGGTACGGTGATTGTCAGTCAATACAAAGGAGCCAAAGACCAGCGAATGATAGATTATAGTGCCTCTCAGACGGTGTTTGTGATCTTTTTGGTTTCTACCCTACTGGCTTTTTTGGGGTATGGGGTAGCATCCCCTCTGATGAACCTGGTGGGAGCAGGTCCGGAGACCTTAGATGATTCGGTGAAGTACTTTCAGGTTTCTTCTTTTGGCTTTGTCTTTTTGTTTATGTTTTTCACTTTCCAATCCCTGATGCGGGGGATTGGAAATGTGAAAATGCCCATGTATATCGTGCTGGGGACGGTTTTATTGAATTTGGTTTTGGATCCCTTGTTTATTTTCGGCTGGGGGGCGATTCCAGGATTTGGAGTATCAGGAGCTGCAGTGGCCAGTGTGATTACCCAAGGATTGTCCGCTTTGGTAGGGTTGTTAATTTTATTCAGGGGTAAAAAAGGGATTAAAATCCGGGTGCAGGACATGAAGCCGGATATCGCCTGGATAAAGCGCATGATTGAGCTGGGGATTCCTGCCAGTCTGGAGCAGTCTTCACGCTCTGCTGTGCTCACGGTGCTAGTGATGTTGGTAACCAGTTTTGGAAGCGGAGTGGTGGCCGCCTATGGTATTGGGGCGAGGATTTTGAGTTTGGTAATCGTTCCGGCTCAAGGATTGGCTATGGCTACTACTACCATGGTCGGGCAAAATATAGGAGCTTCCAGAATCAAGCGAGCCGAAAGTGTGGGAAATCTGAGTGTGAAAATTGCTTTCTTTGGACTCACTGGAATCGGGATGTTGATGTTTGTTTTTGCGGAGACTTTGACGGCGTTTTTTGTGCCCAATGATCCTCAGGTAATCAAGGAAGGTGCGACCTTTATCCGGATCATGGCGCCGAGTTTCGGGCTTTTGGGTGTAAATCAGGTATTAAACGGCCTGTTTAATGGAGCGAGGTTTACACAAGCTTCTTTACTGATCTCCATTTTCAGCTTATGGATTGTGCGTTTTCCCACTGCTTTTGTTCTTTCTCAGAAAACTGCGCTTACCTACGAGGGCATTTGGTGGGCCTTTCCTATCTCCAATTTCATTGCAGCCTTGGTAGCTTTTATCTATTATAAAACCGGACATTGGAAAGTAAGAACGATCCGGCATAGAGGAGATTGGCTGGGTACGGGTATAGGCTAGATTTACAATGTCTTGAATAGTAAATAATCTGATTATCCGAAAAGAGGCCAGTTACTTCAGATCCTTCGCTAATCTAGTCGGAAGACCGAAGTGGCCTCAATTCTAAAGTTTAACATATGCTATATTGCTTTAGCCTCCTACGGGCAGAAAATCGGATATACCTATTAAAAAATTGCTCACATTCATCTACGAATTATGAAAGTTTACAATTGCAAAAGCTTTGAAGAAATGTCTCTGTTGGGAGCCGAACTGGTACATGCGGAGGTGGAGATTAAACCGGATCTGCTTTTTTGCGCGGCCAGTGGAAGTTCTCCTACCGGATTGTATCAGTTGATGGAGAAAAGGCATTTGGATTCACCGGATTTTTTCGAGTGGATGAATGTGATCAAGCTGGATGAATGGGTGGGACTGAATGAGGAGTCTACCTTTACTTCTGAATATGATATCCAGCAGAAGTTGATCAAAAAGCTGGATATCAAGGAGGACCGCTATATTTCCTTTGCAGTAGAATGCGAAGATCCTGAACTGGAATGCGATAGAGTTCAGGATAAAATAGCTGAGTTTGCAGGGATTGATATTTGTATTCTGGGCATTGGAATCAATGGACATATAGCCCTAAACGAACCGGCAGCCTTTCTACAGCCTGACTGTCATGTAGCCAAACTACATTCTGTTACCCTTGAAAGTGGGATGATTGAGCAAGTAGGAGTTCCGCTTTCTCAAGGGATGACTTTGGGCGTTGGCAATATTTTGGCTTCCAAAATGGTCATTCTTTTTGTCACCGGAAAAGGTAAAAAGCCAGCTTTGGACAAGCTTTTAGAAGGGAAAATCAGGACAGACTTGCCTGCATCTCTACTTTGGTTGCATCCGAATGCGCATGTGATTGTGGACAGGAAATCGATGAGTTGAGGGGATAAAGAGTTTAAAGTGCCAATACCACTGGAAACCATACTTGAACCTCAATTATTTGTATTGAGACTTACTTACCGATAGCCAAATGAAATAAGGTCTGTAGTTCTGAGAAACGAGTAGTGGTCGGTCTTGTTCTCCAGTGAGGTGGACAGGAGTGGACCACATATGCGTTGCTATTTCTACGCATTTTTTGTTCCAAAGTAGAATTGCGGATAATTATGCTCTTTTATAACCCGTAGCAATTTCCCACACTCAGAAAATTTCCTTTATTTCGCCCATTCTAATTTTTCACTATCCATGAATTGGCAATTAATCAAAGATGCCTTACAGGGCAAAGAGCAGGATTTTACGAGTCTTTCGTTGAAAACGGCCATTTTTATTCTGGCCATTCCCATGATATTGGAAATGATGATGGAGTCAGCTTTTGCGGTGGTTGATATCTTTTTCGTGGCCAAGCTGGGAGAACATGCCATTGCTACTGTGGGGTTGACTGAATCTGTAGTGGTTTTGGTCTATGCCATGGGTTTTGGGATTAGTATGGCTGCTACTGCTTTAATTTCCAGAAGATTTGGTGAAAAGGAATATCTAGAAGCGGGTGCTGCGGCTTTTCAGCTTCTGCTGGTGGGAGGTGCCATATCTATCGTTTTGGGAGTATTGGGGTGGATTTTTGCGCCGGATGTGCTTTTGCTAATGGGAGCAGAGCCTGAGGTCATACAGACAGGCGTGAATTATACCAGAATCATCTTTGCCGGAAATACTGCCATCATGCTACTTTTCCTCTTGAATGGGGCTTTTCGAGGTGCTGGTCAGGCACATCATGCGATGCGTTCACTTTGGATTGCCAATGGCCTGAATATGATTTTGGATCCTGTCCTGATTTTTGGGGTGGGAAGTATCCCGGGGTTTGGACTGGAAGGAGCTGCCATAGCCACTACCCTTGGGCGAGGAATTGGCGTGCTGTATCAGTTGTACCATCTTTTTAACGGAAAACACAAGCTTAAAATCCTAAAAGAAAATCTGGTGATTTCATGGGAAATCATCAAGAAAATCATGGAGATAGCTGTAGGGGGCATGGGGCAGTTCCTCATAGACTCGGTGTCTTGGATAGCCTTGACCCGTATGAATGCAGAGTTTGGTTCAGCTTCCTTGGCTGGATTTACCATAGCTTTTAGAGTGTTGATTTTCACACTTTTACCAGCCTGGGGTTTATCTGGGGCTGCATCCACTTTGGTAGGCCAAAACCTAGGGGCAAAGCAACCTGATCGAGCTGAAAAAGCGGTTTGGTTGACCACACGATATACGGTGATTTTCATGGCCTCTGTGACCGGGGTTTATTTGCTGTTCAACCAGCAACTGGCAGGTTTTTTCACGGATATTCCTGAAGTACAAGCGGTGGCTGCTCAGGGGCTCTGGGTGGTAGTTTTGGGCTATGTTTTCTTTGCCGTAGGCATGGTCCTCACGCAGGCCTTTAATGGAGCCGGAGATACTAAAACCCCAGCATGGATCAACATAGGTGTGCTGTGGTTTATAGAGATTCCGCTGGCATATGTGCTGGCTTTCCCTTTTGGATTGGCCCATTTAGGGATTTTTATTTCTATTGCTTTTAGTCATAGTTTTCATTCATTGGTGTCACTGTTTTTCTTCAGAAAGGGGAAATGGAAGCTGGTGGATGTTTAGAATAGGACCAAAAAAAGGGAATCATCGCTGACTCCCTTTTTATTTGAATTGCTTTTGAGGTAATTATTGGTTTGGCCAGTCTGACCAAATGCTACAGTGACCTCCGTTATCGGTTCCTTTGATGTCAGTTTCTACACCCCCCACATAAGCGGCGTTCATGACAGCTTTAGGTGCAAATTGTATGCTTCCATTTTTCTTGATAAATCCTTTTCCAAAATGCCCCTGACTCAAGCCATGACCCATTTCGTGAAGTGCGATGGATTCCACGTCCACTAATTCGCCATCACCCCAGAAGAAATTGTCATTGTAGTAGATTTCTCGTAGCCCTACATCCAATTTTCCATCCCCATTTGTGTCCACGTATTCCCCATTTTCATCTACCAAAAGCAAAGTAAAGGTTACTCCTAAGATAGATTCGCTGCCTCCCGGGGCCACAGCATCAAAGAATTCCGCCGGCATCCATCCTGCGTGATTGATGTCTGCGATGTATACTGCTATACTAGGGAATCCAAGCTGGGCGGCCACTATCCCAATAGGGACTGGCAATCCTTCTTCCTTATAAAGGCCAAAGTCCGAACAACTCACGGCATCCCAGGTCATAGCTGCCCGGTCAATAGCTGCTTCTTTGGTGACTTGGTCCAGGTCCGTTCCTGGCCTGGTTTGATCTACATAATAAGAGATATCCGATATCCCGTTTAGTTTGGCTAGCGGGGAAAAATCAAAATCCAACTGCTTGTTCCCCCTGTCGTTGAAAATGACGGTGTGTCCCATTTGCTCGCTTTCTGGCGCCGTGATGTATTCTGCACTGACCAGTTCTAGGCTATAGGAAGAAGTAGCTGTACGGGCATTTGGGGAAATGTGCTTCACCTCTACAGGTTCCCATTCCAGAGATTTGTAAACCACCTCCTGGTGCTCCATCTCTTGGTCTAGGACTTCCTTTTCCTGGTCCATGTTTTGACAGCTGACTACTGCTAGGCCTAGTAGCGCCAGCGCCGGAAATTTTAAGTTTTTCATAAAAATTTGATTTAGTGGTTGATAGTTTAATGCTATAGGTAAACAGCATCTTGCCAGTAACTTAACTTCCTTTATTAAACAGAGTGGGAGACCGAAGACAGAAGAGACTCTGCTATCAAAATCCGCCCAATCCTATATTGCTTTGCTTACTTTACTGACAGAAAATCCTGAATACCTATATTTCTTTTAATATAAATAAACTGCCTAGTTTTTACTTCATTTAAAAGAAAAAAAGTCCTAGAAAAACTTAAAAAAAAGGGATAGATCTACTATTGATTAAGAATTTTCTTTGAAAATTCATACAATTATCCGCATGAACGCCAGCTGGCCAAACCTGTTTATGAAAAATAGAGAATGAGGGTTCACCTCGGTGGAGACATCCCTCAATAGTCCAGCGCTAGCTTCATTGAACTTCAAGCCTTATTTCACAGGCTATTTGTATGATAGCTGATCAGAAATCATGGGGAGTGAATTAAAACTCCTTCTCACCAAATTCACTCTTAACAAATCTGGATTTATTCTTCAGCTTATTGAAAGTGTAACTTAAGTTTAGCTGGATGACATCCACTTCGTACACATAGTTGGTAGTCGTGTAGAATTCTGACTCCCGCCAAGTAGTGATCCGCTGCTCGTTGGATTTGAGAAGGCCCATATCCATATTTAGCCATTGGAGGGTTGCGCTAAGGCGATCATCGAGGAATGTTTTACGGATGTTTAAATTAGGGGATAAGAATCTAGAGTCTTCGCCTTGGGCGGTGATTGCCTTTGATCTATAATTGACAGCTAGTTGCGCCTCCCAGTTATTGCCAAAGGAAAAACTGGTGTTTCCGTTGATGGTATAAAGCCAGCTGTTCGTTTCGATAGGGAAGCCGTCAAACTCCCCGTTGATACTATAGTGATACACATTTGCTCCTGCAAAAATCTGCCACCAGTCCTTCGGGTTTAGCTCGAGCCCTACTTCTAGTCCATAAGATCTGCCGGTACCCACATTGGAGTAAATCCTGTTTAAGATGGTGTCGTTGTACACGGTGTTTACTCGGTTGACCAAGTTCTGCACATTTCTGAAATAGCTGGTGACACTGAGTGAGTTATCATCAAATGTTTTTACCATACCCAATTCTACCAAATCTACAAATTCCGGTAGGAGGGTAGGGTCTCCCTGTTCTAAGGTTTCTGAATGTTCGCGTTCCGGAAATGGATTCATCTTGAAGGTGGTGGTTCGCTCCACACGTTTGGAATAGGAGGTTTTCAACTGAAACTCATCCGAAAATGAATACTGAATGCTCGCAGAAGGGTATACTTTCACAAAGTCATAGCGATAAGTGGTGTCCACGGTGCCAGCTTTGTCCTGAAGGTCTAAGTTTCTGTCCATTACCTCCAGCCTGGCTCCAGCTGCGTAGCTCCATTGACCTTTGGCTCCAGTCAACTGTCCGTATCCAGAATGCAGTTTTCTCTTCAAGTCTACTCTACTTGAGAACTCTGAGACCAGTTCAAACGCTCCGGTTTCATTGTTTTTTCGCTCATAGACAAAATCCCCGGTGTGATTGAGCAGCCTGTATTGATACCCAAATTCCAAGGTTCCGAAATCCTTTGGCGCAGCCTGATAATCCAGCTGTAGCCGGGTGCCGTGCAAAGGATTGTCATTGGTATTGTATTCGTCCTGATAAATGATACTGGTATCCGGGTAGCCTAGATTCCGATTGGTGGTGGGGCCGCCCAGCATGGTGTACTCGTAGAGAAAGGAGGTAGCTAATTGGGCAGAATTAGCAAAGGTATGTTTATAATCCACACTGCCGAGTACAAAGTCTCCGCGTCGGATTCTTAGGTTTTCGTTATAATACTGCATGGTGTACAAGCGCTCCCCATCTACTTCGGCATGATTGTCATAGTAAAGAATATCTGCAGTCCTGTCTGCTGTTTTCTTTCCAGCATAAAAGCCCAGACTAAAGTCATTGGCTTCATTAGGAACAAAGCCCAGGGTAAATCTTCCGGAATAGGTTTTGGCATCGGTGCTTCTCTCTCCATCTGATGGGAAATAGGTAGTAGTATCACCGCTCATGGTATACACATTTCCTTCTCTACGCCCATTGATGTCATCGCGCAGGAAGCTAGCCCCTAGGGAAAGGTCCCATTTCCCTTTTTTATGATTGACGGTGAAATCAGCCCCATACCGTTGAGGATTGTCCTGATTATCATAAGGCTCTATGCTGGGCATTCCCAGCCTGGCGTTTACCTGGACAAAAGTTCCATCGGTAACTCCTTTCTTAGTAATGATATTGATAATTCCGGCTTTGCCCTCAGGGTCATATTTAGCTGAGGGTGAAGTGACCAATTCTATTCTTTCTATGGAGTTTGCCGGGAGCTGGGCCAGAAGGGCCTCGGGATTGGACTGAGTTGGCTTTCCATTGACCATCACCACAAATCCAGTGCTGCCTCGAACTGATATTTCCCCTTGGGGACTGATGCTAAGGGAGGGTAAATTGCGCAGCAGATCAGAAGCTGTCCCTCCTTGACTGGAGAGGAAATTGTCCGTATTAAACACCTGTCTGTCCACCTGATTCATTACTGAGAATTTCCTGCCAGATACTTCCACCTCGGTCAAAAGCTGCTGATCCGGATCCATGAAAATATCCCCTAACTCTAGTCTTTGTCCTTTTTGGAGGTTCAGATTGGAAATTACCTTTGTTTTATATCCTAAAAACTGCGTGAGCAGGTAATATTGGCCAGCTTTTAATCCAGCAATAGAAAATGCTCCATCGGCATCGCTGACTACTCCATTTACCAGGCTGCTGTCTGCTTGTAGGTAAACAGCAACGCTGGCATATTCTAAAGGTAAGTTTTCAGATTGATCCACGAGTTTTCCCTGGATAGTGGATTGGCTAAAAGCACAAAAGGAGGTGAACCAGCAAAAACAGAGAATTAGAATCTTTTTCATAGGGGTATACTGTATAGCACCACAAAGAACTTGTAAATTCTAGCTGCTTTACGGTAAAAAAATGCAGAATATGGTAAAATCAGACTTTTATCTTGGCTCTATACTCCAGTGGGGTCAGATTGGTTTGCTGTTTAAAAAATTTCACAAAGTTGGAAGAATCAGTGAAGTTCAAATCAAAAGCAATCTCAATAACCTGTCTATCGGTGTGGGTGAGTAGGTTTTTGGCTTCAATTAGAATCCTTTGCTTGATGACTTCCCTAGCATTTGTATTCAGTGTTTTTTTACAAATAAGGTTCAGTTTCCGCACGGACACATTCATGAGGTCTGCGTACTCCTGCACATTTTTTAGCTGCGCAAAGTTTTCATTGATCAGCCTTTTGAACTGAGCTAACTGATCAATGAGCGTGGAGTCTATTTTGGGAGTAGCAGAGGTAAGATGTAAGCTGTTTAAAATCAATAGATTTAAGTAAGCTGTCAGTTGCTCTAGCTTAGCCCCCTCTTTAAATGCCAAATGGAAATTTTCCAATAAAGGAAACAATAGCTCGGAATGTTTTCCCAGGTCAAAAGTCTTATTGATCTGGAAAAGACTGTTCAGAGCCTGAGGGTAAGCGGCAAGTATTTCTTCTTTAAAAAGAATCACATAGCCATCTGGAATTTTGCTGAAATCCCAGCAGTGGATTTCGCTGAGTCCCAGGTAATAGCCTGTATTGGGGATTACTTCAAATTTCTCGTCACCTATGGTGTGGGTTCCGGCACCCTTGGAGAGGTAAATCAATTCATGGTAGCCTGCATGCCGGTGGGGAACGGTAGGTTTTATGACCGGTTTCATCCGGGAAACTTTCACTAAAAGTTCATTTCCGAGTTTGGATTTAAGGCCTATGGACATGCAGGGATAGTATTAATTCAGTAAAGTTTAAAATTAGGGTTCTGCTGGCAATTATTCCCTGTCATATGTGACGAATGGTTATTTTGGTTGGTACAGAAAGGGATTTTACATGTTCACTTTTCGAAGGAAGTATTCTCTACTTTTATGGTGTATCTGCTTTTCTGACTGTAGGGGGCAAAGCAATATAGCCTATGTAAAACTGAAGAATTGAGGCCACTTCGGCCTGTCTTGCCACTGCAGGAGTCTTCCGGCCGCTTGAGCAGAGAGCTATTGGTTACTGGCATCATTCCTATATCCTATTGGTTTTTAGCTGTTTTGACCCAGCTGGATTTGTTCCTTATTATTGATTATGACAATTAGCGTCAATTAATGAAATGATTGAGCAGTTTTACCTATTTTTATCTTCCACAAATTAAAAATCCAATGGCGCAGGCAGGCAAAGTAGAACAGCAAAAAATACTTCGAGTTTTCAAATTGATCAATTTATTACAGGGCAATATTGGCAAGCCGGTGCATAGACTGGCCGAACTTTTAGAAACGGACGAAAGGACTATTTATCGCTACTTCAGATTGTTGGAAGCCTTGGGTTTTGAAGTGGTAAAGGAATTCAGTAAGTACAAGATTCAGCAAAGGCCAGAAATGGTTCATGCGCAGAGCTTTGGGACATTTTCTCAGGAGGAGAGCCAATGGCTCAGGACCCTGATCGAAAGTCAAGGGAAGGGGAACCTGCTGCACGATTCCATTATCAAAAAGCTAGATGTACGTTCGGAAGTGAAGCAGGGCACGGAGCAACTATTTAAAGCGAACTTGGGACGCCTGGTGGATGAAATCGGCAGGGGAATTCAGGGGAAAGTGCAAGTTTGGCTGAAAGATTATTACTCATTGAGCAGCGATACCACGAGTGATCGATTGGTGGAACCCGTAGCTTTTTCATCCAACTATGAGACCATTCACGCTTTTGAGCCTGCGAGCAAAAGCATGAAGGTTTTCAAAATAGAACGTATTGGAGAGGTGGTGCTCAGCCAGCAAAAGTGGAAGTCGGAATCTAAGCACGAATTGCCAGGAAGGCAGTTGTTTGGATTTACCGGAAAAAATAAGTTTAGAGTGAAACTGAAATTGAGCAAAAAAGCCTATCAGCTGATGATGGAAGAGCATCCGAATGCCAGACCCTTTATGGGGGTTAAAAATAGAAACCAGTATTTTTTCGACGGAGAAATCCCAAATCTGCCAGGCTTAGCCAGGTTTATCCTAGGCCTGCCTGGAGAGGTCAAAGTGGAGGAAGGAGAAGAAATGAAGATTTACCTGCAAGAGCAGCTAGCTAGATTGGATTCTTGAGGGTTTTGTAGTTCATGGTTTTTATAGATATATTTTTTAACTTATTGAATATCAATTTTTAACAGACAATTTTTATGAAGTATTTAATCAGAAATCAGATTTTTGGGCTGATTGTTTTAGCCCTAATTGTAGTCTCTTGCCAAACTGAAGAGCAGCCACAGGTCTCCCAATCGGAGTATTCTCAAGAAGAAGTTCAGCTAGTTTCATCCCATGAAATCGATCAGCTTATCCTCAAATCCTTGAAGGAGTCAGGTGATTTTATCTGGGCCGATCAGTCCGATGAATTGATCCTGAGTGCTTTACTGCAAAGTGACTCAGTACTTACCATAGGCTATCAGTCTGCTGATAAGGAACTTACCAATGCACGGATAGGTCTGGAATCAGTGGGTCAGCCTCAAATGCAGCAAGCCGCTAGCAAAATCATCGGGTTGGTTAGGCGTATTCAAAAGCCGCAGCAAAATGCCAATTCCAGAATGGTGGATGAATCACTAGTCCATGCAGATTTACCGTTTTTAGAGGTAAAGGTGTCCACTTTGGAAGTACTGCAGCAACTTCGCGCACTGGGAGAGGTGAGGTACTTTGAGCCTAGGGGGTATGAGTTTGACTATAGTCTGGCCATGGATAATCCTTATGCCAGAATTACCAGTGACTCAGGCTGCGAAAACGAACCTCAGTCCATCCCCAGTAGTGATTATTCCATCATTGCTCCCGGAGCGAAGTCATCCTGGAATTATGATCAAATGGGCATTTCCCAAGCTTGGAATCAAAGTTCAGGTGCCGGCATTACGGTAGGTGTCATAGATACTGGCTTGTCGCCAGACCAGGCTATGCTGAATGGATCATTCAATTCGGGTGCCTCCAGTGGCAGGTCAGTGCAGCGATTTGGTACCTATCAAACGGGGTTATGGTGGTGGAAAAAATACGACGGCCCTCACGATCAGTGTGGCCACGGGACAGCTATGGCCGGAGTGGTGGCTGCACCACGAAATACAGTGGGGAATGCCGTGGGAGTAGCCTATAACTCTAATTTGATTTCTGTACGTGGAACCAGCGACGTTATTTTCAATTCTGGAAATGAAAAAGATGGGGTGGCCGAAGCTTTGGTGCTTTTAGGCAAAAGATCGGACGTAAAAATCATCAGCATGTCCATTGGAGATCTTTTTTCCAGTGCCAAAGTAGCCGATGCCGTTCGTTATGCACATAATCGGGGCAAATTGATATTTGCGGCAGCAGGCACATCTACCAGCTTTACCAACTGGGTAGGTGTGATTTTTCCTGCCACCATGCCTGAGACGGTAGCTGTCACGGGAGTCAAAGAAGGGAATGGGTACCAGCGATGCGATACTTGTCATTCCGGGGCGCAGGTAGAGTTCACAGTGATCATGGAGCGCGCTTCCACTAACAGCAAACCCCTGACCACGGCTTTGTATAGCAATACTCCATCTACCGTGGGCGGTTCCTCAGTAGCCACTGCGACTGCATCGGGAATAGCGGCATTAGTTTGGGCAAAGTATCCAAACTGGACCAGAGATCAGGTATTGAACAAAATGCGGAATACCGCCGATCTTTACCCTTCTAAAAACGCTCAATATGGCTATGGAAATCTCAATGCCGCTGTGGCTGTGAATTAATTGGCTACCATAAAAAAAGGGCTTAGAAATCAATCTAAGCCCTTTTTTTGGTTAACCCTTGCCTCCCTCTCCTCAATCCTAACTCCTCATTTGAGACTTTTAGTCATTTTTTCGATCTTTTTGCTAAGGTCCAAAATCGCTTTTGCATAGCGTTTGTCCCATTCTTCCAGTCTCGCTGTTGAATTGGTTTCTACTTCGTATTTGATACCCGGCAGAATCCATGACGCATAACCGCTAAATGGATCTGTACTCACGTAAAGAGATTTGTACCAGCTGCCAAAGTACATGCCCTTTGGATCTATCCAGCTCTTCTCCAGTCCAATCAGCGCTTCGTTCAGTTTGGATATTTCTTTTTCAGAAAGTTCTCCTGTAGCCAGGGCCGCATTCATAGCTGTCTGATAGGCTTCGGAGCTACTTTGCAACGCAGCAATAGCTTCGTCCACTAGCTCAAAACTCCCAAAGGAAGGGTCGATTTCTTTGACTGACTTTACGGCATTTTCAAAATGTATTTTCAGATCCTGGGCATATCTGGGTACATCATAAGGGATGATGCTCGCATTGGCCATGCGAAGTGTCAATACGCCGATGACCGAGGCTACAGTACCACCCATTTTGAAACTTGGGTCTACGAACTTGCTGTAGTAGTGGAAGTTGTCATAATTGGAATGGTAGGCAGACGGTCCTCCGGAACCTCCACTTAAACTAGGTACCCCGGCATACATGTAGAAGGCGATATGATCTGATCCTCCTCCCAGGTTTCCGATTCTCGGCTCCTCCTTGTTTCCAGCCCAAACTTCATACACTGTTTTGGATGAGTCAGGATAAGTCACTTCTTTAGCTGCTTCTATGATTAAATTTTTCAAAGTGGGTGCTGCGGACATGCCGAAATTCCTGCCGGAAACAGCACCATCAAAGTTCATGTACACTACTGCTTTGGCTCCCAATTCATCTCTGAACTGTTCTACCCATTCGGTAGAGCCAATTACTCCTTGTTCTTCTGCATCCCAGTGACCGATCAAAACGGATCTTTTCGGTCCTTTTCCATTTTTGACCAAATCTCCCAGGGCTTCTGCAAGCGTGAGCATCATGGCAGTACCCGAGTTAGGATCTGTGGCCCCAAAGCTCCAGGCGTCATAATGGCTTCCCAAAATGATCCACTCGTCCGGAAATTCCGTTCCTTCGAATTTGCCCACAATATTATTGGCACGAATGTAATCCACGGGTTGCTCTACTTTTACGCGTACTTTTAGATCCGGTCCACTCGTAATTCGGTATTCAATGGGTAATCCGCCTTTCCACTCTTCAGGTACAAAGGAGCCTTTCATTCTACTCAGGATTTCTTTGGCAGCGCCATAGCCTATAGGAGATACCGGAATGGTATGGAATGCTACATCTTTTGGATCCAGACGTTTTACTTTTTTGTCTCCATCCAGAGGCAGCGCCGGCTCAAATGGAGTAAGTGGATCTCCTGTGTAGCTCAATGTAAGTAATGAACCACGCTGTATGGTGGTTTCATTATAAAAAGGCCCATCCGGATATACATCGCCTTTGCCAAATCCAGCATCTTCAGGATCTGTATATATGATCAAAGCTGCAGCGCCGTACTGCTCAGCAAATTGCGCTTTGTATCCCCGGAAATTACCCCCGTACCTCGCGATGACTACTTTTCCTCTCAGATCAACTCCCATCTCAGCGAGTTTTTCAAAGTCAGCCTTAACGCCATAATTCGCATAAACTACTTCAGCTGTGACATCTCCAGAACCTGAATATGCATTGAACCCTTTGTGCAGTCGGGGATCTGTAGAAAAAGGATCTCCCGCTATAGGACCTTCCTGCTGGGAAAGGGTGATGTGCTCCGGGCTGATGATTTCCAAGAGTGATTCACCCGGGTCATTTGGCAAATAGACATCATAAGGGTAGGAGGTGACCTCCATTCCTGCTTCAGACATCACTTTGGACATGTAAGCAGCTACTGCTTCATTTTCTGGGGTTCCAGCTATATGCGGTGCCTTCGTCAGTTCCTTCAGGTGGACTTTAAACTGATCATAATTGACAGCTTTGAGGTACTCCTGTTCCAAAGCTTTTTCCTGGCTTTCATCTTCGGGAAAAAAGCCACTGACCTGTTGTGAAAAAAGCGGAATGCAAAGGGAAGTAGTCAAAGCTATTCCCAAAATTGATTTTTTAATGTTCATTATTGTTGGTTGGGGAGAAGTGCTGAAACGGATAAAATATGCTCTGAAGGCACATTTACGATTCTTTTGGTTCTGAGGTATCTTCCTAGTTCATATTCATCATAATTGGCGTTTTCCGGATCAAAGCTGGAGATTCTTACCCTTCCTCTGGAGTGGATAAATTCACCATTGCCAATCCACATACCCACATGCACCACGCGTTCTTTCTGCTCAGCGGTGCCTTTTACCCCAAAGAATAATAAGTCGCCCACTTGAAGATTTTCCCAGTTTTTGTTTTCATCTACCAGCTCGCCTTCATGGATTTGTTGGGAAGCATCTCTAGGAATAATCTGTCCATTGAGGTAATAAATAGTTTTGGTGAAACCGCTGCAATCCACACCTTTGATGGAAGTGCCTCCCCACAGATAGGGTACGCCCATCATCTGCTTAGCAGTAGTGATGAGCTTCTCTGGTGAGGTGCTTCGGCTAGCGATCCAGTCTTCCCAGGGCAGGATTTCCCGGGATGGGATATAGCCTAATCTTCCATCCGGAAGGCTCACTTCTACATAATTGTGTAGCTCCCCCTCGAAGGTTAAAATATCACCCGCCACAACATCAGAAACCATTTCTTTTTGCTCAGGAGATACCCAAACATGTCCATATAGTTGAGTGTAAACCACCTTTTCGTCCTGTAGCCAAGTCTCCTGTTCTTTGGGAGTCATGAGCTGAATACCTGCACGGTCTACCCAGGACAAGTACCCATCGGGAGTTTGCACCAGGTACCAGCTGTCTTCCTGCTTCAAAACATTTAGGGGAGTTCCCATCAAGGCCTGTGTAGCCAATTCAGCGGAATGTCTTGGGTTACTACGGATATTAGCCACAGAAATGGTGACGATTGCTTTGGTTTGATCACCTAGGGCTTCATCGGGAAGACGTTTTACTGCATTGGTGAATGAAATCCCTTTATCTTTTAGTGTACTGAGTAGCTCCTCCAATCCCTGCAATTGATCAGTTTCACCTTTCAGAGAATCATTTTCAAAAGTTAAATCCCAAAGGGCGACTCTTTTGTCAGGTGCAAGTTCAGCTCGCTTGCTTTCTATAAGTGCTGTGACTTCTGCATTGTTATTAGGCGCTTCGCAGGAGAGCAGCAAAGCCGCCACTGCCACTAGGGAGAAAATTGGGTAGTATATTCTTTTCATTTGATTACAATTTGTCTTTTAAAGGCCATAACCTGTCCCGTGACGAAGGAAACGGGATGGAATCTCGCAAGGTTGATAGCAATCCCAGTGTGTGACAGCTACGTCATACTCGATTTCATGATAGTACAAAATAAAAGAAAACCACAAGAACTGCCCATTATTCGGGCATCCTTGTGGTTTTTTTCTGATTGCGAAATCGATCAGTTTACATTCAAACCTGGAGATCTATCCAGAAATTCCTGATAAAGTCTGATCTGTCTGTTTGAAAGCGGCATTCTATATCCATCTATAAATACATGATGGATGTTGGTTTTGGTTTCGAAGGGGTCACCATCAGCTACGATCAAGTTAGCCACTTTGCCAGCCTCTATAGAACCATACTGGTCGCCCAGTCCAAAGATTTCTGCCGAGTTAATGGTCACGGCCTTCCAAGCCTCTTCTTTGCCCATGCCATATGCTGCAGCAAATGCAGCGAAGAATGGTAAGTTTCTGACGTTTTCTTGTCCGTTTGTCCGGATCGCTACTTTTACACCGGCTTTTGCCATTTTTCCGGCGTTGGCATAGGCGGCGTCATAGCGGTCAGACTCTCTGGTAGGTAAAGCTTGGATAGGCCCCGTGACTACAGGGATGCCTGCTTCGGCTATTTCCTCAGCGACTCTCCAACCTTCTGCCACACCTGCGAAGATCACCTTTGCGTCCTTGTCTTTGATCCACTCTAGAGCTGCTTTGATATCAGAGGCAGTATTTACTTCTATCAGTAAGGGGAGTTCGCCAGTGGTTGCTTTTGCCAATTGAGCCATCTCAGGATAGTAATCGAGTTCAGCTTCAGCAGCCGCCATTTCAGCATAGCTTTTGGCTTTGTCCCAAAGTTCATTCGCTTCTTTCAGGGCCTTTTCATTGGCTTTTTTGATGTCCTCATCTGATCTTCTGTCGTACCTTCCTCTGCGGCCAGATCTAGGGAAATTCATGGCAATGGCTTTAAAGCCTGCGTACATCTGATCAGGTGTATAGCCATTTAAGTTGATCAGTGCAGCAGTTCCCGGGAAGATACCTCCAGTAGGTACCGTCAATACAGTAGTAACTCCAGAAACTCTGGTTACTGGAATGGCTACCGAATTGGGGTTAACGGCTGTCAGTGCCTGCATATTAGGTGTGAAATCACCCACTTCTGCATAATCTACAGTTTCAGCCACAGAACTCACTTCTACTAAGCCTAACTGGGTCCCGCCATCTATCATGCCGGGATAAATGAACTTGCCGCTGCAATCAATGATCTCCGCACCATCCGCTGAGATTTTAGCGCCTACTGCTGTTATTTTTCCATCCTCAACCAATACGGAGCTGTTTTCCATTACGCCATTTGTAATGGTCACAACCGTGGCATTTTGCAATAAAAATTTGCCAGCCCTAGGTTTGATGAATTCCCCGTCGATCTGAGCTGATGCCATCAAAGGCAAAACACTCAGGAGGAATGCGAAAAAGATTTGTTTAAGTCTTTGCATGTCTTCTTGTGTTTAACGGGTGATTAATGGTTCAGGTGAAATAGCGCCTCAGTAGTCTCAAAAAGATGTTCTGTATCCTGCATACACCTGGCGTTATGACCTTCATAGATCGTAACTTCTTCCACCATTTGGGTAGGGCTTACTTTCAATCTTTGATCATCAGCATCTTCATTGATGTCAAAGTATTTGACTCCATCCACAAAGGTCATCTGGGGAATGGTATACGAAGAAAGTGGATGTCCTTCGAAAATTACCAGATCGCCTTGTTTTCCTTCTTCTATGGAACCTACTTTGTCATTTATGCCCAGTTGTTTGGCGGGATTGATCGTGATCATGGCCAGTGCCTGCTCGTCAGTCATTCCTCCGTATCGCTGAGTTTTGGCAGCTTCATGATAGAGGTGACGGATCAGCTCTGCATCATCTGAATTGATAGAAGTGATGGCTCCGTTTTCTGTGAGAATAGCGGCATTATAAGCGGTGGAATAATATACCTCAAACTTATACGCCCACCAGTCAGCAAATACAGAAGCTCCCATGGTGTATTCTGCGATTTCCGGTGCTACTTTGAAGCCCTCATTCGTATGCTGAAATACCAGCTTGGTGATCCCGAAATCTCTGGCCACATTAATAAGCATATAGATTTCATCAGCTCGGTAGGAATGGCAATGAATGATGATTTTGCCATCTAATATATCTGCAAGCGTCTGCAATCGCTCATTATACTCAGGGGGCAATGCTGTGCTGCCTTTTTTGGAGGAAGCTTCCTTGTATTCGGCCCAGGCTTTTTTGTATTGAATGGCTTCATTGAAGCCATTGCGGATTACTGCTTCCACACCCATTCTGGTTCTTGGCTGTATGCCTCTTCCTCTACCATGCACTCGGGTGGGATTTTCTCCCAGTGCAAACTTGATGGTTCTAGGCGCATCTTGCATGATGATATCTGCAGGATCTGTAGATCCATAGCGATGCTTCAAGGTGGCGTTTTGTCCCCCTATCACATTGGCAGAGCCGTGCATAGCATGAGATATGGTTACACCGCCGGCTAGAGCGCGGTAGATTCCGACTTCATAGGGATTGACCACATCTTTCATGTGGACTTCGGCTACTATAGGTGAGCTGGCCTCGTTTACCACATCCAGTCCTAGGTGCGAGTGGGCATCTATAATACCTGGCATGAGGTATTTGCCACTGGCGTCTATTGTAGTCACTCCATTGGGTGCTTTCAGGCCTTCGCCTATCTTTTTTATGATTCCGTCCTGTACCAGTACATCAGAATTTTCTAATGTTCCGTTTGTTATGGTTAGTACAGTAGCGTTTTTGATCAGTACACTGCCTTTTTTTACTTGGGCTGAGGCAAATTGAATACTCAGTCCCAACAGTGCAGCAAGAAAATAGCTTACTTTTTTCATCTGTTTAAAATTGTTTTTCAGCGGTCATATGGAACCTCACACGTTCGAGAGTCATCCTTCTGGCTGATATTTGAGTCATGCTCGATTTCAGGTGATTATTTAGTTGCGATTAGAGTTGGGTTGAGTGTTCCTTCAAAAGGAAATGAGCCGTATTCGGCTACGGTCATGGTAGCGTCATAAGATGAACCGTCGACATCACCGGCTACATCTACCATGATGGTCATTCCGCTTGCAACTACTTCAAAAGAAAATGAAAGTTTTTGCCCCTCTAGTTTGACTCCTACAATAGGAGAAGTGACCTTACCTGATCCTGAAGGGTCGTCATAGGAGATAGTTCCGGTGTATTCTGAACCTTCCTTTTTGATCATCAATGTACCGCTGGAGGAGCCAGCTGGGCTTTCGGATGTGTAATCCCAGTTTCCTGCTATCTGTACTGTTCCGTCTGAGTCACCCTCTTTTGCTTTCTTTTTTGTTTTAGTTTCGTAATCAAACAGGTAGCCATCTACCATTACGTGTTTGATCTGGGCATCTTCACTGAAAATAGGCTCTGTGGCCAAAACCAAGTTTGCCATTTTACCTTTTGCGATAGTTCCTGCTGCTTTGCTTATACCTAGGATTTCAGCTGCATTAGTAGTCAATGCTGCCATCGCCATTTCCTCAGTCAGTCCGTTTTCGATCATTTTGCGCAGGGTTTTGGAAATGTCATTAGACTTGACCCCTACGGTGGTGAATGCAAATGGAATTCCTGCTTCCTCCAGTTTGCTGGCCTGGGCCAAGGCATTTTCATAGGCTTCTTTCACCCGGGCATAGCGTGCTTTCACTTCATCTGAAGGTTCCTTGTCCTCTTCCTGTGCTTTTACCGCCTTATCATCTGGCAGCTCCAGTTTGATCAAAACCTGAGCACTTGAGGCTTTGATTTCTTCCAGGACTTCTTCGTATTCTTCCAGGTCTGTCAAAATAAGCTTGAAGCCCAATTCTTTTGATAGGCTGATCGCCCTGAGTATTTCCAATTCTTCATTTGCAGAAAACATCACCGGAATGTTTCCACTTACTACTTCAGCCATGGCGTTGAAAGTAGGTGTGATTTCCGGTCTTTTCAGCCCTGTTTGCGAAGCATAGGAAGCACTTCGCTGTGAGGTCAATTGAGTGTTTTTATAAACATCTCTGAATTTTGCCATTACGCCTACGGCAGTACCAGGATACATTCCTCTGGCCCCGTTGAAGTTGGCTGCCAAGGCGGTGTTGGTCAACAGCACGTTGGTAGAATAGCTGGAACCCAGGGCTACGATGGCAGTTTTGCCGGGAATCATTCCTCCGTCTGGAATGAGCTGTGCGATGGTGAACCCAGCTTTACGCAGGTCTTCTACTTTGCTGTCCATGCTAAACTGATCCACGGCTGATCTCCATGGGGTGATGCCGGCGATTTCATCAGGGGGATTAGAAGAAATGAAGTTTTCGGGTTTTTCCGGATCGGCTGGCTTCGTAATGCCTGCGTCTGTACCTGCTGTGATAAAGCCTGGATAGATAAACAGAGAATCTCCAGCGATGACCTTGGCTCCGGCAGGAATGGATAAATTAGCTCCGACTCCCTGGATCAATCCGTTTTTGATCAAAATATCGCCTTTTACTCCACTGGCATCAGGAGTAGCGAAAACTGTGGCATTTGTAATTGCATGGGTATCCGTGATGGGTCTTTTTCCGGTAGGGTCGCTTTGGGCATTGACCTGATAGGAAGAAATCCACCCCGATACCATCAAGCAAAAAACACCTGCTCTGAGTAGGGTTTTTCTCATAGGGAAACTGGTTTTGTTGTAGTAATGAAATTGGCAGATGAGTTAAGAATGAAGAATTTAATTCACCTTGGTCTCAGCTATCAAAATCCACTGGGTTGATGGTTTGGTTAATGCAAGCAAGCTAATAAAAGGGATTTCAGAATCCATTTGGAATTATTTTTTCCAGCCGATTATTTGATCAATGGTTTTTCAGGTGGTTTGAAATACGAAAATCTAAATGTGAAATTACCAATGCGTTTTTGGATTTTATTTGACTGGTATTTTTACTCCAGTTTTCATGCAATGCATGTATCTTTAAGGTCTTGGTCCCCTTAATACAATGAAAAAAATCCTAATCATAGAGGATGATTTATTGATCTCAAGTTTAGTTCAATTCCGTCTGAAAAAAGACGGATATGAGACGATTTTGGTCAAAGATGGAAATGCCGGCGTAGAAGCCATAGACAGTCAAGATCCTGATTTGATCATCACTGATGTCATGATTCCCTTCAAAAATGGAATAGAAATCATCCATTATGCCAGAAAAAATAAACCTGAAGTACCTATCATAGTCCTGAGCTCATTAGGTGAGGAAGAAAAGATCGTGCTCGAAGCCTTTCACCTGGGTGTGGCCGATTTTATACCTAAGCCATTTAATCCGAATGAACTGGCCATTCGTGTCAAGCGTGTACTCTGTTGATTCACATGAAGTTTGAGTTTTTACTTAGAAATATTCTTGGTTTATTTCTGCTGATCCCGTTTACCGGATTTGGACAGCAAGAAGTCTATTTCACTGATTCTACTTCCTTTTTTAATTTCATTCAGGAGCAGAACTCCATCAGTGGATTGGAGTTTGGCTTGGCAGTGGACGGTGAATTGGCAGGTAGGACAGAACTGGATAGCCTATTTACGCTGGCTGATACCTCGCTAGTCTCCATGACTTTTTCTGAATTTAATGATGCTTTGGTACTGAAGAATCAACTAGAGAATGAGGCTGTTTCTAGTGAAATTGTTTTTTATATACTAGGCGAAAGGCAGGCTTACGACGTGGCTTATGCTTATACCTTGGACCTGCTAACTAATGATCAGCTTTTCCCGGTAGGTTCATCAGGTCCTGGGACCGACCTGATTTCGCTTGCCAATCGATCACCATATATTCCTTCCTTTGCTACTGGTCTGGAATACTTCTCTGACATCAAGGTATTTGCCATTACGGTAATTATTGGACTTTTCCTGGTGATCGCGAGCAGTATGATTTTATTCATGTTGATTTTCAAAGCCAGAAGAAACATCCGCGAAAAGGTCAATGCACAATATGAGGAAGAGATAGTAGGGCCGCTTTCCGAGCTGCTTTTTGAAAAGAGCCTGGAAGAGATAGAGCAGCTAAGTGATGAAGAGGTTCATGGATATTTTGCAGCTGCGAAACTAAAAAAACAAGCCTTTAAAGAGGTTTTGATGGATCAGATTTTGGGCCTGAACAAAAAGATGAAAGGGGATTTCAAACTTAAATTGAAAGCCCTTTATAAGAGTTTGGGCCTAGATCAGATATCCATACAGCATATCAAGAGTAAGAAATGGGACAAGGTGGTAAAGGGTATGGTGGAAGTGAATGAGATGGATCTGGATGAGGCTCTAAGTGAAATTAAAGCGCATGCCAATTCCAGTAATTTTTACGTGCGCTCGCAAGCTGTCGCCACATTGCTGAACCTTTCCCAGAAGTCAGATCTCTCATTCTTGAGCGAGCAAAATTTTCCTTTGTCCCGCTGGCAACAGATGAATTACCTTCGAATCATTAAATACCTGCAATCCAAAAGAGAGCTTAATCTGGAGAGCTTATTTTATTCGAATAATAAAAGTATTAGGCTATTTGGCTATAAGCTAGTTCGGATGATAGGAAGAGTGGATTTGCTGGAAAGATTAGAGCAGAGATTTCTGGAAGTAGGAGAGGAGGAGAAGATTGAGATTATCCGGACCTATGAGGTTCTGGGGGCTCCATTAGCTTCTGAACTGATCAATCCCTGCCTGCTCGCTGAAGATCCCTTGCTGTCAGAAAATGCGTCTAGAGCAGTGGGGACTATAGGTAATGCGGAGTCCATCGAGGTGCTACTGGGGATTCTGAGTGGAAAGCCTAGTTTCAAGCATAAAATGATACTGCTGAAAAGCTTGAAGGAACTGGATCCAGCAAAATATTGCGAATTTATTGAGCAATCTAAAAGTGCAGATGTCGCTCAGATTGATAGGCATTTAACTGACCCATTGTTACAAGATGTATAATTTTATATTTCATCTTATTCTCGAGGTTTTAGGGGTATTATTTCTTTTCCTCAGCTCTACCGTGATTATCATTTACTTGTTGATCATGATTTTGAGTGCTTTGGAAATGAGAGATGTGCTGAAGAAGAATCAGTTTGCTGATTACCAAGATATAATCACCTCTCCGCTGGCACCGGGAGTAAGTATTTTGGCACCGGCCTATAATGAAGGGGCTAGCATAGTGCAAAACGTAAAAAGCTTGCTTTCGCTTCATTATGGAAGGTTTGAAGTAATCGTTATTAATGATGGCTCTAAGGACGATACATTGAGTAAACTCATTTCAGCTTTTGATCTACAGCTTTCGGGATATGCCTACCATCCGGAAATCGAAACCAAGGCGGTTCGGGGTATTTACAAATCAACCAACAGATCGTTTAATAAGCTGGTGGTGATAGACAAGGAGAACGGAGGCAAGGCCGATGCCCTTAACTGTGGAATTAATGTGTCTAGGATGGAAATTCTAGCTTGTATAGATGTAGACTGTATACTTTCACATGAATCCATCGCGCGCATGGTCAGACCTTTTATGGAGGAAACCAATAGGCAGGTGATCGCGGTGGGCGGAGCTATAGGAATCGCCAATAACTGCGATGTCACTGATGGTACAGTAACCAAATACAGGGTTCCAAAATCTATCCTAGGCAGGTTTCAGGTGATCGAATATTTCCGGGCTTTTTTGATGGGAAGAATGGCCTGGACCAGAGTGAATGGACTCATGTTGATTTCAGGCGCTTTTGGCTTTTTCAAGCGTGATCTGGTGGTGGAAGTTGGTGGGTATTTCCCTAAGACTGTGGGGGAGGATATGGAGCTGGTGGTGAGGATGCGAAGGCATATGGAAGAAAAGAATATTCCGTATAAAGTGAGTTTTGTGCCGGATCCACTATGCTGGACAGAAGTGCCTGAGGATGAGTTGGTATTGAGCCGTCAGCGAAACCGATGGATCAGAGGTACCATAGAGACCTTGCAGCTTCACCGTGTGACCCGATTGAACCCAAGGTTTGGGGTCATGGGGATGGTTTCTTATCCCTTTTGGAATATCTTCGAAAAGATGGCGCCAATTCTGGAAGTTCTGGGATTACTCTATACGTTGGTTTTGATAATAATCGGGGATTTTTCAGCATTCTACTTTGTGGCGTTATTTGCTGTGCTGTATCTCTTGTCAATTTTAGTATCCTCCTTTAGTATTTTGTATGAGCAGATTGCTTATAATAATTACAAAGACAGAAAGGACCTGAATGCACTGATATTTACTGTGCTGATAGAGCCGTTTTTCATTCATCCTAAAATTGTACTTTGGGGGCTGAAAGGGCATTGGGACTTTATCAAAGGCAAGGGGGGATGGGGACAAATGATCCGAACTGGTTTCACAAAGTCAGAAGAAAACAAGGATTTAAAGACAACTACGAATTCCTGAATATGAAGAAAGCATTACTCTTTTTGGTATTTTCCCTTTTCCTCTCTCCATTGGTAATGGGCCAGGATAGCTTTGATCCTGATGAGTTGTTTTTTGAAGCGCGCACGCTCATCCTAGACGGAGAATACATTGAAGGGCGCAAGATTGCTTTCCGGGCTTTGGATCAATATCCTGAGTATGCAGACATACTTATTTTGGTGGGTAGAAGCTATGCGTGGGAGGGTAAAAATGACTCCGCCTCGATTTATCTGGATCGGGCTATTTTAGCTTCGCCAGGTTATGAGGATGCTTATGCTGCAAGTTTGGATAACCTGTTTTGGTCTGAGCAGTATGATCGAGCCACTGAAGTTTTGGGTTTAGCCAAGGATAATTTTGGGGAACCACTGCCCGATGGATTAAGGTACAAGAAAGCCAGGTTGCTGTATTATCAGGAGGATTATGACGCTTCCTATGACATCACCGAGGAATTATTTGAAAAAGAGGCGAAGGTGGATGGATTGTTGGGCTTTATGCAGACTCTTCAGCGCTTGAGGAGAAATAGTGCCGTTGGGGTAACCTATGATTACGATTCTTACTTTGGAGACATCAGTCCCTGGAATACTTTTTCTCTCTATGGAAGAACACGCACCAAGCTCACCGGATCGCTCATTGCCAGGGTGACCCAGTCTTCCAGATTTGATGCGAACGGTACTTTGTTTGAGCTGGATGCATACCCTTCCTTGGGCGAAAATGCTTATGCTTATTTGAATGTGGGAGGATCGGGGGCTAGTTTTTTTCCGAATTTCCGCTTGGGAATTTCAGTTTTTTACAATCTGCCCAATGCCTGGGAGGTGGAAGGAGGCTATAGGTATCTGAAATTTTCGGAGGTTACCAATATTTACACTGCTTCAGTGGGCAAATATGTAGGAAGTTGGTGGTTTAACTTACGGGCAAATTTAATCCCCGGGACAGACTCTGGCTTGGGAACATCTGCAAATTTCCAAACTAGATATTATTTCAAGACCGGTGAGGATTTTTTCAGTTTGCAATTGAGCTCGGGAGTATCTCCTGATGAAGAAAGCCGGGATCCTTCACAGCTGTTAAACTCCTACAGGGTTAGACTAGGCTACCAACAAATGATCACAGACAGGTTTCAGATTTTTGGGTTCACAGGCTATTCTAGGGATGAGCTGGGGCCGGACCGCTTCAGAAACAACTTAAATATTTCCATTGGCACAGAATACCGTTTTTGATGAGAAATATTCTTACGGAAGAAAGCAAACTTTATCTTAGCAAGCTTTGGCCTTTATTTGCCTTAGTGATTGTTCTGCCTTTGGTGAGCTATTTTGTTTGGCTGGTTTTTCCAGAGAAGAATCTGGAAATAGTGGTTCTAGACAAAACTGTGCCCAGCGCTACTTATCAGGAACATCAGTCTATTTTTTGGACTATAGAGCATTTGAAGTTTAGCGGTGAAGCAGGAGAATATAAGTCAGCAGATAGGGATTATTTTGGTTTTCACCCGGATGATTCTGATTCGCATGGCCGGGTTTGGGATTTTTCTAATTGGTCGGAAGGAGATATTCAGAAAAAAGCCAAGGAACTGGATGTGCTATACCTAGCGGATACCTATGGGGTCTACTCCGAAGACTTTAACAGCGAAAACAGTCAAGGAATATCTGAAAAAATCTATGGTGGACTGGACCGCTCAGATATTAGCCTGATTCGTGAAAGCATTGCACAAAAGAAAACTATCATTGCCGAATTTAATACCATGGCCTCTCCGACCAGGCCAGGCATTCGTGCGGAATTTGAAAACCTCATGGGACTCAAATGGACTGGCTGGATCGCCAGATATTTTGATGAGATGGACACTACAGTGAATCAAGATCTTCCAAATTGGCTAGTTCAGCAATATGTAGATCAGCATGAGAATACCTGGGTGCCAAATGGCCCGGGCTTGGTATTTGTCCATGAAAATGGTCAGGTGGAGGTTTTTTCCAATTCCATTGATTATGAAGGGGAAACTCCTATGATCCGGACACAGCAGTTCAATCAACATGGTTTTAAGCTTCCTGAACTGGTGCCTTACCCGGATTGGTTTGATATTATCCTGATAGAGCGGGAGTACCAAGTGATCTCTTACTACGACATTTCTCCCACTACGCTAGGGCAGCAAAAGCTCAGAGATATGGGATTGCCAAGGTTTTTCCCGGCTGCCGTGGTGAGAGATCTAGGCGAGGGGCAGCATTATTACTTTGCGGGAGATTTTGCTGACCTGAGAAACTCAGCTGGATCAGCTAGATTCATGGGGTTGCCGGTTTTTTGGAGAGGTTTTTACTTGGTCACAGATTATACGGACCGAAGAAGCTTTTTCTGGAATTATTATTATCCGCTTCTTTCACAAGTGCTGGAGAGAGCTTATCAGGCAAAAGATCATTGATTTTAAAACTGTGGTGGAAGGAGTTTTCGGGTTTGTATGGTATAGTTATTTTTGTTTTTGAAGTCTTCAAATTCTCCCACCAGCTTATTTTTAACTAATTGATCGTCTACCGGGTCTATATTCAGTCCTTCTGTGATTACAAATAGCTGATCGTCTGAAAGGAAGTAATTTCCATCCAAAAAGTCCACCAATTGGTTTTTGTTGCGCATAAGTGGCATCACTAAGTTGGACTGAAATACCTGAGCCGTATCCAATACCTGTCCCATCCAGGTATTTTGCTCCGGCAAATCAATTTCAACCTGAGCATCTAGAAATGACAATAAAGAAGGTGTAATCTCGAAATGACTGCTCAATCCCTTAAAATAAGTAGGTCTTTGGATCAATGGGGAATAGATCATCAGTGGCACATGAAATCTATCCAGACGTGAAGCCATGGGGATCTCCGGCAGCCTGTGGTCTCCGGTGATTATAAATATGGTGTTGTTGAATTCTGGCAACTGGCTATATGAAGTGATGAAATCTTTGATGGCATCATCCGCATACATCACGGTCATGTAGATATCCCTGTATTGGGTATATTCTGTGATTTCCTGATCTGATAGTTGCAGGTAGGATTTAATGTGCTCGTCAAATTTACGGAGATAGCTTTCCCGCTCGGGCACCAAATAGGGGTCATGTGAGGTGATTGTCTGGAATATTCTCAGTTGTGGGGCTTCGCTTAGTTCGGAGAAATAATCCAGCCCTATACTGAAGATTTCCTTATCCCCATACCCCCAGCTAAAGCCATTGTTTGCAGGCATTTTTTCATAAGTACTGCCAAAGTTTTTGGAGTCTATAGTGAAGTCTAGATTGGAGTATTCCAGAAAACTATCCTCGTGATCAAACTTCAGATCTGATCCTATGAAAAAACTGCTTTCGTAGCCATTCTGATTTAATATACTGATCAGACTCTCATGGTGGGGGTAATTTTCGTAAAGCTCCAGAAAACCTCTTTCCCCAAAGGGCAATCCAGCAAATACCCCAGGCAATAGCCCGAATGTCCTTCCTGTAGAGGAAATAGCATTGGTCCAAACTAGACTATGCTGCTCCAGGCTGTCCAGAAAAGGAGTGAAGCTTCCCAGATTGGCGTCCTTGCCCGAGTAGGCTTTTCCCAAACTTTCTACCAGAATAAATACAAGGTCGGGGGCAGTGTCCAAACTGTCAAAAAAAGGACTCAAGACATCTGGATACGCTGCTTTGTGCAGGAAAGGATAGTTGGGATCGGTAAATTCTTTTTGAACAAAAAGTCCCTTGCCAGATGGCTGTAAATAAAAATCAAAATAATACTCGCTGGGGTACATCAGGTAGTCAAATGTCTGTTCGGTAAGGTATTTTGACTTATTGAGCTCAATATTAAACTTGGTCTCATTGGCACTATCGTATTCAGCATTGGGCAGAAAATAAAGCACCAGCAGAAACCAATACGTGCTTATGCTCAGAGCTAAACCCGTTTTCAAATGAAAGGAGGCTTTTTTTCTAACCTTATTAAAAAGGAACACCAATCCAGCGATCAACAGGATGGCGCCGGCAATGGTGAAAAAATTAAGCACCCCTGAGGTCATTAAGATCAACCGGATATCGCTCATACTGTACGCAAACATATCCTTGCCAAGAGGGAGCAGTGTTTTTTGAAAATATAGGATCAAGGAAGCCTGAATCAGAACAGCCAAAATCATCCCGGTTAAACTGAACCATCGCGCGATGCTGATACTGATCAGCGATAGAATGACATGGAAAATGAACAGCAACCCTAAAAAGTACAAGATCCAGTGCAGATCCTCTATGATAGCTGGGATCAAAATATCCCAAGTGGAAATTTTCAATGGGTGTGAACGGAAAACCACGAAGGTTTCCATGGCTCTTAACCCAAAGACTAATAGGGAGAAAACCAATCCCATAGACCAGAAATTGGTTAATGTAGATTGAATTTTAGCGGGTAGATGGGAACGTATTTCAGCCTTTTGGGCCATATTTACTCGTTAACTTTTCGGGTGATGGCTGAAAAGATAGGGCAAAATCGGGTATCTTCAAGCGGAGAATTTAATAATATATGGGTAAATCAGATTTATTGCTGGAGTTGTACAGCAATTTAAGCACAACGGGAGCGGTCACATTTAGCTCCAAGGCATTGGTAAATAAGATGTTATCACATGCTCAGCTGAATGGTGCCAAACTCATAGTGGAGTTAGGAGGGGGAGATGGTAGCATTACTCAGGGAATAGTAGAGCGAATGGATCCTGATGCGGAACTTTTAGTGTTTGAGATCAGCAAATCATTTTGTGACTCTATGGAGAAAATATTCCCACAGTCCAATGTCCGCATCATCAATGATTCAGCAGAAAATATCCACAAGTATTTAGATGGTAAAAAGGCGGATTATATTTTGTCATCCTTGCCTTTTAGTTTTATTCCGCAGGATGTGAAAGATGCCATTCTATCCAGTTCAAAATCAGCGTTAAGCCAAAGTGGCTACTTCATTCAGATTTGTTATTCTTACTTGTTGAAAAATCTGTTCAAAAAGCATTTTAATAAGGTGAGTACGAGTTTTACTTTAAAGAATCTGCCTCCGGCCTTTGTGATGGTATGTAAATAATCCATCGATGGAGGTGCTTCGGACAGCGATTCTTCAGACCATCAGAGCTAGTGGAAATCGTGATTTTCCAGCAGTAAAGCCATTGCAAAATATGTTTCCTGAGGATTGGGAGCAATTTCTAGATGAGCTGGAGCTGGAACTACTTCAGATGGAAAAGGAGGGGTTATTGGAAATTCTTAAACTCCCTAGGGATGTCGCACCAAACGGGCATGCTATAATGGATAAGAAAATTTGTTCCAAATCTAAACTTTAAAAGCTTAGGTAGGGTTGCTAGGCTAAAGGATAAAAAGTCATGCAAAACGAATTAAACCTTCCCCAAACTTCAGTAAGTATTCCGGCAGGAAAATCTCTAATCACCCTTGGAGCTGGGTGTTTTTGGTGTGTGGAGGCTGTTTTTCAGCGATTGAAGGGTGTGGACAAAGTCATCTCTGGCTATGCCGGGGGATTTGTAGAGAATCCGGGTTATCATGCAGTTTGCAGCGGAACCACAGGACATGCCGAAGTGATCCAAGTTGTTTTTGACCCAAAAACGATCAGCTTAACAGAACTATTGGAAGTTTTCTGGGCTACCCACGATCCCACTACACTGAATAGACAAGGAGCTGACCAGGGACCACAGTACAGATCATCCATATTTTATCATACTGCGGAGCAGCAGCAGATAGCCACTAATCTAAAAAAGCAACTCAATGAAGCCGGTGTTTTTGACAAAGCAATCGTGACGGAGATTACTCCCTTTTCTAATTTTTACCCTGCCGAGAAGGAGCATCAGGATTTTTATAACCAAAATGCAGCACAGCCTTATTGCCAGTTTGTGATCCAGCCAAAAGTGGATAAGCTCAAGCGGTTTTTTGCTGAAAAAGTAAAGGAGTAGCGGAAATTAATTTGGGAAGGGATACCTGCCGCAGGTTTATTGAGGTTAATATTCAACAGCTAACTACGAATAATTTCTGTATTTTTGCCCTGCAAAAGCTATTTGCACTATGGAAAGAACTAGAGCCCACGAATCTAGAGCCGCTATCGAGCGATTGTACATCACCATGAGACATCTTTTTACCCGCGGCAGTTACAAGCCTATGGGGATATCCGGTGAAAGTCTGGTTGATGCTTTACGGATTTTGAGTCCTGAAATCTATGGATTGGTCACTGATCAAGAAAAGGTCGAGCTAGATGGGCTGCTATACGTGATGGAGCGCCTACCTAGAGGCATAGAAGAGTGTAGGCTGGTACGTCTCATCAGCAGAGAGGGATACGAATCTTCTAAAATGGAGGCCATAGTTCCCTCCAAAAGAAAACGGAATTGCTATAGGCTGGATGATCAGGTCATGTATGTGGAGATGACCCGCGGACGCTCTGATATCTACGATATCCTGACTCACCTCACTTTTCTGTATATAGAATCCAATAAGATTTTTGCCAACAGTACAGATCCAAAAGGTAAGATTTCCAATAACTGGCTGATGCTGGAGGAGTTTGTGCAAAAGGAAAAAGCCGGTGAGGAATTTGAAAAGGAGGCAGCAAGTGCCTACCTCAGCCATTTGATAGGTAGAACTTATGAAGAAACCATCAAGGCTGTAGATAAATTCGAAAAAAGCAGTAATTCCAATAGCTTGTTTTCCATCATCTACCACATGGGCAAACTGGCCCAGGAAGAAAGCAATAAGGGATTGGATCGGGAAATTTCATTTTCCACCACACTGAGAGAGCGAGTAGGGCATCACGTGTACGGGGAACAGTGGGCAGGTAGAATCAAGCAGGCTCTGGATGAAAATGACCTTTTAGAGCGGCCGATTCATATTATCTCAGCTAATCTTCACTCTGTAGTCAATACGATTTATGGAGTACAGCTTTTGGGTCTAAAAGACTATGAGGAGCTGGAATCGGTGGTGATGGATATCTCAGTTAATGCCAAAAACAATAAAGGAAGGGCAATTTCAACTTATGCCAAGAAACATGGGTTTATTGATTTGCCAGACTTGTCAGGGACAAATATAGGAGCCCAGATCATCGATACTGCTCAGCTAGAGCAGGAAGAGTTGATTCCTGGTGTCAAATTGCCCCTGGAAAAAGAAAAGCGACCGGTATTCGTGGTCATGGATTATGCCTTTGGAGAGCAGGCTTATGAGTGTTTTGATGAATTGCTGAAGCCTTATGAAAAAGATGGTAAATCCATTCCTCTAGATGTGATATCTACGGCTATCATGGGCAAAGCCGGTATTCTGTATGGTGGCAAGGGAGATCTGATGATTCCCAATGCCCACGTTTTTGAAGGAACTGCAGATAACTATCCATTCCGAAATGAATTTAAAAAGGCTGATTTCGAAGGCTTTGGTTTAGGCGTTTATTCCGGACCTATGATTACTGTTTTGGGTACCTCACTGCAGAATAAAGATATCCTTACCTATTTCATGCAATCTTCCTGGAAGGTGGTCGGTTTGGAAATGGAAGGAGCTCATTACCAAAAAGCCATTCAATCCGCATCAAAAATCAGGAGATCCATCCGCAGCAATGTAAAAGTGCTTTATGCCTACTATGCCTCAGACAATCCCCTGGAAACAGGGAGTACACTTGCTTCAGGCGCTTTGGGTATGGAGGGAGTAAGACCTACCTATCTGATTACGTATAAGATTTTGGAGAAGCTTTTTGGTTAAACCCAAGTATTCAGGCTGGACAGTAGCGTTCAGCCTTTTTTTTCGTCTTGAGGTAAAAAGCGTATCCATGAAATATCAGCTAGTACTTTTCCTGTTTTGCTTCCTTCTTTTCCAAAGCTGTCAAGATGAAAGCCCCTTAAATGTAGAAGAATTCTATTATGATCAAACGGCCTGTTCTGATCCCTGGATTTCGAGTTCCAGCAGTACCCAAGGAGAGCTTATAGAAGCTGTAGAGGACTACTTGCTTGCTGAAGGCATAAAGGGGGCCAGAGTGATTTCCATTACAGATGAAGGGGGCCAGCAAGATTGCGAAGCGTGTTTTTGCACCACAGGGAACAGGATCAATGTTGCAGTCAGCCTTGGCCAGCGAAGCAAGATGGAGCAGTTAGGTTTTAAGTAAGTAGAAATAAAATTAACTGATGCTCCGCAAGTTTCCAGTAATCCAAATTTCCTTGTACAACTAGCCAGTAGGGCGAAGACAGGTGTGAAATGCTGGCATGCTTTAGGCTCAAAACCCATTTGCTAGCCTCTATACACCATTATATACCAGGTGAGCCAGATGGCCAGTGGTAAGAAATAGCTAATGGCAACCACTATTGCGCTCTGGGATAGCGGCCTTCTACTGATCATATGAAATCCATACATCCAGAGAATCCCGTACATGATTTCGAAGATATTGATAGTAGCAAAAGCATAATGAAACTGTGGGGAGACATTTACCGGCCCTAGCAGTGCCAGTAAGGATAGTGGCCTGTATTCATCGATTTCCATATAAGTGACCGAGGAGTCAGGTGCGATATAGACCAAGAGACGAATGAGCTCTGGGAATACAAAAACCAGCTCAGCAATCAGCGCAAACTGCCAGAGCTCCTTATAGGGAACTTTATAACCTATCATAAATGCGCCCAGCCAAAACAGAAATGCGATGACGGTAAATTTCCAAAGTAAGGCAAATGGTGTCCAGAGGTAATTGAGCGCATTGAAAATGTGAAAAATCATAAAATCTCCTCTGGCTTCCAGGTTTTGAGAATCGGGTATGGCCTCAATGATCAGACTATTAGTCAAATAGCGGATCAAAAGGAAGAGAAATACCAGGACGAAAAAATAAATCCGTTTATCGAAATCTATCAGGTCTTTCAGACGTTGTGCTTCTGGAGAAAGAGTTTTAGCCATTTTTAGGAGGAATCTTGGTCAAATCTAAAATTTTGTTTGGGATTAGAACTAATTTTGGCGCTTAATTGGAAAGATTACTATGTTGAAAAGAGTAGGCTTATTGGTAGTTATGTGGTTCGCCGGGATGGTAGGTGTTTTTGCGCAGGCAGACACGGAGGATTCTCTCATTTCTTCCTCTCCTAAGTACCTGCTCCTAGATAAAGGTCTGCAATTTAGGATTACCACGGCCATCAACAGCATGTACAACTTTGATTTTGCTACGGCTGAGCGCGATTTTGCTGTGCTTGCCCACCAATACCCTAATCACCCACTTCCCGAGTTTCTGGTAGCCTTGGGCTATTGGTGGAGAATAGAGGTGGACGTTTCCAATGAAAAGTATGACGAGATATTCGTCAAATACCTGGACAGAGCCATAGAAAAAGCAGAGGCGATGTTTGATGCAGATGAAAGCAACAAAGAGGCCGCTTTTTTCCTTGCGGCATCTTATGGTTTTCAATCCAGATTATATTCTGAGCGGAAAAGCTGGACCAAAGCGGCCTGGGCCGGAAGAAATGCCCTGAAATACATGGACCTGAGCAGGGGGGAAGAGGAGTTTAATCCTGAATTGCTTCTAGGGGATGCGCTTTTTAATTATTTCTCAGTGTGGATTCCGGATAATTATCCTTTGCTGAAACCTGTCATGGCTTTATTCCCGAAAGGTAGCAAGGAACTTGGGCTACAGCAGCTAGAGCAAGTTGCAAACAATGCCTTTTACACCCGGGTGGAAGCGCAGTACTTTTTGTTCAGGCTTTATGCTTCTGAGGAAAAGGAACCTTTCAAAGCCCTTCAGATCTCAGAATATTTGCATCATAAGTTTCCAAATAACCCCTATTTCCACAGGTCCTATGCCAGGCACCTTTATACAGTGGGGAGATGGATAGAAGCAGTGGAGGAATCTGAGCAGATATTGGAAAGAATAGATTCAAATACCTTTGGCTATGAATCAAACAGCGGTCGGTATGCAGCTTTCTACCTGGCTCAGTTCAATGAGCGGATGGGGAATCGTGAAGAAGCCAAAAGATTTTACCTCAGAACCCTTTCTTTCGGTGAGGAATCAGAATCACAGGAAAGTGGGTATTACCTCTATTCCTTGGTTCAGCTGGGCAAAATGGCGAGTGAGGATGGACAGAAAGACTTGGCCAAAGATTACTTCAAAAAGGTGAAGAAATATGCCAAGCGTAAGCACCCTGCTCACAAGGAAGCCCGGGAATTTATCAAAAAGAATAAACTTTAATTCCGGTCTCGACGTTTTAAGAACTTAGAACAGGAGAAAATTTGAATTTTTCTCAGTGAGCACTGAATTTTAGTAGGATTGTTCGCTCAATTAGAGATAATTATTTAGAAAATTTCGATAATCCTGTTTAAAATTCTGATGAATGGTTTAAAACAATCATCATTTATATTAATTTTGCACCATATAAAATTTTGTAAATGCAAGAGATCATGGATCATAGCGTAAGAATAAAGTTTGATAAAATAGATAGAAGGATACTTGAAATCCTTCAGGCCAATGCCAAAATCACCAATGCTCAGCTTTCCAAGGATATAGGACTTTCTCCTGCTCCCACGCTGGAGCGTGTCAAGAAGCTAGAGCAGTCAGGAATCATCAAAAGCTATCATGCTAAACTAGACCCTGAAAAAATCGGATTGGGCGTGAGTACTTTTGTTCTAGTGAGCTTGATCGGTCACAACAAAGCAAATATTGATGCTTTCATGCGTGAAATCAATACTATTCCAGAGGTGATTGAGTGTCATCACATCACCGGTACTGGTGACTTTATTTTGAAAATCATCGCCAAAGACATCACAGCCTATCAGAAGCTGATGCTTGAAAAAGTGTCCGAAATCAAAGAAGTAGATTCCATGCAATCCATGGTGATTCTTTCTACTTTTAAGGATTCTAAAGTAATGCCAATCCCGGCTTAATCAGTCAGTAATAAATGCTAAAGGGTGGCTTTTTGTCACCCTTTTTTTTTGAAAAAAATGGAGGAAAACCCCTGGAAAACGCAAAAAATAACCCAGATCTATGAAAATCCATGGATCCAAGTGGAGCATCACAACATCATCAATCCTGCCGGGAATGCAGGGGTCTATGGCAAGGTGCATTTCAAAAACCGGGCGATGGGCATAATTCCTATAGATGCGGATAATAACACCTGGATAATAGGTCAGTATAGATATACTCTAGATGAGTATGCCTGGGAAATCCCCATGGGAGGAGGGCCTTTAGAAGAGGATCAGCTAGACAGTGCCAAGCGGGAGTTAAAGGAGGAAACGGGCCTGACCGCAGGAAAATGGACTGAAATCATGAAAATCCATACTTCCAACTCCGTAACCGACGAGGTGGGATTTGTGTATCTAGCACAAGAACTGACCCAGGGTGAAACTGAATTTGAGGAAACTGAGGTTTTGAAGATTAGGAAACTACCATTTGCTGATGTGCTGGAAATGGTAATGGATGGGAGGATTACCGATGCTATTAGCATAGCAGGAGTTCTCAAGGCAGCAAGATTACTAGAGCTTTAGCATGACAATCAAGGATCATTTTAAAACCACTTTTACGCTGGCTTTTCCGGTGGTACTCAGCCAACTGGGGCAGGTATTGGTAGGTGTTGCGGATAGTATGATGGTGGGGCGCTTGGGGGCAGTTCCTTTGGCGGCGGCTTCTCTGGGAAATAGCATATTTTTTGTCATCATGATGTTTGGAATGGGGATTTCTATGGGGATTACTCCATTGGTATCTGTGGCGGAAGGAAAGGGGAAGTTCAAGCGAATCGGTCACCTGTTTCAGCATGGGCTTTGGATCAACATTACCACAGCCATTTTGCTGACAGTAGTAGTGGTGGGCTTGGCTCAAGGATTACATTTTTTGGATCAGCCTGAGGAGGTGGTGAAGCTGACCGTGCCTTACTTGTTCATCATCACAGCGTCTCTTCTGCCATTTATGATTTTCCAGTCATTTAAGCAGTTGGCGGAGGGTATATCCCAGACCAAGCAGGCCATGTATGTCACGATTCTCTGCAATCTGGTCAATGTTTTTCTCAACTGGGTGTTGATATACGGTAACCTGGGCGCACCGGAAATGGGTTTGAATGGTGCAGGCTTGGCCACTTTGATCTCCAGAGTCATGATGCCCTTTGCCATGGGTATATACGTGATGCGCTCTAAACGGTATCGCGTGTTTAACCTTCAACTGGGTATAGGGAAACTACGCTTTTTGCTGCTCAATAGAATTTTGAAAATAGGCGTTCCCACAGGGTTTCAGTACATCTTTGAGGTTAGTGCATTCAGTACGGCTGCCATCATGATGGGGTGGATAGGTGTCAATGCTCTGGCTGCTCATCAGATCGCGATCAATCTGGCATCTGTAAGCTACATGATGGTGTCTGGGCTTAGTACCGCAGGCATGATCCGTGTCAGTAACCAAATTGGCCGGGCTAATTTCAAAAGTATGAGAGAGGCTGGGATGGTGGTTTTTGGGATGGTTTTGGTGTTTATGGCCATCACAGGATTGATTTTCATTTTAATGAGATTTTACCTTCCCACGCTCTATATAGACAATGCTGAAGTCATTGCCTTATCTGCTTCCTTGCTGATTATAGCGGGGATGTTCCAGCTTTCGGATGGGATACAGGTCGCAGGGTTGGGGGTGCTTAGAGGAATGGAAGACGTGCGGTTTCCTACTTTGATTACCTTGGTAGCTTACTGGGTGATAGGCCTTCCATTGGGCTATATTTTGGCATTCAAACTAGGTTTTGCTGAACGGGGAATCTGGTACGGGCTGCTGATCGGTCTGAGTGTGACAGCAGTGGTGTTGTTTTACAGGTTTCATAAATTGAGTAATCGCATGATCCAAGCAAATGATCCTGCAGTTCCGGTATCTTGATGCACTTTTTTACCCTTTCCGCAATTCTAGCTTTTTTGTTTTATCTTCAGGACTAATCCACCGTCTTATGATCAAAAAGTTACTCCACCTTTGCTCAGTTTTATTGATTTCCTCCCTTGTATATGCACAAGATAGTGCAGTTCTCACCCAGCGGGAGCAAGCAGAGGTGATAGATAACTGGCTGGAATACCGGATTGAGAACCTACTGCCGGAGCTGATGACGGAGACAGAGGTGGATATGTGGGTGGTGATTTCCCGGGAGTACAACGAAGATCCGGTAATCCGAACCATGCTTCCTGCCACCTGGCATGCAGCAAGAAGACGTACTATTTTGGTGATGTACCAGCCTGCGGCAAATGCTCCTGTGGAAACTTATGCAGTGGCTCGCTACGACGTAGGCAAATCTTTCAAAAGAGCTTGGGATCCGGAGAGCCAACCTGATCAATGGCAAGCTCTAATGGACTTGATTTCCTCGAAAAATCCAAAGAAGATCGGCTTGAACTATTCCAAAGACTATGGTCATGCGGACGGTTTGACCACCCATGAGCATCAGGTTTTTCTAAAATACTTGCCAGAAAACCTCCAATCAAAGGTGGTTTCCGCGCAGACCTTGGCTGTTCGCTGGTTAGAGACTAGAACTCAGCCTGAAATGGCTACTTACAAGCACATTCAAGAAATCGCCCATGCCATCGTGGCAGAGGGGCTTTCCGAAGCAGTGATTACTCCCGGAGTGACCACTACCGATGATGTGGTCTGGTGGTACCGGGAGAGGATCAAAGAACTGAAACTGGATACTTGGTTTCATCCATCGGTGGATATTCAGCGAGCAGATCCGGAAAATAAGGAGCAAAACAGAGACTTTGCGAGCAAGGCACCTGATTCTGTGATTATGCCAGGAGACTTGCTCCATGTGGACTTTGGGATTTCTTACCTAAGGTTAAATACTGATACGCAGGAAATGGCCTATGTGCTGAAAGCGGGAGAAACCCAGGTGCCGGACTACTTGCAAAAAGCCTTTAAGCAGGGGAACCGGGTTCAGGATATTCTGACTTCCAATTTTGTGACAGGAAGAACAGGGAATGAAATCCTTAGAGCCTCACGCAAAGCAATGGATGAAGAAGGCATACGAGGAAGTATTTATACCCATCCTTTGGGGTTTTATGGGCATTCTGCGGGTCCCACCATTGGCATGTGGGATAATCAAGGCGATACCCCAGGGGCAGGAGATTTTTCTTTGCATGCCTATACTGGCTATGCGATAGAATTGAATGCAGTGGTTTTTGTGCCGGAGTGGAACAAGGATGTGAGAATAATGCTGGAAGAAGGAGCCCTGTTTGACGGTCAAAAAGTGACCTATTACAATGGGAGACAGCAAGAGATCATACCAATACCGAGAGTTAGCTCGTACTTGGGCTACTGAGAGATTTTCTTCCCGCAGATATTCGCAGAAAAAGTGGCAGATAATCGCTGAGATTGTATTGGATTATCAAAAAAACTGCGTCAACCTACGATTTAGATCTGAGTAAATCTGCGGGAAATAACACCATCAATTCACCGGGGATCTTCTTACAAAAAACAAAGCCACAAATGCCAGTCCAGCAAATCCGGCACTGGTAAAAAACACGAGCTGGAAGTTTTCAGGATTGTTTGCAAAAAGAAAGCCTGAGGCCAGCGCTCCTATTCCTATGCCTGCCTCCAAGAATATGTACATGGTAGCCAATGCTCTGCCTCTAAATTCGTTAATGGAAAGGTCCACCACCCAAGCTGCCGTAGTGGGAGAGTACATACCCACGGCACATCCAAAAAGAACCCCGGAGCACATCATTAGGACTTTGCTGTCTGACAATCCAAGTAACAGCATGGCGCAGACCAGTGTAAAACATGCTGCACGCATAACGGGGACCCGTCCAAAGCGATCAGAGGTTTTTCCTGCCAGTAATCTGATTCCCAGGGAGGAAAGAGTGAAAATCCCGAAAAACAAGCCTTTATTAGCTATTCCCAGATAGGTTGAAAAATCAGGGATGATGGTCAGGACCACTCCAAAAGAAAAACAGCATAAGAAAAGTATCTCGGAAGGAACAAGCACCCTTTTCTCGATAATCTCATCTCTGTTCAACTGAAGCATTTTCCAGGAAATTGCTTCCTTGCGGGGAAGGGTTTCCTTCAATCTCCATAAGATCAAAATCGAAAATATAGCAGTGAATGCAGAGACATAGAAAACGGTATCTATAGTAAATATGGTCGCCAAATATCCACCTACAGCCGGTCCTGCGGCCATTCCTAGCGACCCAAAAAGAGAAAACAGTCCCATAGCTTCTCCACGTTTCTGATAGGGAACCAGGTCTGCCACATACGCCGAAGCACCAGTAGGGGTGAAGCCCGTAGAGAAACCATGCACAAACCTGAGGAAAAGAAACCCACCTACGAAGCTGAGCAAAGGATAAAGCAAACCTACCACAAAGCACACAGAAGCTCCGATCATCATCACAGGGATTCTCCCGATTTTGTCTGCCAGTTTCCCGCTGAAAGGCCTAGACAATCCTGCCGAAAGTGTGAAAAGAGAAATAATCAAGCCTTTATATTCCGCGCCGCCCATGTTATCCAGATACGCCGGCAGCTCCGGGATAATCATATTGAAAGAAGCGAAAAAGAGAAATGAACTCAGGCAGAGCAAAGAAAAATCAAGGCTGAAAAAGGAATGTGGTTTTCGCATGTATGGCACGAAAATAAGAAAAATTAGTAGCTAGCTTAAAGTACCCATAGTAAAGAACCTCCAACCTTTTGATGGTGCCATGTCCCATCATTATTCCCAGATCCACGGGTTGCACCCGCGGTTACGCCACAGCGCACAGGTATTGAAAAGTTGGACCACTTCGTGGTCGTGGGTCGCAGGCGAAAAACCATGCCGATCAAACGATCCCGAAGGGATCAAACCTCTCAATAACCATGGGTGCAACCCATGGCAGATAAAGGAGCTGATCAACCCCACGACCCTGTTCTCAAAAGGCAGATCCGAAGGCGACCAAGCTATAATAAACAAGAAAAGCCGGGAGTTACCCCGGCCTTGCTATGTTAATTGAAATAAGTCTGAGGTAGCAAACCACCTACTCTTTACTCGCCTGTTCTTCGCTTTGCGCCAGCAAGAATGCCTTCATAAACTCATTCAAACCTCCATCCAGCACATGCTGGGTATCGGAAGTTTCATGTCCGGTTCGGTTGTCTTTCACCAGTTTATAGGGGTGAAGGACATAGTTCCGGATCTGGCTCCCAAAATCCACACGCATTTTGGAGGATTCTATTTTGGCGATTTCTGCATTTCTTTTCTCCAGTTCTAGCTGATACAGCCTGGATTTTAGCATTTGCATGGCTTTTTCCCGGTTGGCTAGCTGCGAACGCTCGATCTGGCAGACTACCACGATTCCGGTGGGCTTATGGGTCAACTGCACCTTGGTTTCTACCTTGTTTACATTCTGTCCACCTGCACCGCCAGAGCGGGAGGTATGCAGCTCAACATCGGCAGGGTTGATTTCTATCTCTATGGAGTCATCCACTTCAGGGTAGGCATAGACGGAGGCAAAGGAAGTATGTCGTCTTCCGCCAGAGTCAAAAGGGGAGATCCTTACCAAGCGGTGTACGCCTGTTTCGGATTTTAGAAATCCATAGGCAAGCGGCCCTTCGAATTCCAGTGTACAGGATTTGATTCCTGCCACCTCGCCTGGCTGCACATCTACTTCTTTCACTTTATAGCCATTCTTTTCGCCCCACATGATGTACATACGCATCAGGATGGAAGCCCAATCGTTTGACTCAGTGCCTCCAGCTCCGGGGTTGATCTCCAGGACAGCATTGAGCTGATCTTCCTGAGAGGAAAGCATTTTTTTCAGTTCCAGTTCTTGAACAGCATCTTCTGCCTTGGCGTATTCAGATTTGATTTCCTCTTCAGAGACCTCCTCAGCGCTATAAAATTCATAGAGCACGTCTAGGTCTTCGATGATTTTATTCAAATTTTCGAAGGCTCCTGTCCAGGCTTTTCTGGCCTGAATCTGTTTCATGGTTTTTTCTGCCTCATCTGGGTCGTTCCAGAATTCCGGCTGTGCCGATACGGCCTCTAGGTCTTCTATTTCTACTTTCTTACGATCGTAGTCAAAGATACCTCCTCAAAGCCGAAGTGCGGGCTTTCAAGTCTTTCAGTTGTTCTGAAGTCATCTGTCTAGGGTGTAAAATTTAGGTTGCAAAAGTCAGAAAAAATATCCGCTTTTGCCAGTTAAGTTCGATTAATCCATGCGCATTTGGATCAGCTGGATCTTGTTTCTGCCCTGGTTTTTGAAGATTTTGTAGCGTAAGGGCAACATGGCCAGACCGGTACCGATCAGAATGGCCGAGGTGAGTCCCACTCCTTTATCTATGGAAAACTCCTTGTCGTGGTAGATGCTGTTGATGGATTCTGCACCTAGAAAAATCACTCCGGCGCCGAGTACAAGCGCATTCATGGCACCCAAGGTTCCGTTTCGTTTATCCTTTTTGCGAATATCGATTTCAGTAATGGCATCAGGTGAAAGGATGTTTTCACGCAGGTAGATGAAATTCTGATCTATGCTCACGATGACATCTGTGATGAAGTAATCGATTTTTGTGCTTTTGTAAGTGATTTCCTCTCCTGGATAATAGCGGATCTGAGATTTTTGGTTGGCTCCTCTTTTCAATAATACAAAATCGGTAGACTGGGCGAATCCGGAGAAAGAAGCGGCGAATAAAAGGAAAAAAACTACTAGATATTTCATGCGCTTAAATTTGGAGAAAGATAAACCACATGAAATCTCGCTTGCTTGATAGTTGTCCCTTCATTTGGGTGGTTTATGGTGCTCAGATTCATTACTCTAAATAAATGTAAAATGAGTAAAGAATCATGCTGTATTTTCTTAAAATTTAATAATTCGTTCAATTTTACAGGATAAATTCTGCATAGTTCTTTTATTTTACTTCAATACGGTGTCTCAATAAGGGCTATGCTCAGATTTGCAGGTTAGCTTCACACCTTGTCTCATCTGCTCAGCAGACCCAAGCAGCTATTCCTTACTTACCAGATTCTAGAAGGCTTATGGCTTTTAACCTACCTTATGCATTTGCGATTCTTTTAGGGCTAGTAATTACTTCAAAATCAGATGCTACGTTGCCGTTTGTGCCCCTGCCTACCGGTCAGGCAGGGGCACCATCCCTTAAGTATGGGATGCCTTAGTCTCCAAACAGCCTGATTTTATTGCAATTGCTGCCCTCATAACGAAACCTAATGCAAAAGACGGGTTTATAGCAGATGATGTACGCTTCTCTACCAGCTGCGCTGAATGTAAAAAAGGCTGCCTATTTTTAATAGACAGCCTTTTTTAATTGGTTAAACTTATATCAGATAGCTATGATCCAATTATGCGGATCGGCTACCTGCCCATATTTGATTCCGTCTAGCTCGGCCAATACCCTGTGAGAAAATGCATCCTGAGGTTTTTCCGGCAAGAGGTAGTCCTTTCCATTTACGTTGATGCGCTGTACATGTGCTATGGTGGCTGCAGTACCTGTGCCAAAGGCTTCCTCTAAGGTGCCTTCGATTAGTGCTGTCTCCAGTTCAGATACAGTCAAAAACCGCTCTTCTAAGGGTTGGTTCCAATCTGCCGCCAACTGGATCACGGAATCTCTGGTGATTCCTTTCAGTATGGTCCCTGTATTGGTAGGGGCAGTGATCAGTGTACCGTTGATTTTGAACATGATGTTCATGGTGCCACTTTCTTCTATCTTGCTATGGCTTTTGCCATCGGTCCAGAGCAGCTGGTCATATCCGGCTTTTTGAGCTTGGAGAGCAGGGTAGAGGGATGCGGCATAATTGCCAGCAGTTTTAGCAGCTCCTGTACCTCCTTCAGTTGCTCTGGTGAAGTTAGTTTCTACTTTTACGCTTACAGGCTTGCTGTAGTAGTTGCCTACCGGGCAGGTCAAGATGATGAATTTGTAGGTGTCTGAAGGTTTCACTCCTATGTAATCATCTGTGGCAAACATATAAGGTCGCACATATAATGAAGCTCCTTTGGCAGTAGGTACCCAACCTCTATCTAAATCTATAAGCTGGGTAAGGCCTTCCATGAAGATTTCTTGTGGCAGCTCAGGCATACACATTCGCTCGGCTGACTCATTCAACCTTCTCCAGTTGGCATCGGCCCTAAAGACCAGGATTTTACCATTTTCATCTCTATAGGCTTTTAAGCCTTCAAAGATAGACTGTCCGTAATGTAGCGTGGCATTGGCAGGATTTAAACTCAATGGGCCATAGGGCTCAATGCGCAAGTCTGTCCATTCACCATTTTTATAATCTGCCACAAACATGTGGTCACTGATGGTGCGTCCAAAAGCTAAGTTGGAAAAGTCTGTTTGGGATAGTCTAGAGTTCTGAACTTTAGTTATCGGTAGGGCAAGTTGTGTCTTCATTTGTTTTGCCTTTAATCTGGCTGTGCCAAGATAGCTAATTATTATTTTCTGGGATTCCAGGTTATTTCATTTACGTTGAGCTCTTGGGCCATTTTGCGGCACAAGACAAAAAGGTAATCTGAAAGTCTATTTAAGTACTTGATGACTAATTCTGAGACTTCTTCCATCGCTGCCAGCTCACTTACGATTCTTTCACACCTTCTGCAAACGGTACGGGCCAGATGGCCAAATGATACTGAAGGGTGTCCTCCAGGAAGTATAAACGACTTTAATGGGGGAAGCGGTTTTTCCATTTCATCGATTTGCTTTTCCAGCATTTCGATATCTGACTCCAGTAAATCCGGTTTTTTCACGTTTTGTTTGGCGGGATCCGTCGCCAGATCAGCCCCTATGGTGAAGAGTCTATCTTGGATTTCCTTCAAGACCTCAGCACGCATCCAGTTTACTTCCTGGTCTTTGAGCATGCCAATGTGGGAATTAAGCTCATCCACGGTGCCATAAGCATCGATTCTTACATCAAATTTAGGAACCCTAGTACCTCCCAAAAGGGAAGTTTGACCTTCATCACCGGTTTTTGTATAGATTTTCATTGATTTGCCCTTGCTTCTCTAAGGACAAAAATAAGAATCTATTTGAATTTATATGCCTGTTTAGACTTGCATTGCTGCTCCTCGTGTAGGATTAGGATTGACCGTGTCAGTTTCTACTAGTCCATCCCTTAATCTTACTATTCTGTGTGCGTAGTGGGCGATGTCATCCTCGTGCGTCACCATGATGATGGTGTTGCCTTTGGAGTGAAGGTCATGGAAAAGCTCCATGATGTCATAGGAGGTTTTGGTATCCAAGTTACCGGTAGGCTCATCCGCTAAAATAATACTGGGATTGTTCACTAGCGCTCTGGCAATGGCGACACGCTGTCGCTGTCCACCTGAAAGTTCATTGGGGCGGTGCTGCGTACGGTCGCCTAAGCCTACATTACTTAAGGCCTGAAAGGCTATTTCCTCGCGTTCGGCCTTGCTCAAGCCCGCGTATACCAAAGGAAGAGCTACATTTTCCAAACAACTTGCTCTAGGCAATAGGTTGAACGTCTGAAATACAAACCCAATCTCTTTGTTTCTGATTTCTGCCAATTCATTTTCAGTCATATCAGAAACGTCCTTGTTATTCAAGACATAAGTGCCGGAAGTAGGGGTGTCCAAGCAACCGATGATATTCATCAAGGTGGATTTTCCAGAGCCAGAAGGTCCCATGAACGCCACATATTCTCCTTTGTTTACTGAAATGGAGACGGACTTGAGGGCCTGAATAATCTCAGATCCCATTTTGTAGGTTTTATTAAGTTCGTGGGTTTCTATAATCTTGGTCATGGTAGAAAATTTTGCTTAAGATAAGGTTTCAATGGATAAAAATCAGAAGGTATGGGTACAAAAAACGTTAACTCCCCTCAATTTGTTGACTGTAAGAGTTCTTTCAGGTCGTTTTCAGCTACCCAAAGTGCCAATTCCTCTATGGCTGCCTGGGCGTAATTGTCCAGTCCTACTGCGAGCGCTGCTTCTATTTTATGCTTCCAGAGAATAGGATCCCGGTTAAACTCAGAGGCAGCATTGAGCAGTTCATATTGTTCGAGAGGGTCGTTTAAAGATTTTAATTTACTGAAAATCAAGGGTGTAAGGTATGGGTTTGCGGCTGCTTCTTCCCCGGTGTTCAGCCAGGAGATGAAGGCTTTTATAGATTCTGTATTTCCTAAGTCAGGATTGGAAACAAAGGATTGTAGGTTCTGCTGTTCTCCGATTTTTGCTTGGATATAAGCTGCCAAATCTCTCAGTTGACCTTGGGAAAGTCCGTGAGCTTTATGAGAAATAATCCGAATAGCCATGTCCGTTTTCAGATCAGAATCGGCACTTGTCTGCCATTGTTGGTACAGTTTCTCAGGTAAACTCTGGTGAAAAGTGCTGATGCTGTTTAAATATTCCGGCACAATAGGGCCTTCCTCTGTGAGGTAGGTAGGCAGTAGTACCTGATATTTTTCCCGGATTTCTACGGCCTTGTCCGGCATGCCAGCCAGTCCAAATATACTCCAATGCTGCGTGTCAAATGCCTGAAATCCCTTTTCCTCAGCAGCAATAAATTCATTGGCAGACTTCTGAAAATCCAGGTTTTGCGCAAGAATGCTTCCTGAGAGCTGCAAATAATAACCTGCATCATTTGGGTTTCTGAATGCTAATCCGTTGAGGTTTTTGACTGCTTCAGTTACACGACCAGCTCCCAGACTTCTGATCACAGCTGTTTCTTGCATGTCCATCAAGTACAGATTCATCTCTTCCTTTTGTCCTAGGCTATCCAGTAGGGCCAGGTCTGCTGTAGGGTTTTCTCTGTTTTTCTGCGAAAACACATTTCTCAAAGCCGCCTGAATCAACATAGGTGAGTCCGAAGATTCTGCTTTCTCTTTCAAAGCCAGTAAAAGTTCTTGGGCCGGATTATTCGCCAGTGCATTTGAAGTGGCCAATTCATTGATCTGGGAGATGAAATCATCGCTTGAAGTGGCACTGATGGATGGCTGACCAAGTTTTGTTTTGAGGGCTAAAGTATTGGCGTGGAGCACTGGGTTTTTTGTTTCCAGACTTTCCAGCACTGCCAATGCCTGTTCTGTTTTATTGAGCTTGGTAAGTAATAAACTCAGGTTATTTGCCAAATGAGGGCTGTTTGGAAAAATAGCGAGGCCTCTTTCCAGGTAATATGCCGCGTCTATTACATTGTTTTCCTGATGCAATCGGTCACTCAGCAGCATGATATTTTCTACCTGCGGAGCATCCGAAAAGCTTTCCTCCAGATGAAGTTTTGCCTGGGAAGGTTGATTTTGTTCCAATAGCAAATGAGCTACAGCATTCTTTGCTTTGGGGTTTTTTCTATAGCGCATCCATGCATTTTCATACATGATCCCAGCCTCAAGTTTTTGGTCAGTTTCATAGAAATAATCAGCCAATATGTTGCTGGACATAGCGTTAGCCTGTACTCCTATGATGCCTTCCGCATAGGTAGTCAACACCAGCATTCCGATTAATCCTCCGATTCTGACGTGATAGTAAACCAAGGAATAGGGTTTGTAAAGGACTTTTTCAACCGCCTGTCCAGAATTCATAATGGAGGTGAAATTGGCAAATAGGTAAACGGTGAAGAATAGGGAAAAGCCGATCTGACTATAAGTCAATAAATGTTTAAAAAGCTCTTCAGCAGGCTGGTTTCCGGAGATTTTGAATTTCCAAACCATCCAGAGAGCCATCCCAAAACCAAGGATATGAAGTGTTTTGATCACCATGGGGCTACTGATCAACTGCTCACTCTGCTTGGTTTTTTCTTGGATAGAAATCCAACCCAAAACACCCATAGGGATGAGTAGAAATAGAGGGGAGAAAGTAGGAAATGGAAGGTTTAACTCTCCTTGTAGTTCTTGTAAAATAAAGATCAGCGTGGCAATATAGACCAAGGTGATCAGCGCTATTTGAACAGCTATATTTAGCTTGATATTGCGGTTGGCTCTGGCCAGGAGGATGTAAATACCAGAAATCACGCTATGCCCGTTCCAGAAAACCCAGGCAATAGCCATCCCAAATCCAAGCAGTAAAGAGTGCTCGGAGAGGTAGATTTCCGGATGTTTGATGGGACTTAGCCAAAGTACCAGAGCGAGTGAAAGTATAGTGCTGGAGAATAGGAGTAATCCTTTGAAAAAAAGTGGGATATACGTTCCCCAGATGTTTAATGTAATAACAGGAATCAAGGTGCCTGCCATTAAGATCATCAGCGGAAAGGTGGTGTTTTGACCATAAATATTTAGCGCGTTGAAATCACTGAGGGTAAGAAGGACTATCCAAATCACTCCACCAATAATAAAATACAGTCTTTTGAACTCGCTGAGTACGGTCAAAGCTGCTACGCTGATCAGCCACACTATTCCTGCAAATACTAGGGATTGCTTGCCTTGCAGACTTGGGGCGAGTGATTTGAATTCTTGAAAGACCAGAAAATTATCCACTTTGATGGGAAAGGATATGGGGCCGATCTGTACCCAATCAAACGGAATGGCTACCGTATCTAGAAAGCTTGCCGGAGCTAAATTGAGATAAGGTTGTGGATCAAAAATTAAGTAGTAAAGTGCAAAAAGCCCTCCCGGGATAAGCAATAGAAGGGCGAGTACTTTCAGAAAAACGGAGCTTTTAGGATGCTGTGATTGGGGCATTATTCTAATACCTTGGGTACGCGGAAATAGTCTTCATCACGTTTGGGGGCATTTTTCAACCCAGCTTCGTGATCCAGGTGAGAGGTCATTTTATCTTCTCTCATCACGTTTGTTTCTGAAGACATGGTCGTGAGCGGTTCTACATCTTTGGTATCTAGCTCATTGAGCTGCTCCACCCAATCCAGAATTTGGCTCATGTCTTTGGACATTTTTTCCGCACTGCTTTCGTCAAATTCCAGTCGGGCTAGGTGAGCAATTTTTTTGATGGAATTTTGATCTATTTTCATGTGTTTATAATTTTTTTTTAAGGTCACATGGAATCTTCGCATGAATTATAATCATCCCTCTGTGTGTCGCTTCGGGTCATGCTTGATTTCATATGATTATAATTTGTCTTATAAAGGCCATATGGAATTTCGCTTGGGAGATAATCATCCCTCTGTGTGTCGCTTCCGACATGCTCGATTTCATGTTAAGGTATTGTCTATGGTTAACTGATTTTGGATGACTTCAAAACACTTACTTTTCAAGTCTAGATCAGAATCACTTTCCGAAGGAATCAGCTGCTCGTGCAAGACCATTTTGGCCGGTCTGCGATGGAGCAGCAATTTACCGTCGTCTGGCAAAATTAGATGATTATAAGATAAAGTGACAGGTATGATTGGGATTTGTTTCTCTTTAGCTAGGCGAAAGGCACCATTTTTAAAGGGAAACATCTCAGGTGGGTTTTGGGTATAGATTCCGCCTTCTGGGAAAATAATTATGCTACTCCCTGCATCCAAGGCTTCACCGGCTCTTTTCATGGTTTCAGCTCTGCTCCTCAGTCTGCCGCGGTCTACGGCTATATGCAGGTTTCTGAAATAGTACCCAAATAAGGGGGCTTTGCGAATGGATGCTTTACCTACAAAAAGTACATCTCCGGGGATAAAACCCATCATCGCAATATCCAGATAGCTAAAGTGATTGGCGAGATATATGTATGGTTTGCCTTTTTGGTATTGGGAGTGATTCTCGATTTTCACAGGCATGTAAATCAAGGTAAAATAAGCTCTTGCCCAGTATCTATTGATTTTTCTTCCATATTTATTCCAGCCTGGTACCCAGATGCAAATCAAGAAAAACGGAAATATGAGCAGAAAAGTAAGTATGAAGAGTACCCCTGCATAAATGGTGTATATTCTATCCATCTGTTTAGGGCTGATTGACCATGTGGTTGGCTGCTTTGACGAAATAGCTCAGCATGGCTTCTTTGATATTCGTGTCCAGTTTCAAGTTGTCCAAAGCTTTAAGCATCGCATTCATCCAGTGATCCCGCATTTTCCCATCGATCTGCCATTTCAGATGGCGCATGCGGAGTCTCGGATGCCCACGCTGCTCGGAATAGGTGCTAGGTCCTCCAAAAACCTGAAGAAGGAACAAAAATAGACGGTTTTCAGCCGAAGCCAGGTCTTCGGGATAAAGTGCACTTAACGCTTTGTTTTCTGCTACTTCCTTGTAGAAATGCGAAGTAAGCTGCCGGATTTGATCTTCTCCGATCAATTCATAGATGGACTGGGACTCATTCATGCCGCAAACTTATCAAAAACTCCTAAGCCTCCCACTTTTTCACTTTAAGAGAAGTTCCTTCTGTGGAAATTACGATTACCGGCTCCCCTTCATCTAGAAACTCCCCCCGGCTGTAAGCATCGTACACATCCCCTTCGATTTCTATTTTTCCGCTTGGTCGGAGTCTAGAGTGAACTTTGCCCGTTTTACCATTTAGATTTTCGGCATAAAAGCTCGAGGTGAATCCTTCGCTTCTTTGCTGGGTACTTGCTAAAGTAACATGTTTGAAAGCTCCCCATTCATTGACTTTGGGCGTCAGCCAGAAGACCAAGCCCACCGAAACAATGGCAGCAATAATCACCGTCAGCAATGCGGCAAACAGATCGGCAGCCGGCACGAAGTCAAAGTTAAAATTCTGATTGGGAACCATGCCCAGAACCAGACCTGCCATAATGCAGATGATTCCCAGCACACCAAAAACCCCAAAACCTGGTATGACAAAAAGCTCAATAGCCAGTAAAATAATTCCGATAAAAAAGATCAGAATCTCCCAGTTTTCAGCGATACCATTGAGATAGTAGGGGATAAAATAAAGTACTACAGCTATCAATGAGGCTAAAATAGGAAAACCTACCCCGGGAGTCTGAAGCTCAAAATACAGCCCTCCGATAATAATAAGAATCAAAAAACCACTCACTGCCGGATTCAGAAAAAAGGCAATAATCTGCTCTGTAGTAGAGATCTCGTATTCAATCAACGCTGCATTTTCTAGATTCTGAGCGATTAGGATGTCGTTTATGTTATCAAATTGTCCTTCACTGAAGCCAAATTTTTCTGCCTCAGAAGCAGAGAAAGTGACCACCGAGCCTTCTTCGGTAATGCCTTCGATCGCAATCTTTTCATCGACCATGGCTTCTGCGATTTTAGGGTCTCTGCCTTGTGCCTCTGCGGTACTTCTCATCATGGACCGCATGTAGGATTGATATTTGTCCGGAGCTGCAGCTCCATCGGCTCCATTGACCACAGTGGCTGCTCCTATGCTAGACCCTGGAGCCATGTAGATACTATCTGTGGCGATAGATATCAATGCACCTGCAGAGGCTGCATTTTTGTCAATAAAAACATAAATGGGGATGGGACACTCCAAAATCATCGTTCGGATTTCGTCTGCATCATTCACAGCGCCTCCATAGGTATTCATTTCTATGAAAATCAAATCGGCTTTTTTCTCATCTGCAGCTTCTAGTGCCAATTGAACTCTTCGGTTCATGGCCGGATCTATATTCTCATCGATTTTGAATGTGAATATGGTTTTCCTTCCGGTTGAATTCTCCTGAGCAATGCCGAACTGTAGAGAAAATAGGAAAATAAAGATTAAGCTGAGGGTGTTTTTCATTTGTGGTTTGTTGATGATTCATTTGCCATACTGAGCACATTTCGGTAATATCTTGCGGATTTATGGTACCCCATGGATAAAGCAACATTTGAATTTCATTCCTAACTTTTTTAGCTCAGCTTCATGCTTTGGAAATTTAAGCCCAAAGAATAGTAAAAGATACGAAATACGCGTAAAAACTGATTCTTTTCATTAAATCGGAATAATTGATGAGATTTCGAATCTATTCTTTTCTAGCATAATTCTTGCGACTCACGGCTATGAAAATTAATCTTGCATTTCAAACACGTTTATTCCCAATTTCAGCAATTTCTATGAATAATAGAGCAAAGATCATCTGGTCATTTATCCTCTCATTTCTCCTTTCTTCTTCTCTAGCAATGGCGTCTAGCCTAGTATCTGCAGACTCTGTAGGAGTGGAGCGCGTAGGTGACCAATCATTCATCATTCACGAAGTAGAGCCAAAGGAAACACTGTTTGGGATTTCTAGAAGATATCAGGCTCCTGTAGGAGATATAGTCGATGCAAACCCGGTATTAAAGAGCGGTTTGAAAATCGGTCAGACCATCAGAGTTCCTTTTATCCCAAAGTCAGAACTTCCAGCGGGTGCAGTATTGCATAAGGTGGTCCCAGGTGAGACCCTTTTCAGTATTTCTAAAAAATATGGTGTGACCGTGGATGAAGTGATGAAGTCCAATGAGCTGAAAGGAAACGACTTGAGTGTAGGCCAATCACTGATCATTGAAAAAGCTGTGGCAGAAACACCGGCTGAAGCTCCAGAACCAGTTGTGGCGGTAGCAACCTCGACGGAGGTGGTGAAATCAACACCTGCTCCTGAGAAAAAAGCCGAACCTGCTCCAAAGAAAGCTAAGCCGGAAGAAAAGCCTGCGCCTGTAGAGAAAAAAGCTGCTAGCGAACCAGTTCAGACCAGCGAACCTATGGTACAGGGTGATTGGGTTTCGCATGAAGTACAGGTAGGCGAAACGCTTTTTTCTATCGCCAGCAGGTATGAGGCACGCGTGGAAGATTTGATTACTTGGAATGCTCTGACCTCCAATAATCTTCAGGAAGGACAAGTATTAAAAGTGGGAAGAGGTGATGTACAAGTTTCTACCGTTCCTGTGATTGGGCAGCCCAAAGTAGTTAATTCCGTGGACGAAATGATGGTGGAGCCAGCTGATGAAAATGCCTCTGGAGGATTCAAAAACATCAAAGAAACCGGACAGGCAGAGTTGATCGAAGGCACTGGAGGACATAAAAAGTACTTGGTTCTGCACCGCACAGCTCCGGTAGGTACAATCATGAGGGTGAAAAATGAAGAAAATGACATCACTATTTTTGCCCGTGTGGTAGGCACGCTTCCAGAAACAGGCGACAATGGCAAATTGGTCATTAAGCTTTCCCAAGCTGCTTTTGACCAATTGAAAGCGGTCAATAGCAGATTCCCTGTGGAAGTGATGTATTAAAATAAAATGATGGTCCGTAATGTCCTATGTTATTTTACGGAGAGAATAACGGATATACATAAAATACATTATGGTTATCCCCAATGATTCCAGTCACCTTAGATCCTTCGCTTATCCGGTCGGAAGACCGAAGTGGCCTCAATTCTAAAATTTAACATGTGATATATTGCTTTAGCCTACTTACTGGCAGAAAAGCGAATAATCAGAAAATACTAATTTGAAAAACCATCTTCCTTAGGGCGGATGGTTTTTTTGTGGGCTAGGTTTTAGGGTGGAACTTTGCTTTCCTATAGACTAGCCACTAATTTTGTGCTCCACCTCAGCGGCTATGAACAAGGTTCAATATTTCTTCCACCAGACTTTCAAATTTATCTGGAATTTGATTTTCATCATTTCCTATCCCATACTGGCGAGTTTTGGTTTGTTGTTCATAGGGTTTACCTATGTTTTTTCATTGCTGTCTAGTTTTCTGGCCAGACTAAAGCCAGAGGGAAAGAAAGTAGTACTCAAGGAATCAGAGTGGGAGGAGCTCCCTTATTCCAATGAACTCCTGGAAGCCAAAATGATCAAGCAGATTGTTTTTGGTCCCTCTGCATTCCAGTTTCGGAGAAAAGACGGGGTGCCTACCGTTTTGAGTGATTTCGTTTTCGGTAAGAAAGTAAGGGTTCTCGAAGAAGGATTTTTGCTGGAAAAGTGGAACAGTACCGAGTCTAAGGATCTTCCGGATTTCGATATCTGCTTGTACAATCCCGATGAGGACTCACTGAGATCTCTCACCAATATCAAGTGCTTTGATTGGCACGTTTCTGAAAAAGTAGAGAATGAGCTCTTTTTCAAGTGGTTTGACGGAACTCAAGGCGGAGAGGTAAAAGTAGCGCTTTGATGCAGGATCTGAAGGGTTTTTTGGATGAGAAAGTAGGGCAATACAATCAGCCCGGATTTATTCCTCTGGATCCGATTTCCATTCCCCATAGATTTTCGAAAAGAGAGGATATAGAAATCACCGGTTTTTTTGCTTCCATTTTGGCCTGGGGCCAAAGAAAAACTATCATTAATAAGTGCCTTGAGCTGTTCAGAATGATGGACGATGCTCCCCATGATTTTTTGCTTCATCATCAGGAAAGTGATCTGAAAGTTTTTCTCAATTTCAAACATAGAACGTTCAATGACATAGATGCCCTTTATTTCATTCACTTTCTGAGCTGGTTCTATCGAAGACATACTTCCTTGGAGGATGCATTTATTTTGGGACAAAACGGGACTCAGAACGCTATGGAGAATATGTTGATCGAGTTCAAGGAGTATTTCTTTTCCCTTCCGGAGGCTCCAGTGCGCACCCAAAAGCATATTGCTTCTCCAGCTAGAAAGTCCGCTTGCAAAAGGATCAATATGTACCTGAGGTGGATGGTGCGCCAGGACGCTCAGGGAGTGGATTTTGGGCTTTGGAAACGAATCTCACCTGCCCAGCTGGTCTGTCCATGTGACCTGCATGTAGACCGTGTGGCACGTAAACTTGGCCTAATTCAGCGAAAGCAAACCGACTGGCTTACGGCTATGGAGTTGACCGAACGGCTACGTGAATTTGATCCTGAGGACCCTGTCAAATATGATTTTGCGCTATTTGGATTAGGGGTAGAGGAGAAGTTTTAAATTTTTTCTTCCGGTCTGAATCGGATTTCTTCCGGATAGGGAAAGGCATGTAGCAGTTCACCATTTCTGATTTTCTGCTGGATTTCCTGCCAGTGTTTCGGATCAAAGAGCTTTTCGTGATAGGAAATGAACTCCTCTTTAATGTCCTTTCTGCCTATCATCCAGCGCCTGAAATCTTCCGGGAACACGTCGTTTTTGGCAATGTCATACCAAGGCTCAGAGGCGTAGATCTGCTCATAGGTTTCGGCTTTGGGCTTGGCCCGGAAGTTCATATCGGTCAAAAACTCAATCTCATCGTAATCATAAAAAATAACCCTCCGCTGTCGGGTAAGCCCAAAGTTTTTGGTCATCATATCACCCGGGAAGATATTGGCCTGAGCGAGCTGCAGAATGGCTCGGCCGTAACCTTTGACTGCTCTGATACCATCTTCTGTATCACAATGCTCCAGAAACATGTTTAGCGGTTCCATTTTACGCTCGGTGTACAGGTGCTTGATGACCAGCTGATCCCCATCGATTTTTAGCAGAGAATTGGTGGTTTTGCGGAGTTCTATCATGAGTTCCTCACTCACCCGGTCCAGTGGGATGCTGAAGTATTCAAATTCGTGGGTGTCGGCCATTCTTCCCACCCTGTCGTGCAGGGATACCAATTTGTACTTATCCTTCACTTCTTGTCTGGTCATGTTTTTCGGCGGCTCGAAGTGATCCTTGATCAGCTTAAAAACTATATTCAAAGAAGGCAAGGTAAACACAGTCATCACCATGCCTTTGATTCCGGGAGCAACTTCAAATTTGTCCTCACTCGTGTTTAAGTGGTGAAGAAAATCCCTATAAAAGAGTGTTTTTCCATGTTTATTAAAGCCTATGGCATTATAGAGCTCGTGGATTTTTTTGTGCGGAATCACAGAGTTCAAAAAACCTACGATCTGCGAAGGTACTTCCGCTTCCACCATAAAGTAGGATCGGGTAAAGCTGAACATGCTACTCATCAAATTTGGATCAAAAATCAAGGTGTCCACAAATACTCCTTTGGGACCATGCATGACAGGAATGATAAAGGGCATCCACTTATGTCCCAAAAATGTCCTTCCTATCAAATAAGCAGCTTTATTTCTGTAAAACACAGATTTCAGGATCTGGGTTTTGGTATCTGGTGCTACCCTGTATCTAGTCAAAATCACCTTGCGTACACTCTCAGTAAGGAATTTGATATCCTGCTCCTTATCCATAAAGGGTGCACCAAAGTCATAATCATCTAGGATTTTGCGCAGCACCTTCTCCAGTCCAAGGGAAGTAGGGTAGGTTCGGATCAGATCACTGGACTCTAAAATGGAACAGGATTCATAGCCTTCCATGACAAACATCAGATCCTGATCGACTGTCATTTTCGGGAAAATCTTCCGGATAGCAGAATTGAAAAAAGTTTCTGCCAGTTCTATGTCCGATCTTTCGCAGACTAAGTGGCTAAATTCATGTTTCACTGCTTTCCATAACTCTACATCGGCTACTTTATCTTGAAGCATATCCTTGCATTCTGCAGCAAGTGGGAAAAGTAAATCCTTGTAGAGTCTGAGTCTTTGCTTGTGGTTGAGCTGGATTGCATGCCAGGCTTTTTCACTGAAATATCGGGGAGCTAACCGGGTGTAAATGTTGAACATTTCCATGTAGGTGATGTAGCCGGAAAGGATTTTGTCGGCAAGCTGATTAGCAAGAGATAAATTCATTCGAAACAAGGGGAATTTACTGGATGAAAAGCGGTGACTTTGATAAATTTTTTTTCCTAAATACTAAGATATGATTTCATTGATTTTTAAGCTGTTATAAGTCAAAATCTTTCGGGAAATAAAATTTTGAAAATCTTTCGCAATCGATTGTTTGGAGGATATGAAAACATTTTATACTTTTCGAGCATATTCAGATTATGAATATCTACAATAGGTTTAATAGGTTTGAGAGCTGGAAAAGGTTGGGTCAATGTCCCAACCTTTTTTGTTTTTTAGCCGTCCTGACTTAGCTTAACCTTCTCAAATCATTTGTTTATGGGGAGCCCTCTAAAAGATCTTTCGAAAATTGTCGTTTTCGGCTTAGTACTAAGTATGTTCACCTCCTGCGGAAGTGATGAATCCACGGAAGAAGAATCTTCAGAGTCTTTCGCTACCAATGAGGCTGAACTAAATAGAAACCGAGCAGAAATCGATAGGGGCTTATTTCAAAAAGGGGAATGGAGAGCACACTGGCAGGAGAAAGTGGGAGAGTTTGATGCTTCTACTTTTGAGCTGGCCATGACAGATTCTTTAGATCCCATGGAGATGCCAGAACGAAACCCGATTTTGAAGGGAGATCCACTTTTTCCCTATCAGTTTCCACATCCATCTGGCAATGGTACAGTTGATATTTATAGCTATAAAATAGAAGCGCAGGAAAATATAGATACGCCTTTTCTGAATCCTGATTCGGAAGTAGTTTGGTACAGGGGCGATGGTATGCGGGAGCGCTTATTATTTATGGGGCCTTCCGGGATGTTTGAAGAGGGGATGTGGCTCAATGATAACGAGTTTTTGGTTTTGGGGTATTTTGAAGGTGTGGATGGGTACAGACCCATGGCCTGGATTATTGATGTAGAAAATCATGTCTTAAAGCAGTTTCAACTGAATAAATCAGCGGAAATCTACGAGCATGCCTCCTATATAGATAAGAAAATCAATAGACTAGACTTGAGCTAATGGAGTTTGGACTGGTAAAAGACTTGCTTATCAAAGGAATGAGCTACCCACTCCCAGGAAAGTCTGCTCAGGTCAAGATGTCTCCAATGCCGGTGGATCAAAGGAGATTTGAAGAGAATTTACCTGCTTACCATAGAAAAGGGGCTGTTTTGATACTTTTTTATCCAGATCAAAATCAGGCCTTATTTCCCCTGATCAAGCGACCGGAGTACCCTGGAGTACATAGTGGGCAGATTGCCTTGCCAGGAGGAAAAATGGAAGATTTTGATGCGGATATCATAGCCACAGCACTGCGCGAAGCAAATGAAGAAGTGGGGGTTAAGCCTGATAGTGTGGAAATTATAGGTCAGATGAGTGATCTTTTCATTCCAGCTAGCAATTTTTTGGTCAGTCCGGTAATAGGCTTTAGCGAGGAGATCCCGGATTTTGTGCCGGAAGAGCGGGAAGTGGAGCGAATCATTCAAGCTTCGGTCAAAACACTGTTCGAGCCAAGCTACCGAAAAAAGAAAATTCTTACGCTCAGTAATAATTTTAAATTGGACACGCCTTATTTCGAAGTGGATCAAGAAGTCGTTTGGGGCGCTACAGCGATGATCTTAAGTGAATTGCTGGGGATCTTCGAAAATGGAAAGGGGTAGAATTTTGGGCTTTTTGCGCTTTTGTTGGTAATGTTGCAGTCCCTTACCCAACTATAAATGGAAGAACAAACTCCCTTGCTCACGAACGATGCCGTGGTTTTTGGCTTATTAATGGCCATACTGGCATTGATTTTCGCCACTTCAGCCAGTAGCAATAACTATTGGAAAAAGTTTTATAGTGTAGTACCTACCGTTCTGCTTTGCTATTTTATCCCTGCCTTAGCCAATACTTTTGGACTGATTTCAGGCGAATCCTCCGGTTTATATGCCGTAGCAAGTCGCTATTTGTTGCCAGCTTCCTTGGTTCTTTTCACCATTAGTATAGATATCAAGGCAGTTTTGAAATTAGGGCCGAAGGCGATCACCATGTTTTTGGCAGGGACGCTGGGCATTATGCTGGGCGGACCACTTGCTTTGCTTACTGTGGGGACTTTTGCACCTGAGCTGCTAGGGGGTAGCGGGCCAGAGGAAGTCTGGCGAGGCTTGTCCACCATTGCGGGTTCATGGATAGGAGGAGGCGCTAATCAAACGGCCATGCTCGAGGTTTTTGGCCCTAGTCCAGCCCTTTTCAGCCAGATGATTGCTGTGGATGTTTTAGTGGCCAATTTATGGATGGCTGTGCTTTTATACTGGGCAGCGAAGCCAGAAGTAGTCGATAAGCTTTTCAAGGCTGATTCCTCTAAAATATATACGCTAAGAGACAGAATCGAGGAGTTTCGCAAAGGTATAATGAAAATCCCTACACTTGCCGATACCATGACTATCCTGGGAGTTGGGTTTGGAGTCACCGGCTTGGCACATTTGATAGCTGATCAGATTGCTCCTTTCATCGCTGAAAATTATCCCTCCCTGAAGCAATACTCATTGGATTCAGCTTTTTTCTGGATTGTGGTAATTGCTACCACCTCAGGTCTGATGCTTTCGTTTACCAAAGCCAGGAATCTGGAAGGGGCAGGGGCATCTAGGATGGGTAGTGTATTACTCTATGTGCTGGTAGCTACTATAGGTATGCAGATGGATTTGGGTGCGGTACTGGATAATCCACTACTTTTCGTGGTTGGGATTATTTGGATGATATTCCATATTTTGATTATGCTAATAGTGGCATTTATTATCAAAGCACCGTTCTTTTATGTGGCGGTGGGCTCTCAGGCTAACGTGGGTGGGGCAGCTTCGGCTCCTATTGTGGCAGCTGCATTTGATGCTTCTTTGGCACCGGTGGGCGTACTACTAGCAGTGATAGGATACGCAGCAGGGACTTATGGCGCATATCTATGTGGATTGATGATGCAGGCAGTAGCAGGAGGGTAATGAAGCACAGTAGAAAATTGATATTTATTTGCAACGGTTCAGATTGTAAAAAAGCGGGTGCAAAAAAGCTTGGGAAGGAACTCAAAAGCCAGTGCAATTCTACTGGGTTAAAAGGCACTTGCAAGTTGATCAAAACCAAATGCATGGACATGTGCAAGACAGCTCCCAATGTGATCGTCGGGGATCATTTTTGTAAAAAAACCGACGTGGATAAAGTAATGGTACAACTAAAAAAGTCCTGAACAATCAGGACTTTTATGGTTTATGACTTAAGGATTTTTACGGCTGTACCGCTTGCAGTGACCATAAGCATGCCGTCGCGTATAGTCTCGTAATCCAAGTCTATTCCTATTATTGCATTGGCGCCAAAAGCCCGGGCCTGCATTTCCATTTCGGACATGGCCGTAGCCTTTGCTTCTCTCAGCACACGCTCGTATGCGGCTGATCTTCCACCTACGATATCCGTGATGCTAGCGAAAAAGTCCTTAAATACATTGGCTCCGATGATGGTTTCGCCGGATACTATTCCAAGGTAATCTGTGATGGAATAGCCATCCAGTGAGTTTGTGGTAGTGACAATCATGTTGTTTTATTTTAGTGAAAAATGTCAAGAATCTTCACGAAAATGCTAAAAAAAAGATTTCCCAAAAAATATGGGAGTTAGTTTCTAGGTATTCTGGGACGGAAAAAATTTCATGGATATACGGAATGATGCCAGTAACTACTATCTCTTTGCTCAGCTGGTCAGAAGACTGAAGACTCCCGCAGTAGCGGGACAGGCTGAAGTAGCCTCTATTCTTAAGTTTAGCATACCCTATTTTACTTTAGGCTCTTTACTGCCGTAAAAGCGGATATACGCATGAAGTTTTCTAAGAATTGAAATCCAAAGGAATCGAGCAGGGAGCCAAACTTAGTTGTCCAATAAAAAAACAACAATACGGATATATGTTTTTAGTTGTTTTTGGGAAAGAATTGTTAAAATCTTTCATTGAATTTACGATATTGGATTAGATTCTTGTCTCAAGACTTTGTATGAACACACTAGAGCACGGTTTACCACCCTATGAGTATATTTAAGCAGTTTGATATTTCAGATGTATTCAATGAAATAAAGGATCCCCTGTTTATTATAGATTCTGAGGAGGTAATTTTTTGTAATAAGTACTTCACCGAGCAATATAAACCTATTGGGGATTCATGGAGAGCACTTTTTGCATCGGAGGAAATTGAGGAGCTTTTAGACATTTTTTTTAATGGCGGTGTGGCGCCGACCAAACACTTATACAAACCTTTGCCGGATAAAGAAGGAAACCTGAGGGGAATAGAATGGGCTTTTATCAATCTTCCCTCTAGCTATTCCGATCGGTTCATGATCGTAAGGGGTCATGAAGTTTCAAACCCTAGAATTGCAGAAAAAGAACCGGAACTACTCCATTCGCAGGTGGACTTTTACAAAGCGCTGCATTATGTCCAAGGGATTATTTCCAATAGCCACGACTTGACCTCAATTCTTGATGAAAATGGGAAATTCAAGTTTATCAGCGCCATTGCCAGTGAGCGGCTAGGGTTTCCTGCCAAGGATTTGTTAGGAAAAAGTATCTGGAGTTTTATGGACTCAGGAGACCTAAAAGTGGTCAAAGGAGACTTGGAGGAGGTATTTCAGACCAAGGGTGAACTCACTATTGATCTTTGGTTTCTGAATAAACATGGAAAAAAAATATACCTGGAATCCTATGCCAAAAATCTACTGGATGACCCTATAGTTAATGGAGTATTGCTGAGTTCCCGAGATATCACCGAGTATGTGCAGGCAGATCAAGCGCTGGAGCGTAGATTGAAAAGTGAGAATTTTCTCAGTCAAATTTCTGTCATTCTGTTGAAATCCCGCTCAAAGTCAATGGGGGATTTATTCCAGGAATCCCTGCAATACCTCATAGAATATGTGCAGGCTAGATATGCTCAGATCTTGGTTTCAAACTTAGATACTCAAAGGCTGGAAATGCTGTCTGAGGCGGGGAGCTTTCCAGAATCCAGCGTGAAGTTATCCTTAAGGCTTTTGGTCCGTGAAAACCTGGAGGCTTTAAAGGACTCCACTGTTATCTCTACCTTGTTAAAGGGGCTTCAGGTGTCCTTGATCCCTATGTTTGCCAATCAGCAACTGCGAGGTGTAATCGTCCTTTGTCCGCAAGGAGAAAAAATAGAAAATGAAGATGTGCGGGCTTTACGACAGCTTGCAGACATGCTTGCGGGTACTTATGACAACTATTCGCTCACGCAAAGAATGGAGCGAAACGAGAAGTTGTTGGCGACTACTGAATTACTTTCCAAGTCTGGTTCTTGGCGTTTTAGTACCTCCAAACAACGCTTTTACATTTCGCCAGGTCTTTCAAGGTTGTTTGGCTTTGAAGGTGATTTGGACTCAGCGGACTTTGCTACGTTGGTCTATAAAATTGATAAATCCACTCGGGTGGAGTTTGTGAGCAAGCTCAAGTTGGCCATCAACGAAGGAGTGAAATCATCGGGTGATTTTGAAATTACCAGTGCCGAAGGGAAAACCTCCTATATACACTTTGAAATTGATGCAGAGCAAAACCATTTGACCAAGACGATTGAGGTTTTCGGGTTTTGCAATGATGTCACGCATAAGCGGGCTTCGGAGGAGTATCTTAAACTCCAAAGCCAGATATTAGCCCAGGTCAGCGATCCTATACTTGTGACTGATCTAGGACTTCATGTGATTTATAAAAATGAGGCAGCTGAAAGCATTTGGGGATCCAAAGGTGATTTGGAGGGCAAGCCCTATCTGACCAATCTGATCCAGATCCTGTTTAAGGAAAATGAATCCTTACCTGATTTAGTCGGCGCTTTAGTCAATGGGCACATTTGGAAAAATGTACGCTATATAGAAAATGGCCCACAGTCTAGTCCATTTGAAATATCTATAAAATCTATTCAATCTGAACTTGGTGATAGGATTGGTTACTCATTTATAATGAGGGATTTATCTGACAAGTACGAAAGCGAGAAAATCGCCAGGAAGGCACAGCTGATAGTGGAAAACAGCCCTGCTGTACTATTCAGCGTAAAGCCAGAGCGAAACTTTGAAATCAGCTATATATCTGAAAATATCAGTCAGTATGGTTATTCAGCCGAGCACTTACTAGGGAAATCTCTGCTCGAATTGCTTCATCCGGAAGACGTGGCCAAAATCCAAGAATACACCTCTAAACTTGAATCTGATTCCAATATTCCTTCATTTTCCGGAGAGTATAGAATTATGAAGCCGGATGGGACCTTTACTTGGGTAGAAGACCGAACTGTGGATATCCGCGAAGATGCAGATCGGATTATTCTCCATCAGGGCTATTTTCAGGATATTACCGATAGAAAAAGACTGGAGGAACTGCGTCGGGAAAAAGATAAGCAGTATAGGATCTTGGCATCAAATATTCCGAAAACGAATGTTTTTCTGCTGGATGGTGACCGAAGGTACATTTTGGCAGAAGGGACGAATTTCGATTTTTGGAATCTATCCCCCGAAGACTTTGAAGGGAAGCTGATCACTGAAGCTTCTGTCACGGGCGCTTCGAATTTGGCCCCCATTTTAGATAGAGTTTATTTCAAAAGGGAAATCGTGGAAACGGAGTTTCCTTTCAAGGATCGCCATTACCACCGAACACTCCGGCCCATAATTGAAAATGATGAAGTGAAGTTTGTACTCAGCTTGGTCAGGGATATTACCGATGAGTTCGAGGCGAAAGAAAATCTGGTCTATTCTGAAGAAAAGTATAGAAGCTTAGTGGAAGAGTCGACAGAAATTATCTTTTCCCTGACAGAGACTTTTGAATTGTACTATGTGTCTCCCAATGTCCAACAATTTCTGGGGTATGAGGCAGAAGAGGTCATAGGGACATCCATTTTCCAATATCTGAACCCTGAGGATTTGAGTGTATTCAACGATATGCTGTCAGACTCTAAGAAATTTCTGCAGGAAAATCAGTTTCTGGAATTCAGGCTGATGCATAAAAACGGACAGTTCAGGGTTTTCAATTCTAACGGAAGATTAGTCCCCGGTAAAGGAGGAGAGGGCAATTTCTATACCGGCATAGCCAGGGATATTTCTGAACTGAAACAGGCACAAAAAGATCTCTATAAGGCAAAGGAAAATGCGGAACAGGCATTAAAGGCCAAATCCCAGTTTCTATCAGTAATGACGCATGAAATTCGTACTCCAATGAATGCGGTGATAGGTTTAGCGCACTTTCTAATGGAAGAAGACCCTAGACCCGACCAAATGGAAAATCTGCAAACCTTGCAGTTTTCTGCTGAAAACCTGATGGGATTGATCAATGATATTCTTGATTTCAGTAAGATAGAATCCGGCAAGGTAAGTCTGGAGCATGTGCCTTTTGACCTCAGGTTAAGCATGAATAGAATTGTGCATACACATAGTTTTCAGGCCAAAGAAAAGAATCTGAAGGTACTGGCGCTGATTGATGATAAAATTCCAAGACAAGTAGTAGGGGACCCGGTGCGTATCGGTCAAATCATCAATAACTTACTGTCAAACGCCATAAAGTTTACAGAAAAGGGACAGATCGAAATCAAATTAGAACTGGTAGACGCTTGGAAAGCCGGCTTAAAGATCAGATTTAGTGTAAAGGATTCAGGCATAGGTATTCCTGAATCTAAAATCCCTACTATATTTGAGGCCTTTACACAGGCATCGTCTTCGATTACCAGAAAGTTTGGGGGTACCGGCTTAGGGCTAACCATAGTCAATAAACTACTCGAGCTTCATGAGTCCAAGATCGATGTGCATTCCAGCCTTGGTGTTGGAACTACATTTAAATTTGAATTGAAATTTAGAAAAGTGGATGATTCAGTGGGCCAGGAGTCCAAAAAAGAAATGAATACAGCTAAAGCTTTGCCGCAAGCATCTATTTTGGTGGCTGAGGATAATATGGTCAATCAGATCTTGATCAAAAAATTCCTTAAAAAGTGGAACTCCGGTAATCTGGTGGTAACCTCTAACGGGCAAGAAGCAATAGATGTATTTGAGCAAGAAAAGTTTGATATAGTGCTTTTGGATATTCAAATGCCTGTTTTGGATGGTTTTTCTACAGCAAGATTAATTCGGGAACATGCTGACGATGATAAAAAAAATGTTCCTATACTTTTGCTTTCGGCGGCTTCCTATCACGAAATAAGTGAGGAAATGATGGAAATAGGAATTAATGATTTTGTACCTAAACCATTTACCCCGGAAACCCTCTATGAAAAATTAACCGAATATCTTCATACAAAAGATCAGAATTGAGAGCGGTTTAGCATTAATTTTGCCCCAAGGACAAAGTCTTGCTGACTAAACAACTATCAATTACTCAATGCCTCTTTTTAAAAGAATTAATTTTCTGATTTTTTTCATCCTGATCAGTGTTTCAGCTTCTGCCCAGAAGTTGCTTACCAAAAGATCCACCTTCTATACGGTGATTGGTACCTCGGGGGCCAAGCTGAATCAGATAGATGATATGCTAGCCGATCGGGGATTATCTGGTCTTAGAAATAGGTATAACACGCTGGGGTTAGGCTATCAGGCCAGAATCAATGACTTTGTGCTAGGATTGGAACTACTGCATAATAGGGGAGCTGTGAGTGAGTTTGACCAGTTCAGGATAAACTATAGAACCTCCAGAGCTATGCTGAATATCGGCTATGCCCTCACAGAAGAGTCAAATTTCCAGTTGATTCATTACATGTCCATGGGGGTGGGGTATCTGAATTTCCAGATGATGCCCAAAGAGCAGCCGGATAATTTACAGGAATTTTTAATCTCCCCTGAAGAAGGATTTATTCTCCGTGAGCAGGACATCCAAAAAGGAAGCCAGCATTACGGCAATTTTCTAACTGAAATTGGTTTTCAGCTATCCTATGATTTTGATTTACCCGGACGACCAGAGGCTCTTCAGATCATCAGTCAGCTCGGTTATTCGTTTAGCCCTATAGAAGGTAACTGGGAGATGGCTGGGGTGGCTTTTGACAATACTCAAAGTGGCGCTTTTATACGAGTCGGAGCTGGAATTACCTTGCCAGACCGAAATTTCTTCTACAAAGACGCCGGTATTGGTATCTCTTTAATAAGAGGGATCCATTTTACTCATGCAGAGAAGTTTAACGCGTATTTGGAAGAAGCTGATCTGGAGCCACTAGATGGGATGCCTTCTAACTGGGGACTAAAAATTACCGGAGAAACAAAAGGCTTGCTTTACGGTGCGGAGCTGTACAATCTGGCTTTGAGTGGAGATGCAAATTCCACTAAGAAGCATTCCCTAAACAGTCTTAGAGTATATGCCAATATGGGATACAAGCCCATTCAATACCGGAATTTTGGTATTGGAGCTTTGGCAGGATTAGGATATGGCAATATCCGATATACGAATCTGAGTACGGATAAACCTGATTTTGCAGAGCTTTTTGAACAGCGGTATTTCGATGGCTATCTGAAAAACAGTGGATTAATGCTCAAGCCTGAAGTTTTTGTAGAATATGGATTGCCGATGACCAAGCGTAAGTTTTTTGACCTGGTATTTACCGCTGCTGCAGGTTATGAACTTCCTCTCGGGAGATATAGACTAGCCGAAGTCGATATGGCCAGCTACATTTCAGCTCCATACTTGTCCTTTGGAATTGGGGTAAGGCCCTGACGCCTAGAGCTGCGAGCCTTTTGCGGCCTGATATAATTACCCTTTTGTCTAATAAGGCTGTTTTATTTCTAAAATGCTATTAACTTTGAGCAGCTTATCGAGAAAGACTGAGGGAAGGGCCCAACGACGTCTTAGCAACCTGTAAACAAGGTGCTAACTCCCATCTCGGAAATCCGGGAACAGATGAGCGGACAGGTACCTCGTACTCACCTCCGTGTTTTGCTCGATTAGCTTTTTGATTAACAAAATTACAAAATGCAAAACAGAACGGAATCCCTACTTCAGCAACTTTCAAAACGAGTCTTGATCCTTGATGGAGCTATGGGGACTATGATTCAGCGCTATACGCTGACGGAGGAGGATTTCAGAACTCCGGAGCTGGCAGATCATCCCAAAGCTCTGAAGGGGAATAATGATTTGCTGTCATTAAGTCGTCCAGATATTATCAAAGCCATCCACGCTGAATACCTCAAGGCCGGCTCGGATATCATAGAAACCAATACATTTTCAGCTACTACCATTGCCCAGGCTGATTATGATCTTTCGGATTTTGCCTACGCCATTAATCTGGAGTCAGCCAAAATAGCCAGAGAGATTACGGAGGAATTTACCAAAAAGAATCCAGATCAACCTAGGTTTGTGGCAGGTGCTATAGGCCCTACCAATAGGACAGCTTCTCTGTCTCCCGATGTCAATGACCCGGGCTATAGAGCCATTACTTTTGACCAATTGGCAGAGGCCTATTCAGAGCAGGTAAGAGGCTTATTGGATGGAGGTTCTGATATTTTGTTGGTTGAAACCATATTTGATACCCTGAATGCAAAAGCAGCTTTGTATGCTATTCAGGAGGTTTTTGAAGAAAGAGAAATTCCGCTTGATCCAAGGGAAGGCGGGATTCCGATTATGATTTCAGGTACCATCACAGACGCATCTGGACGCACCTTATCCGGTCAGACTACAGAGGCATTTTTAATCTCCGTATCGCATGTGCCCTTACTTTCTGTAGGCTTAAACTGTGCTTTGGGAGCCAAAGAATTGAGACCCTATTTGAAAGTTTTGGCTAATAAGGCACCTTTTTATGTGAGTGCATATCCTAATGCGGGACTGCCTAATGAGTTTGGCCAGTATGATCAAAATGCCGAAGAAATGGCTAGTCAGGTCAGGGACTTTTTGAAAGAAGGCATGCTGAATATTTTAGGAGGCTGCTGTGGCACTACACCTGAGCATATTTCAGCTTTGGCGCAGCTGGCAGGCAATTATCAGCCTAGAAAATTAAATCAAGAAGAATTAGAAGAAACGTTGGACTGAGAAGATGGAAAGTAATAATTATTTGAAGCTATCGGGCCTGGAGCCCTTAGTGTTCACACCCGAAATCAACTTTGTAAATGTTGGCGAGCGGACCAATATTACAGGTTCGAAGAAATTTGCCCGTCTGATTTTGAATGGGAATTACGATGAAGCGCTGGAAGTGGCCCTGGATCAAGTGAGAGGTGGCGCGCAGGTGCTGGATGTTTGCATGGATGAGGGTATGCTTGATGGGGAATTTGCCATGGTGAAATTCCTGAACTTGATCGCATCCGAACCTGAAATCAGCCGGATACCGATCATGATCGATAGTTCCAAATGGAAGATTATTTTGGCTGGTCTGAAATGTGTGCAGGGCAAAGGAATAGTCAACTCTATCTCTCTGAAGAATGGAGAGGAGGAATTTGTACAGCAGGCAAAAACAATCAAGAAATTTGGAGCAGCTGTGGTAGTGATGGCATTTGATGAGGCTGGACAAGCAGATACCTATGAGCGGAGAATTGAAATCTGTGAGCGAAGCTATAGAATACTGGTCGATCAGGTCAAATTCAACTGTCAGGATATCATTTTTGATCCCAATATTTTTCCGGTTGCGACCGGAATGGATGAGCACAGAAGAAATGCCCTAGACTTTTTTGAAGCTACCCAGTGGATCAAAGCTAATCTTCCAGGGGCTAAAGTCAGCGGGGGAGTGAGTAATGTGAGTTTTTCCTTCCGAGGGAATAATCCTGTACGGGAGGCAATGCATGCGGCATTTCTTTACCACGCCATCAAAAGCGGAATGGATATGGGTATCGTAAACCCCACCATGCTTGAGGTATACGATGATATTCCAAAGGATCTTTTGGAACGGGTAGAGGATGTGCTTTTTGACCGCAGAGAGGATGCCACAGAACGTCTTTTGGACTTTGCTGAGACAGTGAAATCTTCCGGAAAAAAGGCTGTAGCGGATGAAGCTTGGAGATCAGAGCCCGTAGCTAAGCGTATGGAGCATGCTTTGGTGAAAGGTATTCTGGATTATATCATAGAGGATACTGAGGAGGCAAGACTGGAACTGAAGAATCCCTTAAAAGTAATAGAAGGGCCTCTAATGGATGGAATGAACGTGGTGGGCGACCTATTTGGTGAGGGCAAGATGTTCCTTCCTCAGGTAGTAAAATCTGCCCGTGTGATGAAAAAAGCAGTAGCTTACCTGGAGCCATTTATGCCTTTGCCAGAGGAAGGGCAGGAAGAATCTTCTTTGAAAAAAATTCTACTGGCTACAGTGAAAGGAGATGTGCATGATATTGGTAAAAATATAGTAGGGGTTGTTTTGGCTTGTAATAGCTATCAGATCATAGATCTGGGAGTGATGGTAGATGCACAGAAGATTATAGATGAGGCTGTAAAAAACAAAGTGGATATCATAGGTCTAAGTGGTCTGATCACTCCATCTTTGGACGAAATGGTCAATGTAGCCTCTGAAATGGAGCGTCAGGGAATCAAAATCCCGCTTTTGATCGGTGGAGCTACTACTTCCAGAATCCATACTGCAGTAAAGATTGATCCGGTTTATTCCGGTACGGTGATCCATGTGATGGATGCAAGTAAGTCTGTGCCTATAGCCGGAGAAGCAATCTCTGAGGAAACTAAGGAAGCATACAGGCTAAAATATAAAGAGATTTACCGTCAACTCCGCGTTGATCACGAAGCCAAGCAATCCGTAAAACAACTGGTTTCCTACGAGGAAGCCAAGGCAAATCCGGTAGAAATAGATTGGGGTTTGAATGAGGTTCAAGTTCCTAAAAAACTCGGCAAGACTGTACTTACGGATCTGGATCTGAATAAGGTAAGAGCATACATAGACTGGACACCTTTCTTTAGCACTTGGATGCTTAGTGGTAAATATCCTAAGATTTTCAATGATCCTACAGTTGGAAATGAGGCTAAAAAAGTCTTTGATGAAGCCAATGCCATGCTGGATCAGGCGATCGCAGAGAAATGGCTTTCGGCCAATGCTGTCTTTGGTATTTATCCGGTGCAGCGCTCAGCCGATGACGTAGCTGTATTGGATGAAAATGGAGACCAAACGGCTTCCTTTCACTTTTTGCGCCAGCAAGGTAAAAAAGGCAAGGGAGTTCCAAACCGCTCTTTAGCAGACTACCTGCATCCGGAGAAGCAGGATTACCTTGGTTGTTTTGCAGTGACCTCTGGAATAGGAATGGAGAAAAAGCTGGAGGAGTTTCAGAAAGCTGGTGATGACTACAATGATATAATGTTCAAAGCTGTAGCAGATCGCTTAGCAGAGGCTGCAGCGGAGTACTTACATGAATTGGTGAGAAAAGAATATTGGGGTTATGCTCCTACCGAAAACCTGGAAAATGATTCCTTGATCCGTGAAAAATATGTAGGAATACGTCCTGCTCCCGGCTATCCTGCTTGCCCTGAACACTCCGAGAAGGAAACCATTTCCAAACTATTGGATATGGAAAAGGAAGCAGGGATCCAGTTGACCTCTAGCTACGCGATGTACCCGACCTCGTCGGTTTCTGGCTATTTCTTTGCCAACCCGGAAAGCAAATACTTTGGACTAGGCAAAATAGGAGCGGATCAAGTCGCAAGTTATGCAGAACGGAAAGGGATTTCCCTCAGAGATGCTGAGCGATTGCTTTCTCCAAATTTAGCCTATCAACCTAACCTAACCTTAGTAGAAACTACTTCATGAAAATTACTGAGCATCTGGAAAAAGCCGATAAAACGCTTTTTTCCTTTGAAATATTACCGCCTCTAAAAGGCCAAAGTCTAAATGAATTGCTAGAGGGGATAGCTCCTTTGATGGATTTTAAGCCCCCTTTTGTAGATGTGACTTATCACCGGGAGGAATACATCTATAAAAAGCACCCCAGTGGTCTTCTGGAAAAAGTAAGCACGAAAAAGCGTCCCGGGACTGTGGGGATCTGTGCAGCTATCATGAATAGATTTCAGGTAGATGCAGTTCCACACATACTATGCGGAGGATTTACCAAAGAAGAAACAGAAAACGCGCTGATTGACCTCAATTTCATAGGTGTGGAAAATGTACTGGCCCTGCGAGGCGATGCACCTAAGACTGAAGGCAAATTCATACCTGAAGCCGAAGGGCATAGCTATGCGAGTGAACTGGTAGAGCAGATCATGAGAATGAACGAAGGTAGGTATCTCCACGAAGAGACTGAAATTGGTTTTCAAACGGATTTTTGTGTAGGAGTGGCCGGGTATCCTGAGAAGCACTTCGAGGCGCCTTCTATGAAATTTGATCTGAAGTATCTGAAGGAAAAAGTAGAGAGGGGAGCAGAATATATTGTAACTCAAATGTTCTTTGACAACAAAAAATACTTTGAGTTTGTGGATCAGGTGAGAGCAGCGGGTATTGATGTGCCTATTATTCCAGGCATCAAACCTATTTCTACGCTAGGCCAGATTACCATGCTGCCAAGGACGTTCTTTTTGGATCTTCCTGATGAGCTAATGGATGAACTGGAGAAGTGTACAAACAATGCTGAAGTGAGAGAAGTCGGAATAGAGTGGGCTATACAGCAGTGCAAAGAGCTGGTGAGTAAAAATGTACCATCGCTGCACTTTTATACCATGAGTAAGGCTCAGACTACTTATAAAATTGCCAAGGAAATATTTTAGGAACCCAGGCTGAACTATCAAAAAAAAAGCCTTCTGAGATGGATCAGAAGGCTTTTTGCATGGTAAAAGGTTGGTTAGTCTTTGTTTAATTTCATGGAGATTTCTTCGTATTTCTTTTTGGTTTCATCTCCTAGTTTGTCAAAGTTTTTCTCTAGCCAGTCCAAGCTTTCTTGGGTAGCATCTTCTATGTCTTCAGCGGTGTTTTTAGTGCCTTTTTCTACGTCAGCAGTAGTTTTATCCCACCAGGTTTCCACATTGTTCATGTGCATTTCGGCTGTTCTTTCGAAGTTTTCTGATTCAGTTTTGGCGTTTTTTACCATGGTTTCGTAACGCTCCTCAATCATTTCCAGGTTATCGTCTTCTGCCTTCAGGTCGTTGTAAACTTTTTCTGCTCTGTCATCTAGACTATCGTAGCGCTCATCTATTTTTTCCCAGTTATGAACAGGGACAAACTGCACCGCGTTTTCTACGCTATCTACATAATTTTCAAGATTTGTAGTCACACGGACACGATCTTCTTCTGTGTAATTTTTAGTATCGCAGGATGTGACTGCCAGCACGGCTGCTCCGATAAGTAGTGTTGCTTGAGTTTTCATTTTTTAGATTGGTTTAGTATTTAAACTTTTGGTTTTTAGTGGTTAAATCTATTTGCTAAGGTGCAATACAGGCTCCAATATGTCGTTGGAGCGGGTAGATTTGATGTGGTAATTTATTAAATCGCTGATAATCAGTGGTTATTGTGTTAAGTTGTATTGTGTTGTCAGAATCTTAGACCTTCGATTGATTGCACGGAACATGAAAAATATTACCCATATTTCCCCATTTTAGGTCAGATCTCAATAAGAGTTCAGCGTATTTACCGTCCATTTGGAATGATTCATCTTTGTATTAATTCCGGGTAAATCTAAGATTAGTATCTTCGGGTATGGTTAAAATTATTGAATGCCCGCGGGATGCGATGCAGGGAATTTCTGTTTTTATAGATACTGCCATCAAAGCGGCTTATATCAATCAATTACTGGAAGTTGGATTTGATACGATTGACTTTGGGAGTTTTGTAAGCCCAAAGGCAGTCCCGCAGATGCGCGATACGGAGGAAGTGCTTAGCTTATTGGATTTGCATCATTCTAAGAGTAAGTTGTTAGCTATTGTGGCTAATCTTCGAGGAGCTGAGGATGCAATGCTATTTCCGGAAATTGATTTTTTGGGCTTCCCGCTTTCCGTGTCGGAGACTTTTCAGAAGCGGAATACTAATGCAAGTATTCAGGAGGCATTAATAACGGTTGAAGAAATCCAAAACCGCTGTGAGGTGGCCGGTAAAACTATGGTGGTTTACTTGAGCATGGGCTTTGGGAATCCTTATGGTGATCCTTATTCTGCTGAATTGGTTGCTGAATTTGTCCAAAAACTAAATCAATTAGGTATCAAGATCATTTCACTTTCGGATACAGTTGGTGTGGCCACTCCTGAGTTGATCACTGAGTTGTTTTCCGTGCAGGTAAATGCTTTTCCACAGATTGAGTTTGGAGCTCATTTACACAGCAGGCCAGAAAAAATTGAAGAGAAGGTCTCTGCTGCCTTGCTAGGAGGATGTCTTAGATTTGATGGTGCGCTGCAAGGATTTGGAGGTTGTCCTATGGCTGAAGATGATCTAGTAGGAAATCTGCCTACCGAATCTTTAATTGAATTTTTGGAATCAAGAGGACAGCAGCTGGAGCTGAACAAAGCTGAATTGGCAGAAGCGATGAAGCTGATCCCTTTTGTGTTTAACCCTTGACTAAAGTAGTAATTTATATTTTTTGCCGGGCAAAGATTTCACTATTCCTTCAAACTCCAGGGCTAACAGTTTTGATGAGAGCAAACCCAGAGGAATTTCGGATGCTATACTCAGGCTATCAATTTCCAATTCACTTTGCTCTTGAAGCAAAGTCAAAATAGTGACCTCATCTTTATCTCTATTGCTGAGATTCAGTTTAGGCTTTTGGGCTTTCACCTCTCCGGGTTTACTCCAGAATAATGCTTCTGCCACATCATTAGGGCCGGTGTAGATGTTTGCCTTCATTTTTTTGATGAGCAGGTTACAGCCTTCGCTATATTGGGATTGTAGATTTCCCGGTACAGCAAAAACATCTTTGTCATAGCTATAGGCTATTTCTGCGGTGATTAATGCACCTCCTTTCTCTGCCGCCTCTACCACGATCAGGGCATCCGAGAGGCTTGCGATGATTCGGTTTCTAGCAGGGAAATTTCCCGGAACCATGCTGCTATCGGGCGGATATTCACTGATGACCGCGCCAGTATCTAGGATAGCCTCGGCAGTTTTTTTATGTACTGCGGGGTAAATGCGCCCTATGGGCGAACCAAGTACTGCGATCGTAGGTAATCCTAAAGCCAATGCGGCCCGATGTGCTTCTATGTCTATCCCGTAAGCTAAGCCTGAAATTATGGTAGGCTGATAAATAGCCAGATCTTCAATGATTTTTCGGGTAGCAGTTTTTCCGTAGGAAGTGGCGCTCCGTGTACCTACTATGCCTACTGATCGCTCAAAATTCAAGTTACTTTGCCCCTGGGAAAATAGAACAATAGGACTGTCCTCCTGCTGCTTAAACCGGTTCGGAAAGCTAGGATGTGAAGGAGTGAGGATGGTAAAATCCTTCTTGAGGGAGACCGAAATCAATTCGTCAGCTTTGCGGAGCAGTTCATGTTCTTGATTTCGAAGAGCAATTAGTTTTTCGCCGACTTTGGGAGTTTTGGATACCTTTCCTTTAGGAAGTTTGAAGAAATGCTGGGCCGAACCTGAGTATGCAATAATGGCTTTGAATACTCCAGGACCGATTTTAGGAGCAAGGGCAAGTGCTAAATAGTAGCGTAAATCCTCAAGCTCCTGGTTTTGCATTAAACTGATCCCGAATACCGATTAAAAAATCCTTGATTTCTTGTAGCTTTTGAACCGCCTGTACCTTGTCAAAGCCTGCTTCCTTTCCAGATTTGATGACTTCCTGAGCCCCCTGTAAGGTATAGCCCTTCTCCTTGACCAGATGGTAGATGTACTTGATTTTTTGGATATCTACCTTGGTGTATCGACGGTTTCCTTTCCGGTCTTTTTTGGGGCGTATGATGTCAAATTCCCCTTCCCAATATCGAATGAGAGATGGAGCTACCTTGAACATCTGGGCAACTTCTCCTATGGAGTGGTATTTTTTTTCTATTTCTCGCTCTTTGTACGGCACGGTAAAAATTGGCTAAATTCTAAATTAATGAAAATGCGCTACTTTTTCACAACTATCTTCTATCGCTGGCTAAAAAACGAATTTTTCAGCGGTTTAGTGTTTGCAGCATTTGCACAGCTGAGAGTCCTGCGGTCTCCGTTCGCAATCTAGACTTACCTAAAGATATTGGTTTGAAGCCGTTTTCTATCGCTGTATTGATTTCTTTCTCATCAAAATCACCTTCTGGACCGATCAGAATGAGATAGGATGAATTTGGCTCCGCCAAATCCAACAGGTGATTATCGTGATTTTCATCCACGTAGGCGATGAATTTTTGCCCTTCGTTAAATTCTGCTGATTCCAAAATCTCACTTAATTTTCTGATCGGATTAAGCGTAGGCACTCGGTATTTTAAGCTTTGCTTGCAGGCCGCCTTGATCTTTTTCTCTAGGCGATCTGTTTTCAGATAGCTACGCTCAGAATTAGTACTTTCGAAAAGGGTAATTTCATGAACGCCGATTTCTGTGATTTTCTCCACCATCCATTCCATTCGGTCCGGACTTTTGGTAGGAGCTATGGCGAGGTGTATATGGAAACTGTCTGCGGGCACTTCATGATGCCTACGAACTTCCAAGGATGTTCTCTTGGGATTGGCATCTATAATCATGCATTCGAATAACTGCCCATTTCCATCTGTGACAAAGACCTGATCTCCGGTTTTTTTGCGCAGCACCCTGCATAAGTGTTTCGACTCATCCGGTTCCAGATCAAACGTGGGCGTATTGATGTTTTCTTGAAAAAAAAGCTGCATGTTCACTTAAACTAAAGCACAAAAAAAGCACTTTTCAGTGAAGAAAAGTGCTTTAAACCAAATAAACCTTATAACCTATTAACCTTTTGATATTTCCATGTTGACATTCTTGCCTTTGATGGTATTGTTCTTCATGCCTTTAATCACCTGATCGGCGTCTTTTGAAGGTACGTCCACAAAGGAAAAGTTGTCATATATATCTATACCGCCAATGCTACGCCCAGGTACGCCAGTTTCACCAGCAATCGCACCTACGATATCATTTGGACGGATTCTGTCTTTTTTGCCTAGGTTCAAGAAAAGTCTGGTCATATTCGCCTCGCGAACACGCTGAGGTTTTCTACCACCTTCTCTGCTGCTGAACTCTCTTCTTCTTTCTCCGCCTCTTTCGGGCCTTCCGCCTCTTTCGCCACGGCCACCTCTTTCAAAACGTCCGCCATCGCGTCCGCCTTCTCTTCTTCTGTCTCCAAAAGATTCAAGGCTGAAGTTCTGCTCTTTCATTTCTTTTACAGAATCTCCCATAACCAATTTGGCTAGTCCTACAGCCACTTGGTCAAGCGTCATTCCTTCTGCAAGCATCTGTCCTATAGTCTCTTCGAATAGCTGGTTGTCTTCTTCTTTTTCCAACTGAGTAGCCACGTCTTTTACCAATTGTGTTTTTTTCAACTCAATCAGTTCTGCCATGGAAGGAGGGGACATTTTGGTAATGGTCGCTTTGGTATAGCGCTCTAGGTCACGCATTTTGAATCCATCTCTACGACCAGTCACGAAGTTGATCGCCTTACCATCTCTACCTGCCCGGCCGGTACGACCGATTCTGTGCACGTAATATTCTTCATCAAGAGGCAGGTCATAATTGAATACAGCTTCCACGTTATCCACATCTATACCTCTTGCTGCTACGTCTGTAGCCACTAGTACGGAGCAAAGTCCTTTACGGAATTTGTTCATTACTTTATCACGCTGAGCCTGCGAAAGGTCGCCATGAAGGGCATCGGCTGCAATGCCTCTTGACATCAAACCTTCCGTAACTTCATCCACCATGCGTTTCGTGTTACAAAATACTACGCTGAGATTGATGTTGTGTACGTTCATCAAGCGAGCCATCAATTCCAGTTTCAAAGGATTTTTGACTTCATAATAAGTTTGCTCGATATTGGATACCGTCAGCTCCTTTTTGGCAATCTTAACGATTTCAGGATTAGTCTGATATTTTCTGGTCAAGTCCATGATAGGCTTGGCCATGGTGGCGGAGAAGAAAACGGTTTGTCTTTCTTCAGGCATCTCTTGCAAAATCGCTTCGATATCGTCTCTAAAGCCCATATCCAGCATTTCATCTGCTTCGTCCAATACTAGGATACCTACCGTGTCTAGTTTTAAAGTACCACGGTTGATGTGATCCTGCACACGGCCTGGAGTTCCTACCACGATCTGTACGCCTTTGCGCAGTACCCTGATCTGACGGTCGATAGACTCACCTCCGTAAATCGCCACTGAATTGATTGCGCGGTGGTATTTTGCCAATTTCTGGATTTCTCCTTCTACCTGAACAGCAAGTTCGCGGGTAGGGCAAAGGATAATAGCCTGAGGTTTGTTGAAATCCGGATCGACTAGGTCGATGATTGGAATAGAAAAAGCTGCTGTTTTACCAGTACCGGTCTGAGCCTGTCCGATGACATCTCTACCTTGCAATACGAAAGGGATAGCTTGTGATTGAATTGGGGAAGGTTGGGTATAGCCCATCTCTTCCACGGACTTAAGAATTTCCGCAGAAATTCCCAAGTCTGAGAACTTGAGTGTTTGATCCATGATGTTTCCTTAATTTCCCTGCCATTCGGTCCTAGTAAATATCCCGACAAGCGACAGTAAGGAATTCACGGCACGAAAAATTGTTCTATGTCTTATTGACGGTGCAAAAGTATGATTAATAATTTGGAATTCCAAACTGTACTTCAAAGTTATTTAGAATAATCGGTAAAATTTGAGCGATTTAGGAGAAAAATATTTCGTTTTGAGTAAAGTAGCTTAGGATTCCCAAGGATTATTTTGGGGGTTCAACTATAGCTGGATACGCTTTGCTACCCGAAAAGCAACTTTACATTATAAGATTCGGGGGATCATGCTGCGGGGTTCTTTTGCGTCACATCCCGGCCGTGAAATATTCTGTATAGCTTTATTTGAATAGTGATCCTTCTATAATTCCATTTTCGGGAATGAATACATGACCAGTATAATAATCTCCCCGTCCCCGATCACAGAAATGATTTATCCTCGCTTGCCTCTGCTATCATCTCTGCAGAAAGCTCTTTGCCCAGGTACTTATCAATGAGGCCATGCCCTACATAGAGTAGGGGAGTCAGCACTATCGCTACCGTCATCTTGTAAATGTAATTCATGATGCCTACGGCAATAATCTGACTTAGGCTCCAGTTACCAAAAACGTAAAATGCGATTCCAAGTACCACAAAAGAATCTATAAACTGACTGACCAAAGTAGAGCCAGTAGCACGAAGCCAAATCTTGTTCTCACCGGTGATCGACCTGAGTTTTTGAAACACATATACATCAATCAACTGCCCTAGAAGAAAAGCGGTCAAAGAACCTATAATAATCCCTAATCCCTGTCTGAAAATAGTGTTGAATGCATAGCTTATATCAAAATTATCTCCATCAGGTGTGGTGGCATTTACGTCCAGCCAAAAGTCCGCCGGAGTCAAAGCAGTGACCAGACTGATGACAACAAAAGCATAGGCAATAAGTCCTGCCGTTAAAAAGGAGATTTTCCGGACACCTTTTTTTCCAAAATATTCATTGATAATATCTGTAGTGATAAATACTACCGGCCAAATCACCGCTCCTGCAGTCAAATTAAAATCAAGGATGTACTCTCCGAAAAATGACCAGTTCACAGGGGTAAATCCTAAAGTTTTCTCGGCTGAGAAAATCTTTACCCCTATGATTTCTGCCAGGATGGCGTTGGTTAAAAAAATCCCTCCCAAAATGATGAAGAGGTTAGTTTTACGGGAGTTTTCTGGCTTGTTCATAGGGCATAGGTCTGGCCTTCTTCGCTTAGAATACTATTAGGGAAAACACTTTGGGCTTCATGTAGCAGGGGATCCAGCTGGGTGTATCTGGAGCTGAAATGTCCCAGAAGCAACCTTTTTACCTGAGATAATTTAGCGATTTCAGCTGCTTGTTTTGCCGTACTGTGAAAGGTGGTTTTTGCTCTTTCCAAATTGTCCTCCATAAAAGTGGATTCGTGGTAAAGCAGATCCACATTTTCCAGATAAGCTTTCAGTTCTGGATGAAAGATGGTGTCAGAGCAATAGGCATAGCTTCGCAAAGCTGGTAATGGGTGTGTAAACTCTTCTACACTATATGTTTTACCGTTTTCGTCTGTAAAATGCTTCCCATCCCGTAAGGATTTAATGGCTTCATAGGGGAGGGGAGCCTTTTGTAATTTCTCTTTGACCATACTTCTCAAGCCTACCTTTTCTCGGATCAGGAAACCCGTGGTGGGAAGCCGGTGCTTGAGCGGAAAGCTGTAAATAGCATACTTTTTTTCGTCTAAAAGGAGGTTTAGCCCATTATCCTTGGTCTCTATAAAGTGGAGCGGAAAGGGAAGCTTCGTATTGCTGTACCGGAAATTGGTAGTGATGATGTCATCTAGTCCTTTAGGCCCATAAATATGGAGCGGGGTGGTTCGTTTGCCTAAACTATAGCTGGAGAGCAAACCAATTAATCCGTAATAATGGTCTCCATGTAGGTGAGAAATAAAAATGTGGTTGATCTTCGAAACTTTAATCTTGAAAGCTCGGGCCTGAAGCTGCATGGCTTCCCCGCAGTCCAATAACAAAAAATCCTGCCCAAATCTAACGACTTGGGCAGTGTGATGTCTTCCATGAACTGGGATGGAGGAGGTGTTTCCTAATATGGTGACTTCAAAGTCCGTGATCAACCTTCCTCCTCCTCTTCTTCACCATTTTCTATAGTATGCATGAAAATAGCTTCACTGGCCTCTTCAAGGGAACTTACCAGGTTCAGCTTCTTATCAAGCATGGAGATCTTTAGCAATTTCATGACGTGATCCTGCACGTTGGAAATAATGAAAACTCCTCCATTTTTCCCAAATTCTCTATCTCCTACTAGTAATGCACTCAGTCCCGAAGAGTCCACATACTTTACTTGACTCATGTCCAAAACCAAATTTTCAAATCCTTCTGCATGTATGGTAAGCAATTCGGATTTCAATACAGGGGCTAGCAATGAGTCTAATTTGTCTTCCTGTGGGGTGAAGATGACGTACTGCTCTTTTTTATCAATAGAATATTTCATCTGTTTATAATTTGTTTTTAAATGGTCACACGGAATCTTGCCTTTGCTATAATCATTCCAGTGGGTAACTTGTTGGTGATGCCTGTCTACTGACTAGGCAGACTCGATTTCTGGTTTTAAAATGATCTTATATTAGTCTAGTTGAGCGAGGATAGCCTGTTCAATTCTAGTTTCAATTTCAGTGGTATTAGCTTTTTGGAATTTTTCTCCTGTTATCTTTTCGAATAGCTCAATATAGCGATCTGAGATGCTTTCTACAATTTCGTCAGTCATTTCAGGCACAGATTGTCCATCCTTACCTTGAAATCCATTCGATATCAGCCATTGTCTAACAAATTCTTTGGAAAGTTGTTTTTGCGGAAGTCCTTTGAGCTGATTTTCCTCATAGCCATCTGCATAGAAATAGCGTGAAGAATCGGGAGTATGGATTTCATCGATGAGTAAAATCTGATCTCCCACCTTGCCAAATTCATATTTGGTGTCTACTAGGATCAGACCCATTTTTTCAGCCATTTCCTGACCTCTTTGGTAGAGAGCTCGGGTGTATTTTTCGAGTTGAAGGTAGTCTTGCTCAGACACTATACCTTGCTTCAAAATCTCCTCACGGGATATGTCTTCATCGTGTCCTTGGTCTGCCTTGGTAGTAGGAGTGATGATTGGCTCCGGGAAAGGGTCGTTTTCACGCAGATTTTCTGGCATGGGTACTCCGCAGATGGAGCGTTTGCCTGCCTTGTACTCTCTAGCTGCATGCCCAGACATATAGCCTCGGATGACCATTTCCACTTTGAAAGGTTCGCATTTAGTACCTATGGTCACATTGGGGTCTGGGGTGGATGTCACCCAGTTTGGGACGATGTCTGAGGTAGCTTCCAGGAATTTCGCAGCGATCTGGTTCAATACCTGGCCTTTGTATGGAATAGGTCTTGGGAGCACTACATCAAAAGCCGAGATTCTGTCTGAAGCTACCACTACCAGCTCTTTTTCAAAAATATACACGTCACGGACCTTGCCTTTATAAAAGCCCTGCTGTCCCGGGAATTGAAAATGGGTTTCTTTAATCGCGTTACTCATCCTTTTTTCGTTTTGGCAAAAATAGAAAAAGGTTTTCCTTTCTTGCCTTCACATTTCAATTATTACTGCTTTTTAAAATTTTTTTCAAAAGATTCTGTCCGTATGAGATTTCCTTCTTCATCATAAAATTCCTGCTTGCCAGTAAGTTCGCCATTGGTATATCGTCTGACTTCTTCCAAGCTTCCATCTTCCCGATATACCCTTACTTCCCCTTCAATTTCCCCCTTGCTATAGTTTATCTCGTAATTAATCTGACCGTTTTCGAAATAGGCAATCTTGCTGGAAGGGTATCCCTGCGGGGTGAAATTTTGTTTGGACTTTAACTTACCAGATTGGTAATATTCCATATATGGTGCTACAGCAACTCCTTTTTTATACTGTCCTTTTTCTCGGATTTCTCCAGACTCATAGTAAACTAAGAGCTCGCCTTCGGCAAGTCCTTTCTTGAATTCACCTCTTCTATGTGGTTTGCCACTCGGGTAATTCAGGGTATAAACCCCGTGCAGTTCCCCATTTCTAAATTCTCTGACTCCCTCGATTTCCCCGTTTTCAAAATAGACTGTCTCTCTTCCTTCCAATTGCCCATTTACATAATTGCTGATGACTTCTGGATTGCCATTGGGATAAAACTCCTGATAGGGGCCATCTAATGTACCTTCACTGTAATAGATTTTTGAAGCGGGGTCGCCAGTTTCATAGAATTTCTCACTCAGTCCATCAGGCTTATTGTTCTTAAAAGTAGTTCGGTCTTCGATCTGGCCATTTTCATAATAGGTACTCACCAAGCCTTGGATTAAATTATCCTCATAGGTTAATTCCTGCCGGATTTTCCCACTGGAATAAAAGCTTACTCCAAGTCCGGAGCGCTTATTATTTAGAAATGGAGTAATTCTTAAGGTATCTCCTGTGTTTGGAGCTAATTCATAAAAATCGCCGTGCTTTTGATCGTCTTTCAAGTGTCCTATCTGTACCAGATTTCCTACTTCATCGAAGCGCTTGATCGGACCATTTGCCTGGCCATTTACCATTACATAAACTTCCTTCAGCATGGTTTCCTCCAGATCGTAATAGGTCCTGATGGTGTCTTGTGCCATCGCATAATTGGCTGTCAATCCACAAATAAGAAGAAGGAATTTTTTCATGGGAAAAAAGAAACCGCAAAGCACGATGCTTTACGGTAGCTTATTAATTTCAATTACATTTTTTCCAGTACTATCGCCGATGCTCCGCCTCCTCCATTGCAAATCCCGGCAACTCCTATTTTGCCGCTTTTCTGATGGAGCACAGAGTTCAATGTGCTGATGATTCTTGCCCCTGATGCTCCGAGTGGATGGCCTAGTGATACTGCTCCTCCAAAGACATTTACTTTGTCATTGTCCAGGTTTAATTCTCTTTGGTTAGCCAGGGCAACTGCTGAAAAAGCTTCGTTGATTTCATAGAAATCCACGTCTTCAGATTTCAAGCCTGCATGTTGGATCGCCTTTGGTATGGCCAGGGCAGGAGCAGTGGTAAACCAAAGTGGATCGGTGGCCGCGTCTGCAAATCCTCTGATCTTGGCCAAAGGCTTTAGACCCAGCTCTTCTGCTTTTTCTTTACTTACCAATACCAAGGCAGATGCACCGTCATTCATGGTGGATGCATTGGCAGCGGTGACTGTGCCTTCTTTGCCGAAAACCGGTCTTAGCGAAGGGATTTTGTCAAACATGACATTCTTATATTCCTCGTCTTCATCGATGAGAATAGTTTCACCTTTTCGGCCTTTCATCTCCACGGGTACTACCTCGTCTTTGAAATAGCCCTTAGCCCAGGAATCCGCCGATCTTTGGTAGGATTGGATTGCATAAGCGTCTTGATCTTCGCGGGAAATCTTCATCTCCTTGGCCGTATTATCCGCGCAATTTCCCATGGGGAATTTGTAATAGACTTCGAAAAGCCCATCTTTCACTAATCCATCTACGAATTCCGCGTTTCCATATTTATAGCCAAATCTTGCCTTAGGAACATAAAAAGGGACATTGGACATGCTTTCCATGCCTCCTGCTACGACTACATCATTGACGCCCAGCATGATGGATTGTGCACCAAACATTACAGCTTTCATGCCTGAAGCGCAAACTTTGTTGACTGTGGTGCAAGGAACCTGATAGCCTATACCTGCGCCAATTGCAGCTTGCCTGGCGGGAGCCTGACCGAGATTGGCAGAAATCACATTCCCCATAAAAACTTCTTGAACCGCTTCGGCTTTCACTCCGCTTTTTTCCAGCGCTCCTTTTATGGCTGTGCTGCCTAGTTCTACAGCTGTCAATCCGGCCAGTTTTCCTCCAAAACTCCCCAGAGGAGTCCTCACGGCGGAAACTATATATACTTCTTTAATCATGGATATTTGGGTTTAAATTAAGATGCTAGATTTAAGACGCTAGACATTGGATTTTAGAACCAAGAACCAAGAAGTTAGAATCAAGAGTCTTGGAATTAGAGTAATGAATTTAAAATCTTGTAAATCACAAAGTGACAAAGAATTTTAATGACCACTAGATATCAAATTTTGCAGATTCTAAAGTCTACAATCTTAAGTCTAGCTTCTAGATTTTACCAATCAGGAAGCCCTCGTTTGGGACGTTCTGTTGGCTTTTTCTTGTTTTGCTGGATATAGCGAAGTTCGGCGGCATTCATGCTTTCGAGTATCTGGGCGGCCTGCTCCGGAGTGAGATTCATGGCTTTCAGTTTTTCTTTGAACTCCTCCATTGCCTTTTGTCTATCAGCTAGATCGGCATCCATTTGGTCGTTGGCATTTTCGCCAGGTTTATCTTCGTTTTGCTCCGAAGGGTCACCTTCCTGGGATTCCTCGGCTTTATCCTCATTGGTTTTGTCGCCGTCTTCCTTAGATTCCTGCTGTTCTCCTTCTTCGCCCTGACTTTGCTGGTCTTCTTGTTGCTCCTTCTGTTCTTGGTTTTGCTGCTCTTGATTTTGCTTCTGCTCTTGCTCCTGTTTTTCCTGTTCCTGCTCTTGTTCCAGTTTTTCTTTCAAAGCCTGAAGTTTGGCATCGGAAGGATATTTAGAAAGCCCATCATTTACCGTGGCCAAAGCCTGTTCTTTTTCAGTTTTGACATAGGATCGGGCGGCTCGATTAAAGTACTCGCCTGAAGTCTGGGCTATAGTTTCATTCAAGCAAAGTGCACATACAAAACCCAGTAATGCTAGAAATTTATTTTTCATCGATTTCGGTGATTTCTTGAAGACTGGTCATAAACTGTTGGTATGCAGCAACGGTCTCATCTTGCTGCAAAGCTTCATTCATTAGGTTAAACGCATCCCGGAAGCGGAATTGTTCCACCATTCGGTCTGCTTCTGCTTTTTTGCGCTTCGCAAAGTCAGATGGCTCCGGTTTGTCCTCATCTTGATTTTTGCGTTCCTCATCTCTTTGCAACCATCTAGCCAGCATTTCATAATTGTATCTGGCTACTTCGTTATTGGGATCTTTGATGAGAGCGGATTTGAATTTGCTCAGTGCGGCTTCGTATTCCTCCTTATTTCCCAATATTACCCCACTTTGATTAAATGCAAAAGAGGCCAGGGTTTTGTCCGGAGATGTGGTGACCTGATCGTAATAAGCACTAGCCTCGTCTGGTTTTTCTGCATATTGATTGCTCAGACCCAGGTTATAATCCAAAGCTGAGGAGGAATACTGGAATTGATCGATGAGCGCTTGGTGATTGGTGATGGATTGCTCATACTCCGCTTTACTGTAACTTTCACTTGCTAGATCTATTGCGTCGTTTAGTCTCGATACCCTGGTCCATGAGGCAGGGATCAAAAGAAAAATCGCCAATGTAAATTTAGTCCAGCTCATTTATAATTTGATGGTTTTAATTGGTAACATCATGTCCAGCAAGGATAAGACCAGCCCTGCCAGCAAGAAATAAAAGTACTTATTAGCAGAAGCTTCTACAACTCTGGATCCTGTGACTCCACCTTCCACTCGTTCTAGTGCTCCGATGAGGTCGCCTATCTCCTGTACTTGATCTGAAATCTCAAAATATTGGCCATTGGTCTCAGCGGCGATTTGCCGCAGTGGGTCCGGGTCCAATACGGTCTGTGCAGGCTGTCCGGTCTGCGGGTCTATCACCAGTCCATTTCCTCTAGGAATGCTGCTGCCGCCTTCAGTTCCTATGCCAAGACTAAACACTTTCACTCCGAGTTCGCTCAATTGAGCGGCAATATCTTCCAGGTCATCTCCGAAATTCTCTCCATCGGAGATCAAAATAATGGATTTAGACTTGATTTCCTGTCCTTCATCATTTTGAAATCTTTCCAAAGCCATGCGGAGCGGACCGTTGAGGTCGGTACCATAATTGGGCACCAAACCGGTGTTCAGCCCATCGATGTAAAGTTGTAGGACACTTTGATCAAATGTCAGGGGGCATTGCATAAAGGCTTCCGAACTGAAAATAATCAAACCGATCCGGTCGGATGGAAAACTCTTTGTCAGGTTTTTCAATTCAAACTTGATTCGCTGGAGTCTGGACGGGCCTATGTCGGTGGCATTCATAGACTGCGATAGATCCACGGCGATAAAAATGTCTTTTCCCTCCTCCTTGATTTCCTTCAGGGATGTGCCTATTGAAGGCCCAGCAAAGGCCACTAGAAATAGTGCGAAATAAGTAGTCCTGATCACTATTTTAGTGAAAAGCCTTCGCTTCTGTACGTCCAGCTTACGATTGATTTTCCAATACCTGAACAGGTAAATAAAATACAGAAGACCGAAAATGCCGGCCAGCAGGAGTGTGAGTTTTACGTCCGGATATGCCCAAATCATGGCCTGAAATTATAAAATAAAGCTTACTTTGAAAGCCCTATTCGTATAAGTGTTGATCTATATCTTCAATGTTTTTTAATAATTAACAAACATTAATTTTTTGAAATCGTCTAGCTTTGGAGATTCAATTCAAATATTTAGCGAATGTGGCCAATCGGCAAAGTAGGGCTTTTCATTTTCCTACTGGTTTTCTTCAGTAATTCCCAACTACTTTTAGCACAAGTGCCTACCCTTAAAGGTCAGGTAATAGATGTAAGCAATTCAGAGGCGCTTCCCGGAGCCAATGTTTATTGGGAGGGCGATATCAGCTCAGGGGTGGTCGCAGATCTGGAAGGTAACTTTGAAATCAAGGTTCAGAATCTGCCGGCTAGACTAGTGGTTTCATTCATTGGTTTTGAGACTTCCATTCGGGAATTGGGTGCCAAGGACGTTCAGAAACTCCAGCGATTTTATTTAAAAGCGGAAGAAATGTCTCTGGATGAAATCATCATTCAGGAGCGTAGGCCAGATGAGCAGGTGAGGAATTTGGAAACTGGCAAAGCCACCATTCCCATAGCTACGATCAAGAATATTCCGGCATTATTTGGGGAGGTAGACCTATTGAGAAGTTTGCAGCTGCTACCAGGAGTGCAAACAGCGGGGGAAGGAACCACAGGATTATTTGTGCGGGGAGGGTCTGCAGATCAGAATTTGGTGCAGCTCGATGGGGCGCCTATTTATAATCCATCTCATTTCTTCGGTTTTTTCTCTGTTTTTAATCCTGATGCCTTAGACCAAGTGGAGCTTTACAAAGGCAATATGCCGGCCTCCTATGGTGGAAGGATATCGTCACTCATTGATGTGACTTTGCGGGAAGGCAATACCGAACAGATTCATGGAGAAGGTGGAATAGGGAGTATTTCTTCCAGAATAACCCTAGACGGGCCCTTATTTTCAGATCAATCTACTTTCGTGGTTTCTGGAAGAAGAACTTATGCAGATGTATTTCTGAAACTTTCAAATGATGATGATTTGAACAACAACAAGCTGAATTTCCATGACCTCAGCGGAAAATTCACCTTCAGACTTGGGGATAGAGATAAACTGACTTTTTCCAGTTATCAGGGCAGAGATTTCCTGGGACTTGATGACGAGTTTGGGTTAGGTTGGACCAATTGGGTTTCTTCTGCCCAGTGGAATAGAAATATTTCCGAAAATCTGTTTTTTGACATGCAGGGCTATCACTCCAGGTATAAATACAATGTGGAATTTGAAGATCCGGAAAATGGTTTTGAGTGGACAAACAGACTTTCGGAAACGGGTGTAAAAGCAGAATGGACTTTGCTGAACAGTGAGGAATTACAAACCTACTGGGGAGTTCACAGTCAGCTTTATCATTTTTCACCTATAGAAATAAACCCAGCGGCCCAAAGCAATATTGAACCAGTGAACACCAATGCTAAAAATGGCTTTCTCAATAGTTTGTTTGCCGGAGGCACATACACCATCAGCCCGCGCTTGAGTGCAGAGGGTGGACTTCGCTGGAGTTTTTTCAACCTAATAGGCGAAGGAGTGGATTATGAATATGCAGATGGCGAGGTGGGGCCGGATGTGCCGGTGACAGATACCTTGAAGTATGAAAGATTTCAAAACATGAAATTTTATCAAGGTTTGGAGCCCAGGATCGCGCTCCGCTACTTGATCAATGAGGAGTTTTCAGTCAAAGCCGCCTACAATAGAAACTATCAATATGTGCAGATTGCTTCCAATAGCTCAGCGGGATTGCCGATAGACCGATGGATTCTATCCGGAAGATATGTCTCTCCAGTAAAATCAGACCAGTATTCCCTGGGCTTATTTCATAATTTTGACAATAACCGCTGGGAACTCTCAGTGGAAGGGTACTATAAATCTTTAGATAATGTAATCGATCTAAGGAATGGTGCTCAGGTGCTTTTTACAGATCAAGTAGAGACGGAGTTGCTCACCGGTGTAGGCTCTTCGTATGGAGCTGAGTTTCTGCTTCGCAAAAATATCGGTAAAACCACAGGTTGGCTGGCCTATACCTATTCGAGAGCATGGAGGCAGATTGATGGGATCTCCCAAAATCAACGTTATAATCCCAGATTTGACCGACCCCACGATGTCACGCTGGTGCTGAACCATGAGTTTTCTCCATCCTGGTCGGCTGGGTTAACTTTCATTTATACCACTGGGCAAGCCGTCTCATTTCCTGTTGGGGTTTATGAGTTGGATTATCAATCTGTGCCATTATATCCGGAATTTAGAAATATGGATAGATTCCCGGATTATCATCGTATGGATTTGTCAGTAACCTGGAAGAATGCAGATAAAGGTAGAAAATGGCGTGGAAGCTGGAACTTTAGCATATATAATCTGTATGGCAGGAAAAATCCCTTTGCCTATGAATTCAGGGAAATTTATAACGATGACTTCCAGTACAGCAGTAGTGAAGATGGGCCTATCACCTCTACAAGACAAGGGATAGTGATGACCTATCTCTTTACTTACCTGCCTTCCATCACGTATAATTTCGAATTTTGAGATGAAACCGAGCATGCTGCATACGACACACACTGGGATGAATATCAATCAAGCCGGATTCACCCGATCCACCGAGGAGAAAGGAGCCGGCTATCCGACCGTTTATAAACAAAATTTAAACCCATGATATTAGGGGTAATGACAGCCATGCAGCTAAGAAATGACCTGAAGCCAAGGGAATTCTCAACTTTCTATGAATAAGCTGATTAAGATGAATAGATTTTGGATTGTTATTTTCTGCATCACTTTATTCTCCTGTCAGGAGGAGGTGAACTTGCCTTTGGCTACTATAGATGGGGAAATTCCTGTCATAGAGGCTACCTGGACTAATGAGTCTTATTACAATGAGGTCAAAATTAGCTTAGCTAAAAATTACTATGATACCACGGGCACTCAAGTCATCAATGATGCTCAGGTTTTCATCACTGTTCCGGGGAAGCAAAGGCGGGTCCGCTTTGTCTATAGCCCCAAGTCTGAAAGCTATGTGCCGGTTTACCCCAACGAAGTGGCTCAGGTAGGTGAAAACTATCAACTGAATGTACTGTGGGAGGGATTGCGTTTTGAATCAAGTGGCAGACTTTTGGAGCCGCCTACAGTGGATAGCGTGACCTATGAATACCAGGAAGACCGGATTTTTCGGGACGAAGGATACTATATAAAAGTGTATGGGAAAATTCCTTTTACCGAAGATAATTTCTATCGGATTCGGGTTATAGAAAACGACACCTTAAAAAACGATAGGGACGATTACTTGCTGTTCGACGATACCTTTGGGTTGACATTTTTTGAAGAAGGGCTTGAGTTGAATTATGATTTTGAAGCAGGGGATAAGGTCAGGTTGGAGTTGTTTAGGATGAATGAAAGCGCTTTTACCTACATTAATCAACTCGCTAATCTGCTTTTTAATGACGGAGGTTTGTTTTCTCCTCCACCTCAAAACCCTGACACCAACATCGAGGTGGTGGAAGGTGATTCCAAAGTTTTAGGATATTTTAATGTTTCTTCAGTTTTGTATGAAACTGTCAGAATCGAGCCTGAGGAGTGATTTGAGCTGATTTTACAGAAATCACCGGGCTTAATTTATTGGATTTGCGTAGATTAACGAAAAATTCGTAGGATTATTAAATATTCGTTATTACCTTAGGGGTATGGAAGAATTGAATAAAAACGAAGAAAGGATCATGCGGATTTTTTGGCGTCTGGAAAAGGCCCTAGTTCGCGAGGTTTTGGATCAACTCCCAGAACCCAAGCCACCTTACACGACCTTGGCCTCCTCCATCAAGCTATTGGAGAAAAAAGGCTATTTGGATCACAAAGCTTACGGTACCACACACCAGTATTTTCCATTGATCTCGCAGGCTGACTACAGCAAAAGAAGTGTGAATCATTTGGTTAAAAATTACTTCGAAGGTTCGGTGGGGAATTTCCTGTCCTTTATGGTGAAGGAAAACAAGATTTCGGATAAGGAAATCGAAGATCTACAGAAGTTGATTGATGATATGGACAAACCCAGGGAATGATGGACAAATTAATAATCTACTTGATAGAGTCCAGCATTTGTGTTGGCATATCTGTGGCATTTTATAAGTTGGTCTTGAGCGATTTGACTTTTTTTGCACTCAATCGGGCCATACTTCTCCTATTGTTGCTGATGTCATTTTTGTTTCCCGCGATGTCTGTAAACTTAGGAGTCGCCAATCTGGGAATTCAAGAATTCACCATGCCGGAGTTCTTGGTAGGGCAGGGGGCAGCAGCTGAGCGTACCTTTACCTGGCAAAGCATTGTATTGATGATCTATGTGGCAGGGGTGTTGGTCATGACAGCTCATTTGATCTTGGGTTTTTTCACCTCTCAGCGCTTACTGGGCAAATCCAAATTGATGCTGTTTCAGAATCATTGGATAGCAGTGCATCCGAAATTTATTCCAGCCTCTTTTTTCCAATATATCCTGTTGCCGGACTTTGATCCGGGTAGGGAGGAGCAGCGACAGATCATTTTGCATGAGTCTGTGCATGTGCGTCTCAAACACAGCTGGGATCTACTTTTGATCCAGTTTGCTAAAGTGATCTTTTGGTTCAATCCCTTGATCTATCAGTTTGAAAAATCCCTACGGGAAGTTCATGAGTTTCAGGCTGACCAGGGCGTCACTAGTAGGTATTCCAAGAAAGAATATTCTGGCCTTTTGCTACAGATGATTACTAAGGGTCAAGGCTGGCACTTCATGAACAACTTTAACCAATTTCAAACCAAAAAAAGAATTATTATGATGAGCAAACCCGAATCCCGAAGTGCGGAAAAGCGCAGATTTCTGTTGGCTATTCCCTTGATGGCTGCCTTGTTTTTCGTCTTTTCCTGCGAAATGACTCCAGAGGAAGAGATCGATGGACCAGCGCAAGTGGCTGAAAAAACCAATGGCATAGGGCCTAGCAATATAGCTGCTAGAGTCGCCGATGTAGGCAAAGACGGCAAGGAGGTATTTGATATTACCGAAGTACAACCTTTACCTCCGGGAGGAATGGAAGGATGGAATAACTACTTAGCCTCCAACTTAAAATACCCAGAGCAAGCCAAAAAAATGGGCGTTGAGGGTACAGTGGTAGCAGTTTTTATGGTGAATTCTGATGGTTCTATTTCCGATGTGGATATCCTACGTGGAATAGGAGCAGGAGCAGATGAAGAAGCCATGAGGGTGATCCGGGAGTCTCAGGATTGGTCACCTGCCACACAGAGAGGTAAAGCTGTAAATAGCCGTATTAGAGTTCCTATTCGATTCAAACTGGATTGAAAATACATTAACCTAAACCAAAAAATAACTATTAAAATGAAAAACTTAGCACTTAAATCCCTACCGGCTTTCCTGCTAGTCCTGGCCTTTTTTACCAGCCTTTCCATGCAGGGAGCTTATGCACAGACAGAAGCCTTTGAAAAAGTGGATAAAATGCCGGAACCTAAGGATGGTATGGATGGACTCGTAAGCTACATAGGCGATAATCTTATTTACCCTGAAGATGCCAGGAAAAAAGGTGTAGAAGGTGTGGTTGTGGTCAGTTTCGTAGTGCAGAAAGAGGGGGATATCACTGATGTGAAGATTCTACGAGGAATAGGCACTGGCTGTGATGAAGAAGCCATGCGAGTGGTACAGGGTATGCCAAATTGGATACCCGGAGAAAAGGACGGCTCAAAGGTCAATACCAAGATGAGTTTACCTATCAAATTTAAACTTTAAAGCGTTTTGTTTAATTTGCAGAAACCACTCAGAGTATCTCTGGGTGGTTTTTTTATGAAATGAGCTTTCCTATTAATGTAACGATTTGGGGAAACTTTTGCCTATGGTCTACAAGTCGATGAGAAGCGGAAATAGCGGGGTTTAGATGAAGGTTTTGTTAAAAGTTTAAAAACCTATTTTTTATTTTATAATTGGCTATAATAGTGGTTTTTGGTTTGGGTGCCCTAGCACTGGCATAAGTATTGGATTTAATAGAGTGAATTAAAATCAGAACAACTTTTAAATAATAATCACATGACTACTACTAAAGCAACACTCGACAATCATCTGAAGCTTGATAATAAAGCAATGAAAAATGTATCAGATAAACTGAACGATTTATTGTCTGATTACCACATTTTCTATCAGAATGTACGAGGGTTTCACTGGAATGTAAAGGGTGAAAATTTCTTTGACCTGCATGAAAAGTTCGAAGAATTGTACACCAGATTATATGAAAATATAGATGAACTGGCTGAACGAATCGTGACCATTGGGTTTAATCCTTTGCACTCGTATTCTGACTATTTGAAAAATACCATTCACAAGGAAATCACCGACGTGAGCAGTGGTTCTGAATGTGTAAAACATGTTGTTGATGGTTTGGGTATTTTAGCCCAAAGCCACAGAAAGGCCGCTAAAGCAGCTGGGGATGCTGATGATATCGCCACTGAAGATTTGCTTACAAATTTCGTAGGTGACCTCGAAAAAAGAATGTGGATGTTTACCAAATTCGCCGAATAATTATCCAAAATAAAACACCTAAAACCGCAGTGAGAGCTGCGGTTTTTTTTGCAGTTCATAGAAAAAGCGGCAGAGTTGTGCTGCCGCTTTCTTAAAAATAGTTCAAAAAACTAAGAATGGAAGTGTAGACTTCTAACTTAAGGAATTTATGCAAAATTCCACACACTTTTGAACTTCTTTTATCGCATCTGAACCTTCAGGTATCTGATACTCTAACTCAATGGTAGCCGGGAACTTATACTTATTTTTTGACATGGTTTCCAGCAGGGCCGGGATAGGCGTATCTCCTTCACCCCATGGAAGATTTCCCTTGCCATTTGCTGGAGTCTGCCTGTCTTTGGTGTGCATGCTGAGGATACGTTTGTGCTGCTTTTTTATCAATGCCATCAGGTCGGTATGCCCAGCAGCTATATAATGTCCTGCATCCAGATTGAGACCGTTTTTTTTACTTTGCGCGAGTGCGGAATCCCAAAATGTAAAGGTTTCTTGCTCATGACCATGATAACCTACTGACATACCATATTGCTCACCCATTTTGCCTAACCTTAGCGTATGTTTATCATTTGAAGGATGCTCCAAGGTGACATGCGATGCACCCAGAGCTTTGGCGGCATTCATTCCATAAGCGATTTCCGAATCCGGGGCATTAATGCCAAAGGCACTCGGCTTGAAGGCATAAATACTCACCCCTGCTTCATTATACATTTTCCTGAGTTTTTCAAAAGGCGCAGTTCCTACGCTAGCTCTCCAAGCTGCTGCCTCCTTGCTATAGGAATCCATCTGAGATTGCATATCAGCAAGCATCTTTTGTTCATCAGAAGTAAGTTCGCCTGCATCTCTCTGCTTTCGCCTCAACCCATAGAGTTCACGCATATTTACAGGGTTTTCGGGCATACCCGCAAATGATTCCGCTGGTCCTCCCATTAATTCAATAGCAGAAATCCCGCATTCTTTGACATACTGCAGCGTGGCTTCAGCAGACTGGTCAGGCAGAGATCGGAAAGAATAAGTGATGCACCCGATCTGTACTCCATTTACTAGGGAATTCGGTTTGTTGTATGACTTTATAAGTGCAGGAGCGCCATGTAGCCAAGATGGAGATGCGGCCAGTCCGGCTACCCCCAAGGCGGATTTGATCAGGAATTCTCTTCTGTTTTTCATGGTATTTAGGGTTGTAATTGTACGAAATTTGAATATACGGAATCTTGCCAGTAACCTGATTTCCCGCGTTTAACAGGAAGGGAGCGCCAAGTCAAAAGTTCATAGCGACCTCCAGTTATTATCCTCCGATTCCTATATTTCTTTAGGCTCATTTCTGGTAAGAAAGCAAGTAATCCTTTTTGAAAAGGCTATTTAGACCAAACAAATTACTATTATTTCAATCTGATCCACGGATTTTTAAAAAAATGAGGCCTGTACTTTTTTTGATTGGCAAATAGCTTGTTTGAATGTTTGGTATCTTGCAGGAACATTCAGTCTCCATCAGCCCCATGCAAAAATCAATCTTCCAGCGGATCAGTGATCAGGAGTTTCTCCATGAGTTGCAATTTCAGAGTTCCAAAAGCAGTGGTCCTGGGGGACAGCATGTGAATAAAGTAGAGACTAAAATCCAGCTCAGTTTCGATGTAGATAACTCTGCTATTCTCACGGATTCTGAAAAAGACCTGCTCCGGCAAAAACTGGGAAATAGAATTACGGATGCCGGGATTTTACAAATTCAAGTGCAGGAAAAACGCTCCCAATTGCAGAATAAGCAATTGGCCATATTGAAGTTTGAAGAGATGCTGCGCAAAGCCTTCGCCAAAAGAAAACCCAGAAAAGCTACCAAACCCAGCAAAGGAGCAATCGAAAGAAGGTTAAAGGCGAAAAAGAATCAAAGTGAGAAAAAGGCCAATCGAAGTTGGAAAAGGGATTAAGTACCTATTTTTTGGATTTCATCCAGCGTATAGCTCACAGTTCCACCTTTTCGGGAAGCTACCAAAGCCCCAATTTTACAAGCAAAATCAAGCGTTGCTTCATGGTCTTTACCTGCCAAATAGGAATAAATAAAACCACTGAGAAAAGCATCTCCGGCCCCTATGCTGTCTTCGACTTCCACACGATAGCCTGAATGATGAGTAAACTGACCGTTTTGGTAAATGGCAGCTCCTTTGGCCCCCATGGTGATGCAGATGATAGTTAGGGGGAAGTGCTTATCCAGATGTCCGCACAGGCTTTTAGGATTGGGGTCAGTACTGAAGTATGCAGCGAATAGCTCCAGCTCATCCTCATTGATTTTCAAAATATCAGTCAAATGCAGAAGCTTTTTGATCACCTGAAAATTGTAGAATGGAGGTCGTAGATTTGCATCAAATATCCGAAGGGTTTGATGCTGGAGTAGGCGCAGTAAAGTCTCCAGACTCGGCTGATTTCTTACACTTAAGGTACCAAAAACAAAGGCTTCAGCGCTTTGTGTAGCCTGCTCTAGCCTATCATTAAAGGAGATAAAATCCCATGCCACTGGGGATACAATGGTATATTTCATGTTTTCCTTATCCGAGGTATCCACCAATACTTTGGAAGTGGGTTGGTTATGATGCACCTGGATTAGCTCTACAGAAGCTGGGAAATCCTTCAAGAATTGCAGTAAATTTTCTCCATCTTCATCATCTCCCACAGCAGAAATCAGCTGGGCATTTAAACCTAGCTGAGTCAGATTAAGCATTACGTTCATAGGGGCTCCACCGGGCACTGGGCAAGATGGGAGGCAGTCCCAGAGCATTTCACCGAAGATCACTACTTTGTTGCTCATGACTTAATGAATGTTTTGGTGGATTTCTTCCAGGGATCTTCCTTTAGTTTCTGGCATGCGATAGCGAACCCATAGCAGCTGCCAGACCATCATAACGGCGAAAAACGAAAAGATATACCCAGGTCCGAATTGGTTGACAAAGAATGGAAACACATTCGCGATGATGGCCGCCAAAATCCAGTGCGTGAAAGATCCGATAGACTGACCGTAGGCACGGAGTTCGTTGGGGAACATTTCGGATATAAATACCCAGATCACCGAACCTTGCCCGATAGCATGCGAAGTGATAAATGCAAATACGAAAAAGGGTAGCCAAGAGGAAGGAATACCAGTACCCAAGAAGTTATATGCCATCAATGAAAGCGAGATAATATAGCCCACTGAACCAATGTACATGAGTTTCTTCCTTCCAATGCGGTCAATCAGGTATAGTCCGAGGAAGGTGGCGAGAAGATTAACCACGCCAATCCCAATTGTAGAAATCAGCGCGTTTTCAGTGGAAATTCCTGCCATTTCAAATACCCTGGGAGCAAAGTAAATAATGGCGTTGATCCCGGAAAGCTGGTTGAAAAAGGCAAACATAATGGCCATAAGCGTGGTAGGGAGAAATCGCTTTGCGAAAATAGCTTTAAAACTTCCGGCTTGCGTGATCTTTTTTTCTTCTGCTATGGCCAGTCGAATGGCCTCATCCACTCCATCGGGATCGGTGCGTGCCAAAATAGCTCTAGCCTCTGCTTCATTATTTTTCTTTCCGATGAGCCATCTTGGACTTTCCGGAATTCTAAATATCAAAATACTGTAGATCAATGCAGGAATACCCTCTACAGCCAGCATCCACCTCCATTCCTGGGCTATTTCTGCGGTTCCTATCAGATAGTTGGACAGGTAGGCGATGACTATGCCAAAGACTATATTGAATTGATAAAGCGCAACTAACAAGCCGCGGTTTTTAGCTGGAGCTATCTCTGAGATGTACATAGGGGCAACTACCGATGATGCACCTACGCCCAGGCCTCCGATAAACCGAAAGAGAGTAAATGAGGTAACATCCCAGGCCAAACCCGATCCAATAGCAGAAATCAAGTAGAAAAGCCCGATCCAGAGTAAACTTTTCTGCCTTCCGAATCTGTCCGCAGGAATACCACCTACTAAAGCTCCGATCACTGTACCGTAAAAAGCGGAAGCTATAGCCAATCCGTGCATCCAGTCGCTAAGTGCCCAAACTTCCTGAATAGCCCGCTCAGCGCCCGAAATTACCGCTGTATCAAACCCAAATAAAAAGCCGCCCAATGCGGCTGTAAGCGAAATGAAAAAGGCGTAGGTTTTGGAAGACATGATTTTGGGTTTATTGAATAAAGGATGCGCTAAACTAAGTAGAAGGGGATAAAATCAAAACACCGGCTGAGCAAATCCAGTCATTTTATCGGAAAGGATACACTAAACTCCCAAACCGCTCGACTATAGCTTTTTCAAGGTTTTCTCTATGATCAGGATGAGCTATTTTCATCAATTCATAGGCCCGCTGTCTCAGGTTTTTACCGTAGAGATTTACTACACCATATTCAGTGACCACATATTGCATGTGAGCTCGAGTGGTGACCACCCCCGCGCCTTCTTTGAGGAAGGGGACTATTTTGGAAGCTCCTTTTTTGGTGGTAGAATTTAAGGCCATGATGGGTTTGCCGCCTACCGATAGAGATGCTCCACGCATGAAGTCCATCTGTCCACCTACTCCAGAATACTGGTATCTGCCTATGGAATCCGCACAAACCTGACCTGTGAGATCCATTTCCACGCAGCTATTGATAGAGACTACTTTAGGGTTTTTTCGGATCACGGCAGTATCATTGACATAGGCTGCTTCATGAAATGAAAACTCCGGGTTATCATGGATGGTATCATACAATTGCTTGGTTCCTACGGTGAAAGCCGATACTATTTTACCCGGATGCTTCTTTTTGTAAGCATTGGTGATGGCTCCTGATTTCAGCAATTCCAGTACTCCATTTGAAAACATCTCTGTATGGATTCCCAGATCTTTGTGATGTTTCAAAGAGTTCAAAACTGCATCAGGAATAGCTCCTATTCCCATTTGTAAAGTGGATCTGTCTTCGATCAGTTCAGCGATATTTTCACCTATTTTCTGCTCGATTTCTGAGAGTTTTAGTCCATAATCCACCTCTGGCAAAGGAGCATCCACATGTATCGCGGCAGCAAACTTGGAAAGGTGAATCTGACTGTCTCCATGAGTTCTTGGCATTTGCTTATTGACCTGGGCGATGATGATCCGTGCAGTCTCAATGGCAGGCTTGGCCACATCTACTGAAGTTCCCAGGGAGCAAAACCCGTGGGCATCAGGTTCAGAAACCTGTATTAGTGCTACATCGAGTTTGAGGATGTTTTGTCTGAATAGGTGACCTATTTCACTGAGGAAGATGGGTACATAACCGCCATACTCAGAATTGGCTGACTTTCGTACATTTTCTGAGACAAATAGGGAGTTCATAAAAAATGCCTTGTGACAGTCCTGCTCCACCAGTGGCATGGGCCCGAGTGTAGTGATGGAGACGATTTCTACATTCCTCAGATCGTTTTTTCGCGCTGCCAAAGCATATAAAAGTGCGGTAGGGGTAGCGGCACTTCCATGCACAAAGACGCGATGGTTACTTTTAATCAAGGAAACGGCTTCTTCTGGTTGGGAATAGGATATCATAGTTTATACTGGTAAAAAAGGATGGTAGGGTTAAAAACAGTAAGGAATGAAAATGAAACTAGCAATCACTTAATGTAGGACCAACTTCAAAGATTTCAAAATCAATTTGTCCAAATAATATTCCGTATGGCTGCTGAGCGGAAAAGCCCAACCCTTTTAAATTGTTATATTTGTTTCCCGAAAAAAATGGAATTCTACAGCCATTTGATATCAATCTAACCAACTAGAATAAAAACCTAAAATGAGTAGCCTACCGCAAGTTTATAAACCCAAAAACCACATTCGAATAGTCACTGCTGCCTCCCTTTTTGATGGACATGATGCTGCCATTAACATCATGAGGAGGATCATCCAGTCCACGGGCTGTGAGGTTATTCATTTAGGGCACAATAGATCAGTGCAGGAGATCGTGGACTGTGCTATTCAGGAAGATGTGCAGGCTATCGCTATTACTTCATATCAGGGCGGTCACGTAGAGTTTTTCAAATACATGTTTGATTTGCTTCAGGAGAAAAACGCCGGGCATATCAAAGTTTTTGGAGGGGGAGGTGGTACCATACTTTCAGAGGAAATAGAAGAATTGCACCAATATGGTATCAGCAGAATTTATTCTCCGGATGATGGCCGATCCCTGGGATTGCAGGGCATGATCAATGAGTTAGTGGAGAAAAGCGATTTTCCCATTGGCAAAGACCTGCCTGCTGACGCTGATTTAAGCACTACACATAAAGGATTGGTGGCCAAAGCGATTTCTGCCTTTGAAAATTATCCGGAAGAATCGAAAAAGCTGATAGCTAGTGTTCGAGAGAAAAGTAAAACCTCTTCTATTCCTGTTTTGGGAATAACAGGTACAGGTGGAGCCGGGAAATCCTCTTTGGTGGATGAGTTGGTCAGAAGGTTTTTGCTGGACTTTACCGATAAAACTTTGGCCATAATTTCTGTAGACCCATCCAAGCGAAAAACGGGAGGAGCACTGCTTGGAGATAGAATTCGCATGAATTCCATTCACCACCCTAGAGTTTACATGCGCTCGCTTGCTACCAGGCAGTCCAATTTGGCACTTTCAAAGTATGTACAAGATGCTGTGGACACGGTGAAAGCTGCAGGATATGATTTGGTGATTTTGGAAACTTCTGGCATAGGTCAGTCGGACACCGAGATCATAGAACATTCAGATTTGTCGCTTTATGTGATGACACCTGAATATGGGGCAGCTTCTCAGTTGGAGAAGATAGATATGCTTGATTTTGCCGATGTGATTGCCTTGAATAAGTTTGACAAGCGTGGGGCTTTGGATGCGCTGAGAGATGTCAAAAAACAATACAAGCGAAATCACCATCTTTGGGATACCAGCGATGAGGAAATACCGGTCTTTGGTACCATTGCCTCACAATTCAATGATCCTGGTATGAATACGCTTTATCGCACGCTTTTCCGCAGGATTTCTGATAATTTCCCAGCTTTTAAAAGTGAATTTGAATTCAATTCAGAAACGAACGAAAAGCTTTTTATTATTCCTCCAGCCAGAACCAGGTACCTATCTGAGATAGCTGAAACCAACCGGAATTACGATCTCTGGGTGGAAGAGCAAAAGGAAATCGCCCAGAAATTATATAGCATAACCAAATCTATAGAGGCGATCCAATCTGCTCAAGTAGAGGATCAGGATAGGCTGGTCAAAGAGCTGGAAGAAGTGTATGCTCAGGTAGAGCTTGAATTTGATCCAAAAAATAAAAAATGGCTGGAAGACTGGGCTGCTGAGTCAGCCAAATACCAAGAAGACTTCTACGTATTCAAGGTCAGAGATAAGGAAATCAAGGTCAAAACTTATGCTACCTCTCTGTCAGAAACACGCATTCCGAAGATTTCCTTACCTAAATATGAAGCCTGGGGTGATTTGCTAAAGTGGGGACTTCGCGAAAATGTACCGGGTAAATTCCCTTACACTGCAGGTGTATTTCCTTTCAAAAGAGAAGGAGAGGATCCCACCAGGATGTTTGCAGGAGAGGGCGGCCCAGAGCGTACCAACAAGCGCTTTCACTATGTGTCCAAGGATACACCTGCTAAGCGCCTATCCACTGCATTTGATTCTGTGACCTTGTACGGGGAAGATCCAGATTACAGACCGGATATTTATGGGAAAATCGGTAACTCTGGCGTCAATGTCTGCTGCCTTGATGATGCAAAGAAGCTTTACTCAGGCTTCAATCTGGTCAATCCTTTGACCTCAGTTTCCATGACTATCAATGGTCCCGCTGCTACCATGACTGCTTTTTTCATGAATGCGGCGATAGACCAGCAATGTGAGCTATACATCCATGAAAATGGGCTGGAGGAAGAAGTAGAAGCTAAGATCAAAGCCATCTACCAGCAAAATGGCCTAAGCAGACCCGTCTATAATGCTTCCCTACCGGAAAATCATGACCGACTTGGCTTGATGCTATTAGGCGTAACTGGTGATCAGGTGCTGCCTGCAGAGGTTTACCAGAAGATCAAAAAAGAGACTATAGCCAAAGTAAGAGGAACGGTACAAGCCGATATTCTCAAGGAGGACCAGGCTCAGAACACTTGTATATTTTCCACTGAATTCTCACTTAGATTGATGGGGGATGTGCAACAGTATTTTATAGAAAATGCCATTCGGAACTTCTATTCAGTTTCCATTTCAGGTTATCATATCGCAGAGGCTGGAGCCAATCCCATCACGCAGTTGGCGTTGACACTTTCCAATGGATTCACCTACGTAGAGTACTACGCCAGCCGGGGTATGGATATCAATCAATTTGCGCCAAACCTTTCCTTCTTTTTCTCCAATGGAATAGATCCTGAGTATGCGGTGATCGGCCGAGTAGCCAGAAGAGTCTGGGCAAAGGCGATGAAACTGAAGTACGGCGCCAATGAACGCTCGCAGATGCTGAAATATCATATTCAGACTTCAGGACGCTCTCTACATGCCCAGGAAATAGACTTTAATGACATCCGCACTACCCTGCAGGCTCTGTATGCGATTTACGATAACTGTAACTCTCTGCACACCAATGCTTATGATGAGGCGATTACCACGCCTACAGAGGCCTCCGTTAGGCGGGCGATGGCTATACAGTTGATTATCAATAAGGAATTGGGGCTTACCAAAAACGAAAACCCTATACAAGGGGCTTTCATTATAGAGGAATTGACAGACTTGGTAGAGGAGGCCGTATATGTGGAGTTTGATAGAATTACGGAGCGGGGAGGAGTTTTAGGAGCTATGGAAACCATGTATCAGCGCGGTAAAATCCAGGAAGAAAGCATGCATTACGAGATGCTGAAACACACTGGTGAATTTCCAATTATAGGTGTGAACACCTTCCTTTCCTCCACGGGATCTCCTACCGTAAGCCCAGGAGAAGTCATACGTGCTGAAAAAGAAGAAAAGGAAGCTCAGATCGAGACTCTCAATAACCTTCATGCTTCCAATCCTGCAAAAGTGGAGGAGCATTTAGAGAAACTGAAGCAGGCAGCGGTCCAAAACCACAATATTTTTGTGGAACTAATGGAGGCAGTAAAGTATTGTTCTTTGGGACAAATCACCCATGCACTCTATGAAGTGGGCGGACAATACCGGAGAAATATGTAAGTGAGACCTCAATCAACTGAAATCAAGTAAAAATTTATAAAGAACCAAGAGAAAGCATTATGGCTAAAAGAAATGTAACTGTTCGTATGAAAGCGGATCACGAATATGATGCAGTTAATCCCCAGGGAAATGTAGTAAATATAGACATGTATGACCCAGAGGATAAAAAGGCCCAATCACCGATGGAATTGATCTTGTCGGCCTTAGGATCCTGTGCATCTGTGGATGCAGTACAGATGATGAAAAAGAAGAGAAAAACGGTAGAGGACCTTATCGTAGAAGTAGAAGGAGAGAGAAATGATGGGATTCCGGCTTTTTATACCGCTTTTAGTTTGAAATTTATTTTGGTTTCACCTGATGCCAAAGAAGAGGAGTTTGCCAAGGTGGTAGCGCTATCTGTAGATAAGTATTGCTCGGTTGCTTCCTCACTCAAAGCCCCAATCACCTACACCTCTGAAGTAAAAAGACCGAAATGAGAGTAGTTCAAGAATTTGTTCAGGAGGATATACGCATCAGTGTATTCTCCTGGAACAATAAATACATCATGAAGTTTGAGCTAGGGCCTATGGAACAGACCTTCAAACTCAGTGAAATGGATGTGCTGGAGGAAAAGGACCTGGAGATTTTTTGGACTGGAGGTTTTTTCGAGAAAGTGAAGCAACGCTTCAAGGAAATGGGAAATTCATTTCGTGCGGAGGCTGAAAATTTATAATTTTCGACCTAGCCTTTATCCCAATGACCAGACAGTTACCTTGGATTTTCATCCTTTCACTTTTTACTATTGCCTGTAGCTCCTCTCCATCAGAATCCGAGAATGATGAAGGTGTTCGATTAGATGAGTTTATCATCGAAGAGATGGAGGGAGAGCTTCAGGTGCTCAGTGATGAGATTATTCTGCTGAAAGACCATTTTGAGTTTCTGCTGGCAAATCGTGATAGTTTATTGCCATATGCCAATAAGACCAAGTATGAGTTAGTAGATGGGTTTTCGGTGAATACTCCTTCTTCAGACTCTACCTTGAGCTCAGTGGTGATAATGGAGTCTACCCCTGACTATGAACGAGCCTTAGAAAATGTGCATCTTACCAATGCCATGGACAGTGCTTTTTATAACATTTATCATAGATACGACATTCTCGCGCAAGCCTATTTCAACACTGCAGATCAAATGTCCCGGGTTTTTCCTGCTTACGATGCGAAGACCTTATTGGAACCTGACCTAGACCTCTCCAATTTCAATTTTTACTACGAAGCAGATGAAAAACATAATCCTTCTAGGGGCCCGGTCTGGATTCCCGAAGTATATATTGATCCCGCTGGGCGGGGATGGATTTTGTCATTGGTACAGCCAGTTTATGATGGAGATGAATTGTATGCAGTGATAGGTCTGGATATTACGGTGGATGACATTATCAATCATTTTTTCTATCAGGACGAAACAGACTTTTTAATTGTAAATTACAAAGGCGATATCGTGGGGGGAAATGCCTCGGCTATTGAAGCACTAAGTTTTCCACCGCTGTTGAATCATGTGTATCGGGAATCAATCCGGGCTGATAACTTTAGGATTTCGGATTATAATTTATTCAACAGTAAAAACCGGGAAGTACGTGAGATGGCGAAGGCTTTTATCCTGGAGAAGAAAAGCAAATTCGAGTTTGAAGATACGTTCAGCCCAGAAGTAGCCTATTCCGTACCATTCAACTTGTTGGATTGGTATTTATTGGAAATCAAGTCCAAGCCCTGATGAGGAAAAAATTAACTTTTAAACGTGAATTCTGGCTAACCGTCTTACTGGGTGGAGGCTTAGTAGTTTTGGTGATTGCTTTGGGCGTAAGTTTTTTCAGGGCTATTACTGATACTCAGATCGAGTCCAGAAAAGAGTTTTTGCGCCGGCAGACCGAACTTGCAGCTTCTGGGATCGAACTGGAGATAGATCGTTTTGAAGAAGAGAGCAAGTATATCTTGGCTTTTTTGATTGACGATGGCTTAGACGCAGAGGATTATAAAGCAGAGCTCACCGCCCTCACCAGACGATTGTTCAATAGGTATCCGGGTTTAATCGATACACTGTATATGAACTTAGCTGATTCGGCAGTGTACTTTACCATGACTGATAGAAATGATTTTATCAGACAGAGGTTAAAGCAGAAAATCCCCAGTCATGTTCAGCAGGAGTCCTTATTGAAATTGTCCAGCCACGATAATAGATTTCAATTGACCTTTACATTAAACCTGGTTCGGTTTACCCGTGACTTTGTCACGCATTATTATTTAAATGATGGAGGGGTTAAGCTGTTGTCTTTGGATAATTCCCTTCAGAACCTTAATCAACGTGCGAGGTTTGATCATCTGGAATTTGATGAGGAAAGCCATAAAGCCATGGTACAAGATTATTCCATAGGGGTAATCGGGATATATGAGGTGGACTGGAAGGATAATGAAAGGTCTGGAGAGGGTATTTTGGTTCAGTATCCTTTTGATTATGGAGATTTGGTGGAGCATGCTTCCCTACTTTTTATGATCGAATCTGAAACCATTACCAGTGGGGTTTACAGTACCTATTTTTTACTTTTTATAGGGTTAATACTCCTGCTCACCGGGACGGTGGTTTTCTTTACCATTTCCCTTCAGCAGAACTTGGAGTCCCAGCGTACCTTGAAAAAGAATTCAGAGGAAATATCCGAGCTTTTTGACCAGCAGAACCTATTGCTCAAAGAGCTGAAAGGATTTATATTTTTCCATAATTATAAAGGGGAAATAACCCGCGTATCCAATGAAGTAGAGCAAGTCCTCGGGCATAGCAAGAAGGAATTTCTGGATGCTTTCTCGGGTACTGTGTTTAATTCTGATGTGTCTAAAGTTAAAGATCTAGTCATAGAAGCTTTGGGTGAAAACAAATCGTTTATAGACCTGGAGTATGAATTTCGCAAGCCTTCCGGAGAAGTAGTGCAGTTGAGATTGTTTGAGAAACTTATTTTTGATGCAGAAGGCAGGTTTAATGGGGGGCTAGGTATATGCACAGATGTTACTACTCAGTACAATAGCCAGCAAGAATTGATAGAAAGTGGAAAAAGGCTTCAAAATCTGATCGAAAACATACCGGACATTCTTTTCATTTTTGATAATTCAGGGATCATTCTTGACTTTTATATCAAAAAACAAAAATTCATTTCATCATCTCCTGATTTAAAAGGAAAGTCTCTCTTTGAGATCCTTCCGGAAGGTGACGTTACCAACGTGAGAATAGCGTTTGATAAAGCAAGGGAAACTGGACAAATCCAAACCGTAGATTTGGAACTGGAAGGAGAGGATGGAAAGCAGTTTTTTGAAGTGCGGTATTTTCCACTGGATGATCAGCAGATGATGTCCATTACCAAAGAAATTACCAGTCAGCGAATTTGGGAGCAAGGCTTAGTGGAGGCGATGAATGCTGCAGATCAGGCCAGTAGAGCCAAGTCGGAATTCCTGGCCAATATGAGCCATGAAATCCGGACTCCCATGAACGGTTTGCTAGGAATCATAGATTTGCTAGAGCAGACCGATTTGAATGAAGAGCAGCGGGAATACCTGGAGATCATCCAAAACTCCGGAAATTCACTATTGCGTATCATTAAGGATATTCTGGATTATTCGAAAATAGAGGCTGGTAAAATTGACATCAACCCTATGATATTCTCACCAGCAGAGGAGCTGGATAAGCAGGTTGATATTTTTTATGGACTGGCACAGCGAAAGGATATCAAACTTATCACAAATCATGGACCGGGAACTTCCGATATGATGGAGGCAGATGCCGGTAAAATCAATCAGATAATTCTAAATCTAGTAGGAAATGCCGTCAAATTTACTCCCAAAGGGGGAGAAGTAAAGGTTTTCCTAGAACTAGAGCAAATTTCTAAGGATCTCTTCTATCTCAAATGTGAGGTAAAAGACAGTGGCATAGGCATAGCTAAAGAAGCTATCCCCAAATTGATTGATCCGTTTTATCAGGTTGAAAGTTCCAGTTCTAGATCTTTCCAAGGCACAGGACTAGGCCTGGCGATAGCAAACAAAATTGTGGAGTTAATGGGAGGGGAGTTGACTATTTGCAGTGAGCCTGGGCTAGGGTCTACTTTTTCCTTTTCTGTACTGACCAAAAGAGCGGAAGCCGGGAAAATGGATATCAAGGAAAGTTCTCTACCAGCCCGAACCAATTGGAATGGAATGGCTGAGGAGTATCCTATTAAGTTGCTTTTAGCAGAGGATAATGAGTTGAATTTGCAATTGATGACTTTGATGCTGGAGCAGCTGGGGTATGAGTTTGAGGTAGCCAAAAATGGCCTGGAGGTGTTGGAGCTAGTGAAAGCCAAAGAGTATGAGTTAGTGCTGATGGATGTACAGATGCCAGTGGTCAATGGTCTGGAAGCTACTCGTAGGATAAGACAGCTCGCAGAAAAAGGGAAAGTCTATGTGATAGGATTGTCTGCAAACGTTTTTGATGAGGACCACAAAAAAGCAGAAGATGCCGGAATGGATGATTACTTAAATAAGCCTATTCGATTGGCGGTTTTGGCGGAGAAACTAAAGGAATATGCCTTGAAAGTCCGACAGCTGAAAAGCAATTAAAAATAGCCGGTGGAAGCCGGCTATTTTTGATTTAAAGCGAAGTGTTGATGTTAAAAGCCTCCAGGTAATCTGCTACCCGCTTCACAAATTTCCCTCCTAAAGATCCATCCACCACACGGTGATCGTAGGAGTGCGAAAGAAACATTTTGTGCCGGATTCCGATCACATCACCTGTTGGCGTTTCGATTACGGCTGGTTTTTTGACGATCGCACCCACGGCCAAAATTGCTACTTGTGGCTGGGGAATAATCGGAGTGCCCATTACATTTCCAAAAGAACCTACGTTGGATACCGTATATGTGCCTCCTGCCAGATCATCTGCTGTAAGTTTGTTGTTTCTAGCTCGATTAGCGAGTTCATTTACTTTTTTGGCAATTCCTACGATATTGAGCTGATCCGCATTTTTGATGATGGGCACGATCAGATTTCCACTAGGAAGTGCCACAGCCATACCCACATTGATGTCTTTTTTTACAATGATTCTGTCACCATCGACTGAAATATTGATCATAGGGAAATCTCTGATCGCCTTGGCCACTGCTTCTATAAAAAACGGGGTGTAAGTGATGGATTCGCCGAATTTAGCTTTGTAGTCCAGTTTATTTCGCTCTCTCCACAGTACGATATTGGTCATATCTGCTTCTACAAAGGATGTGACATGAGCAGAAATACGCTTTGATTCTATCATTCTGGACGCGATCATTTTTCGCATCCGGTCCATTTCTATGATTTCGTCTGTTCCCGAAATACTTGTTGCGGAAATAGGTGCGGAGATGGAAGGCTGTGATTCTTCTACTGGTTTCTTGGCATTTTTAGAAGCCACATAAGTCAGCATATCTTGTTTAGTCACTCGTCCATCTTTTCCCGTTCCGGCTATCTTGGCAAGTTCACTTGCAGAAATCCCCTCTTCCTTGGCTATACTCTGGACCAAGGGGGAATAAAACCTATCATCCTCTGGTTTTTGGGGTTGGTTTTCAGGGGGATTTATCAAAGCTGCAGTATTCTCCGGAGCCAAATCCATCAGCTCTGCTTTTGGGTCTTCCGGCTTTATTTCTTCAACTGCTTCTTCTACTTTATCTGAAGTTTCGATCAAAGCAATAGGTGCACCTACAGCGATAACATCACCTTCTTTGGCTAGAATCTGTTTCAGTATACCTCCATGAGTAGATGGGACCTCTGTATCTACCTTATCAGTGGCTACTTCCAATACAGACTCATCTTGCTCTATCGTGTCGCCTTCATGCTTTAGCCAGGCGAGCACGGTGCCCTCTATGATACTTTCGCCCATTTTGGGCATCAGCATTTCTACAATTGCCATGGTAGTTATTTAGTGAAATATTGGGTTTTTATTCAACAATTAAAATTAAATTTTATCGAATAGAGTGCAAAGCCTTTCAATGAAAATTTTATTTGTTAAATTTTTGAAAAACATATTCTTAATAAATTAAGCACTGCGACAGCAGTTAATTGTATGTTCAGAAGTCGGTCCTGTGTCAGTTGCAATTTCTTGGTTTCCACCTGATCTCCCATAGCACAGGCAATCCAAATCGTACCCACAGGTTTTGATTCTGTCCCGCCATCTGGACCGGCAATCCCGCTGCTAGCTAACCCTATATCTGAACGAAATAGAGAACGTACTCCTGTAGCCATTTCTTTTACCGTCTCCTCACTTACTGCACCGAATTTCTCCAGAGTAGTTTCCTTTACACCTATGATTTCGGACTTGAACTGGTTATGATATGGAACTACTGATCCTTGGAAATAACTGCTACTCCCTGGGATAGAGGTCATCAAATGCGATATATATCCTCCCGTGCAGCTTTCTGCTAAAGCTACTGTTTTCTTTTTAGTTGTCAAAAGCTTCGCTATGGCAGTCTCCAGCGTTTCCGTATCGTAGCCATATACATACTCATTGATTTTAGGCAGGACCAGGCTGATTTGCTGGGCTATGGCCTCCGTGATTTCGGCTTTATTTGTACCAAAGCCAGTCAGCCGTAGCTTAACATGGCCATGGGATGGGAGGTAAGCCAGACGGATGTTTTTAGGCAAAGCATTCTCCCAATCTCTGATCAAATCTGCCAACCAACTTTCTCCAATGCCTACAGTCTTAATCATGCGATGCACAATTATGGGAAGCTCAAAGAGCACCGGCAGTTTTGGAAGCACAAAATCCTGCATCAGCTTTTTCATTTCATGTGGTACGCCGGGCATAGACATCCAATAGGTATCATGCTGCTCAAACCACATCCCGGGTGCGGTCCCAACCTCGTTTGGCACATAAGTGCAGCAAGCAGGGAGGTGACCTTGGAGTATATTCAGTGGGGTGATCTCTCTTCCTCTCTTTTTGAAAAATTCTGTGACAGCTTCTACCGCCTCTGGGTTTTCCTCAATAGGGCAATCAAAATATTCCGCCATCAGTGGTTTGGTCAGATCATCCTGGGTAGGACCTAGGCCACCGGTGATCAGGACCAGATCTGCTCTGGATTCGGCGGCACTGAAAGCTGCTAAAATGTCCTTTCTATCATCACCTACGGTAGTTTTCCTGACTACCTTTACTCCCCTAAGATCAAGTTCTTGACTGATCCAGTGGCTGTTCGTGTCCATGATCTGACCATAGAGTAGTTCGTCACCTATGGCTATTATTTCTGCTCTGACTACTTTCATCTTACATCTGATTTGCGAAGGATTTTGGTGAATAGTGTAGGTACAAATCGTTTGAGGTAAATGCCCATTTTCTCTTTGCCTCCTATATAGGCTTCTAGTTTTTTAGCTTTGAGTGCTGTATAAATTTCCTTTGCACAGTCCTCGGCACTCATTCCATTTTCTTGGGCATTATCCATTTCATTGAGCGGGGTGCCATCAGCAGTTAAAGCATTCTTTGAGACATTTGTTTTGATAAATCCGGGACAGAGCATGGTCACAGCTATATTGTCCCGGTAATGTTCCTCACGCAGTGATTCGAAAAAACCATGCAGCGCATGCTTGGAAGCGGCATAACTTGACCTGAAAGGTGATCCGAATTTTCCTACCAAAGAGGAGATCACACCAAATTGGCCGCTTTGCCTTTGGATGAAATGGGGTAGCAATTCTTTCGTTAAGGCCACAGTACCAAAGAAGTTGACTTCCATGATTTTTCTGTCTATTTCCAGGCTAGTTTCACGAATCAGGGAGCGCTGACTAATGCCGCCATTATGTAGAATAGCGTCTATCTGCCCAAATGCCGCGATAGCTTCAGCTGTTTTTTCCCTGAAAGTGGATTGCTCTGCCAAGTCCAGCGGCAGCACATAGCAATGTTCAGGGTTTAGACATGCAAGCTTGACTTGATTCAGTGCAGCTTCGTTTCTTGCCGAGAGGATTAAATGCCATCCTTCTTTAGCATATTGGTAGGCTGTGGCTTCACCGATTCCTGAAGAGGCTCCGGTGATCCAAATAACTTTTTTGGACATTATTTTGGGGAAATTCTTTCGTATGTAATGAAGGTAAAGGGGTATAGATGCCGTTCATCTGCCGGGTGATGGTCTTGGAAAGTTATTTTCCACTTCGTTTTGTCAAATTCGGGGAACTTGGTGTCCCCTTCGGGCTTGGCCTTTACCTCGGTGAGGACTAGCTCATCGGCCAGCGGCAAGGTCTGCTTGTAAATTTCCCCTCCACCTATCACATAAAGATGATCAACGCCCATTTTTTGAGAGAAAATAAAGGCATCTTCTACAGTTTGAAATACATAATGGCCTTCAGGTACTTGGTATTCAGCATTTCGGGTGACTACTAGGTGTGTTCTATTGGGGAGTGGCTTTCCAAGTGATTCAAAGGTTTTTCGTCCCATGAGGATGTAATGACCGGAAGTCAATGCTTTAAACCTTTTGAAATCATCTGGGAGTCTCCAGACCAAGTCATTTTCTTTTCCAATAATATTATTTTCTGCCAATGCAGCAATGAGAGAAATCTTCATATGTGTTCTTATTGCCTTGAAGATAACAGGCAGGAAATCTTGAAAAAATAAAAAAGGACAGAATTAATTCTGTCCCATTGAATTCATGAGGTTTGGATATTCTGCCATGGTAAAGGTTTTGGGTGCATTTTCTTCGATTTCTATCACTTTCATATCCACTTTACTTCCATCGGTTGAGGTATAGGTCATTTCCATAAAATTTCCTTTGGGAAGATCTTTAAATCGTTCCGCATATTTCTCCTGTGCTTTGGAAGTCATCATAGGACTATTGCTACTCCAAAATGCCTGGTATCCTCCTATCGGCTCTTCAGTGACCCAGTAATAACCTTCTCCATCTTTACTCTTCACATGGTACTCTTCACAAGTGTACCCGAGGATGTCTTTGGTGTTACCGGTTTTCTCAAGAACCATATCCTCATCTTCTAGATTGGAATCGATTTGTTCTTCAGTCATTTCATCCACACCATCCAGATCCAGTTTGTAAGCGAAGCTGGACTTTTCCCCTTTATTATCCAGAAATAGCACTGATGCCTGGTTTTTAGTATCGAAGACCATGGCTGTAGTTGCGTCCGGATTTTTAGGATCATTCAGCTCCATCCCTGTATATTCTGCATTTTCCGCCAAATAGGACTTCAACTGCACGGGATCCTGTTTTTTACCTTTTTCATCGGTGGAGTTGAGCTCTAGCACTACATAGCCAAGGAATGGATAAGCCTCTTCTGTATCCACAGGCTCACCTAAACCTTTCATGATTTTGCTCATATCCATTCCACTGGAACCAATCGAGTCCTCACCATACATATCAGTGAAAATCTTCTCGATTTGCTTTTGAGCCATTTTGGAAGCTTCTTCCTCCACTTTGTCTTCTATGGCTCTTTCAATCCCCCGATTGGCAGCTTTCTGGATTTTCTTTAGAAATTGAGCTTGGGAGGGGAGCGTCGTGAAAAGTAATAGTGCAGAAAGAATGTAAATAAATCTTAGCGTTTTCATGATCAAACAAATTTTGAGATAGGTTCAATTTCCTAAAAATCAACGTAATATCGAAATATTTACGGATGATATTTTCTGTGTTCGCACTTCCTAAAACTTATACCCGCGTAATAAATCTTCCGTTTTCATTCGCTTTTTCCCTTCTATTTGTAGTTCTAGTATGTCAAGCATTCCTCTGCCTGTCTGAACTTTCAAAAAGTTCTTATTATCTGTAGTAAGTTCCCCCGGTTTAAGGGCTGAATTTCCTGGAGTTAAAACCCTGGATTTGAATATTTTACATATTTTTCCGTCAAATTTAGTCCAAGCTCCTGGATAGGGAGAAAGCCCTCGTATCAGGTTATGAATGCTTTCAGCTGAGTTTTCCCAGTTGATTTCACAGGTTTCCTTGAAAATCTTCGGGGCGTGATGGATGGCTTTTGATTCATCCTGAGGATAGGATTTCACCTTGTCTTCTGCGATGTCTTGCACAGTCTGAAGTACTAGTTTGGAGCCTACATCCATCAATTTTTGATACACTGAGCCTAGATTATCCTCCTCGAGAATCTGTACTTTTTCTTGGTAAATAATACTCCCAGTGTCGATTTCATGCTGCAAAAAAAAGGTAGTAACTCCCGTTTCCTCGTCCCCATTGATAATGGCCCAGTTGATGGGAGCTGCGCCCCGATAATCCGGAAGCAGTGAGGCGTGCAGGTTAAAAGTACCCAGTGGCGGCATGCTCCAAACAGCCTCAGGAAGCATTCTAAACGCCACCACTATCTGTAAATCAGCGTTTAATTCTTTCAAATTGCGTTGGAATTCTGGTGATTTCAGATTGGTAGGCTGCATAATATGCAGTCCATGTTTGAGGGCTGCTTCCTTTACCGGGGAGGGAACTAGCTTTTGTCCACGGCCTTTTGGCTTATCAGGAGCAGTGATCACACCGATTACATTCCACCCGTTTTCTACCAACAGTTCCAAAGCAGGGACGGCGAATTCCGGCGTGCCCATATATATTATTCGGAGATTCTTTTTCATCGCAGGATTAATTTGAGGATCGAAATTTATGATGTTCGATTTTTATACTCAATCGTAAATAAGGTATTTGGTACGAAGCGTACTGTACTTTTCCAAATCCGCTTTCCAACTTGCAGTGATTTCAGCCTCGCTTTTGCCGGCTATGATCATGTTTTTCAGCTGATCTGTACCAGCTAGGGTGTTGAAGTAATTGGTGAAAAATGCCTGGCCTTTACCGGATTTTTCATAAGCATCAAGTAGGTATTTAAGAGAAAACCGGTGAGTCAACTCTTCATTTCTTAAATCGACTCCATAGCATATTTTGTCTTGATGTTTGGGACTTTTAGACATTCCGTCAATGCTCACAGGAGTAAAGGTGAAATCACCGAATTTTGGATCGGGGTAGCCGTAAACCTGAAATGGAAAGTAGGTACCGCGCCCCAGTGAAATCACAGTTCCCTCAAAAAAACAGGTACTTGGATAGAGCCGGATAGAAAGGTCGTTAGGTAAGTTAGGAGAGGGTTTTACAGGAAGTGCATAAGGAGTGTCGTGATTCCAATTGGCGACAGGAATCACCTGCAAATCTGCGGTTACACCAGCTTTCAGCCACTTTTCACCATTGATCATTTGTGCCAATTCTCCTACGGTGAGCCCATGTACTACTGGTATGGGATGCATGCCTACGAAGCTTTCGAAGCCTTTTTTCAAAACCGGACCTGCGATGTAATCTCCATTGGGGTTGGGTCTGTCAAATATCAATACTTGTTTGCCGTTTTCGGCTGCTGCTTCCATCAGGTAATGCATGGTGCTGATGTAAGTGTAAAAGCGTGTGCCTACATCCTGCAGGTCAAATATCAGGAGGTCGAGGTCTGCGATTTGCGCAGGTTTTGGCTTTTTATTATTTCCATAGAGTGAAATAATCGGAAGGCCGGTTTTGGCATCTACTGAATTATCTACTTTTTCCCCTGCATCTGCCTGTCCGCGGAAGCCATGCTCTGGGACAAACACTTTTTTTATGTTTACGCCTTTTGCCAAAAGGAAATCAACCACATGCTGGTTGCCGGACTGGGGAAGTATGCTGGTTTGGTTTGCTACTATGCCTACATTTTTACCCTGAAGCAGCTCCAGGTATAGCTCGGGCTGCTCCGCTCCTGTGCGAATAGGGTTTTGCTGAGCTTGCGATTCAGGGGAATGTGTAAGAAAAAGGAGTGTAAAACTCAAAAAGTAGATAAAGGGTGTAAGTTTCGTTTGCTTCATGCTATTTTGCGGACTGATTAAACAAATTAAAGCAGTCCTTTGAACCTTTCCTATTTCATTGCCAAAAGAATCAGTTTTAAGAATGCTGGGGGATTTTCGGCCACCATACACAAGATAGCTGTAGGCAGTTTAGCGCTAGGGCTTGCGGTTTCGCTTTTGGCTTTTATGGTTTTGGGTGGATTTCAGGGCACTGTTTCTGAGAAGGTGTACGGCTTTACTGGCCATTATCAGGTGCAGCGGTTTACCATGAGCAATTCTTTTGAGGAGGCTCCCTTTTCGGTGGATTCTAGCTTTTTTCAGACTTACGAGCAACACCCTTTTATCACCAAGGTCCAATCTTTTGCCCATAAAGCCGCTCTGATCAAAGGTGAGGAGGAAGTGGAAGGTGTAATAATGAAAGGAGTGGGGCAGGACTTTGATTCGCTCAGTTTTAAAAAATATCTCACCGAAGGAAGGCTGATCCACATTCCGGATCAAGGTAGCAGTAATGAAGTCATGCTCAGTAAGCACATTGCCAATAAACTGCTATTGAGTGTGGGGGATAAAATCACACTTTACTTCGTCCAGGACCCGCCAAGATTTAGAAGGGTAGAAGTAGTTGGGATTTTTGAAACTTATCTGGAAAACTTTGATGAGAAGATTGTAATCGGTGAACTTCAAACTATCCGAGTATTAAACGATTGGAAAGCAGATCAAATAGGTGGGGTTGAGATTTTTGTAGAAAACCAAAATAACCTGGATGAATATACTCCTGAAATAGAGGGTAATATGAATTTTGATTTAAAGCTAATCCGAAGTGATGAGAAGTTTTTGGAGATCTTTGATTGGCTCAAGCTATTGGATACCAATGTGTATGTCTTTGTAGGTTTGATAGGTTTTGTTGCGATTTTCAACATGGGCGCTATCCTGTTTATTCTGATCATGGAGCGAACGCAAATGATCGGCCTGCTAAAAGCTCTAGGGGCTTCTAATATGCAGATCAGGAGGATATTTTTCTGGAATGGGATCAATATACTATCCCGAGGTCTACTGATCGGCAATGCGATAGGTTTCGGGCTGGGCTTTCTCCAGAAGTATTTCAAGCTGGTCCCTCTGGATCCTGCAAGTTATTACATGGATTATGTACCCATCGTCTGGAATTGGCCGGTTTTTCTGATGCTAAACTTGGGGATTACTTTGCTGACGGCAGCGGTACTCTGGATACCAGTGATGGTGATTTCACGGGTTAATCCTATACAGTCGATACGCTTCGATTAGGCTGGTAGGGCTTAAAGAGGCTTTTGACTTTCATCCAGATTACTCCAAAGACCGCTTCTTTAAATATTCCTCTGCTCATTTTTGAAGTGCCTTTGGTACGGTCAGTAAATATAATCGGGACTTCTATGAGTTTATAACCTAGTTTCCAACTGGTGAATTTCATTTCAATCTGGAAAGCATAGCCGACAAACTTCACTTCATCGAGTTTGATTCCCTCCAATACAGACCTGTGATAGCATTTGAATCCTGCAGTGGCGTCTTTCACCGGTAAACCTGTTATGAATTTGACATAGACACTTGCAAAATAGGACATCAATACCCTTCCCATAGGCCAATTGACCACATTCACTCCAGTGATGTACCGGGAGCCTATGGCTAAATCAAAGGTGCGGTCTGCGCAGGCTTCGTATAGTCTGATTAAATCCTCAGGGTTATGGGAAAAGTCAGCGTCCATCTCAAAAATGAAATCATATTTCCGCGCTAAGGCCCATTTAAATCCTGTGATGTAGGCAGTTCCAAGGCCTAATTTGCCCTGGCGCTCTATGAGGTGCAGTCTATCTGGAAAAGTGAGTTGTAGTTCTTTGACCAGGTTACCCGTACCATCTGGACTGCCGTCATCTATGACCAAAAGTTCAAAATCACCCTCCAATTGCATGATGCTTTGGATCATTTCCTGGATATTCTCCATTTCATTGAAGGTGGGGATTATGACGAGTTTGTGGTGCTTCATAGGTACGGGAAAGGCCAAAAGTAAGCTTTACCGAGGATTTAAGCAGAATGCTTTCTACAAATTTTGGTTAGGAGGCAAAATTTCTAGTCGTGAAACTTAAGGAATTGTTTATATGCCGGGGGGCAGGGGGTCAGCCATTGCAAACCTGCAGCTGGGCCTTGGCATATTTACTTCCTTTATTAGCAGCGTTTTGCAGCAGTAAACAGCCCTCCGAATCTCCCATACTTGCCAGACAAAGCCCCTTTTTTGCCATAGCTTCTATATGGTTTGGGTTTTTCTTCAGGACTGCATCGAAATCTTCGATAGCCCATTCCAAAAATCCTGCATTCATCATGGCAAAACCTCTATTGTAGCGTCCGACCATATTATCTGGCTCGTACTTCAGGTAAGTATTGAAAATGGCCGCACAACCTAAGGCATCTCCTTGTTTGGCTAGCGCTATGCCTGTATAAAAATAGGCTTGGGGAAATTCTGGTTCCAAATCGGATGCTTTTCTAAGCATTTCTTCGGCCAATTTGAAATTACCTGTCATCAGTAAGGTTCGACCTAATAAATAGTAAATGTCAAAATTGTTTGGGTCTAAAGTAGCTGCCCTCAGCAGTCTCAATTCAGCATTTTTATAATCTTCTTGATCAAAAAGCAATTTCCCTAATCCTGCATGAGCTCCTGCATATTGATTATCTATATCCAGAATTCGCTCATAATCTGCACGAGCCTTTTCCAGCTCTCCCAGTTCCTCATAACTTCTGGCTCTGATGTGTAGGGCTTTGATATCTGTCACATGAAAAAACATATAGTGATTAACCTCTTCTATAGCTTCTTCATAATGCCCATTATTAAAAAGACTTTCTATGCTTTGAATGTTTTCTGAGCATGAGAAGGCAAAGGAATATATTAATACTGTAGTCAGTATACGTAAAAATCGTTTCATGACTAAATGAACAAAAAAATAAGGATTAGGAAAAATTTTTAAGGTGAAAAATTCCTAATCCTTACTTCATTTACAGCAATAAGCTGCTTTTTGTCTCACTAGCCTTAAGCTACTGGTGATCAAAGTACTCCTTTAGTACTTGGCAGTTGGTTGATATTGCTAGGATCCCGCATTACAGCCATCTTTATCGCACGGGCCAGACCTTTGAAGATCGCTTCGATTTTGTGGTGCTCATTATCTCCTTCAGCTTTGATGTTCAGGTTACATTTGGCCGTATCGGAGAAGGACTTGAAGAAATGGTAGAACATCTCAGTAGGCATATCTCCAACTTTTTCACGCTTGAATTCTGCATCCCAAACCATCCAGGGTCTCCCGCCAAAGTCTATGGCAACCTGCGCGAGTACATCATCCATAGGGAGTAGGAAGCCATAGCGGTAAATGCCTTTTTTGTCTCCTAAAGCCCTCAAATAAGCCTCTCCCAAGGCCAAAGCGGTATCCTCTATGGTATGGTGCTCATCGATGTGCAGGTCTCCCTTTACCTTAATCTCCAGATCTGTACTTCCGTGCTTGCCCAGCTGCTCTAGCATATGGTCAAAGAAGTGCAATCCGGTCTTGATATCGCATTGCCCACTGCCGTCTAGGTTTAGTTTGATGTAGATATCCGTTTCTGATGTTTTTCTACTTACTTCAGCTGCTCTTGGCGGCATTTTCAGAAAGGTGTAGATCTCGTCCCAGTCTGTAGTAGAAAGCGCTGCTTTACTTTCCTGCTCACCGATAAAAACTGCTTTGGCTCCCAGGTTTTCTGCCAGCTTCACATCCGTCAGTCTATCACCGATCACATAGGAATTTTCCAGATCGTATTCTTCCGAAAAATAGGACGTAAGTAATGCCGTTCCTGGTTTTCTAGTTGGCGCATTTTCATGCTCAAATGTTTTGTCTACGTGGATAGCTTTGAAGAAAATGTTTTCCTGTTCCAAGGTTTTGAGCATCTTGAATTGTGCTGGCCAAAAGGTGTCCTCTGGAAAAGAATCAGTTCCTAGTCCATCTTGATTGGTCACCATCACTAGCTCATAATCAGTCTCTTCCGCTATCTTTCTGAGGTTGGAAATTGCCTTCGGCAAAAACTCGAGCTTTTCCAGGCTATCTACTTGAAAATCAGTTGGTGGTTCCTTAATGATGGTTCCATCTCTGTCGATAAAAAGTACTTTTTTCTTCATGATTTAAAGGTTAAAACTTTCTGCGTAGATTTTTTTCAAAGCATCAATGAATGCTACATTTTCGGCACGGGTACCCACAGAAATTCTGAGGCAGTCTTCACAAAGCTGAACCTTGGACCTGTTTCGGACGATGATTTGCTCTTCGATCAGGTCATCATACACATGGTTGGCATTGGGCATTTTCACCAAAAGGAAGTTGGCATGGGAAGGGTGGATTTTTTCTACAAAGTCCAATTTTGCCATTTCCTCTTTCAGAAAATCTCTTTCTTGAAGCATATCCGCGATCATGGCGTTGACCTTATCTACATTTTTGATTGCTGCCAGCACCGTTTCCTGGGTCAAACCTGAGATGTTGTAAGGGGGTTTGATCCTATTGAGAATTTTGATCATAGCTTTGGAGGCAAATGCCATCCCAAGGCGCAGCGATGCCAGTCCCCAGGCCTTGGAGAAAGTCTGCATGACCAGGAGATTTCCATACTCAGGTAGCAAATTGGTGAAGCTAGGCTCATCACTGAAGTCGATGTAAGCTTCATCTACCACCACTAAACCGTGGAATTCCTGGATCAATCGTAAAATATCTTCCCGATTGACCTTGTTGCCACTAGGATTATTGGGAGAGCAAACGAAGATGATTTTGGTGTGCTGGTCTACCGCATCCAGAATTTTATCGGTCTGAAGCTGAAAGTCCTCGGTCAAGGGAACCCTTCGGGTTTCCACATCATTGATTCCCGCGCTCACTTCATACATGCCATATGTAGGGGGCAGGATGATTACATTGTCCTGTCCGGGGTTACAAAATGCTCTAAACAGCAAGTCAATAGCTTCGTCAGAGCCGTTTCCGAGAAAAATCTGAGAAGGTTTTACCTGCTTTATTTTTGCTATTTCGGCTTTCAAGTCTAGCTGATATGGATCCGGATATCTATTGAAATCCTGGTCTGTCACTGAACCGTAAGGGTTTTCATTGGCATCTAAGAAGATTCCTTCCTTTCCGGTGTATTCATCCCGCGCAGAAGTGTATGGAAGTAAATCTACGATGTGCGGTCGTAAAAGTGGAGTTAGGTCAAACTTCATTTCTTGCTTGTTTTAAGATATTCGAGTCTGATGGATACAGCGTTTTTATGGGCATCTAACAATTCGTTTTCAGCCATGATTTCAATAGTAGGCCCCAATTGTTTCAATCCTTCCGGGCTGATCTTCTGGTAGGTGATTTTTTTAACAAAACTATCCAAAGAAACTCCGCTGTAATTTCTGGCATAGCCATAAGTAGGGAGGGTGTGATTAGTGCCAGAAGCATAGTCACCTGCTGATTCAGGGGTGAAATTCCCGATGAAAACCGACCCTGCATTCACAATAGCTTCAACGGCCTTATCTTCATGCTCTACGCTGATGATCAGGTGCTCAGGAGAATAATAGTTGATGAGTTCCAAAGCCTCATCCCGGTTTTCCATGATCACCGCCCGGGAGTTTTCCAGTGCTTTTTCAGCTATGTCCTTGCGCGCAAGCTCACTCAGCTGACTTTCAATTTCCTTCAGGACTTTTTTCGCAAACTTTTTAGTGTCAGTGACCAAAATAACCTGGCTATCTACCCCATGCTCTGCCTGAGATAGTAAATCTGCTGCCACAAATGCTGGAGTGGCTGTACTATCCGCATAGACCAAAACCTCCGAAGGACCAGCAGGCATGTCTATAGCTACACCATATTTGGTAGCGATTTGCTTTGCCGCAGTGACAAATTGGTTTCCAGGCCCGAAAATCTTATCAACTTTTGGGACGCTCTCTGTACCAAAAGTAAGTGCAGCTATGGCTTGGGCTCCACCGGATTTGATGATTTTTGTGATACCGATCAGGCTGGCTGTGTAGAGGATTGCCGGATGGATCTCTCCTTCTTTGTTGGGAGGAGAGCAAAGTACTATCTCTTTACAGCCTGCAAGTACGGCTGGTATTCCCAGCATCAAAACCGTACTGAACAATGGCGCTGTACCTCCGGGGATATACAACCCTACATGTTGAATGGCCACGCTTTTTCTTCGGCAAATGACCCCAGGAATAACTTCTTCCACGATTTCCGGGGTAAACTGCGCACGGTGAAAACGCTCAATATTGGCTTTTGCAGTGTGGATGGCTTCTTTCAGTTCTGAAGAAATGGCTGCCGCAGCATTGGCTTTCTCCAGGTCGGAGACGAAAAGTGAATCCAGCTCCACATGATCATATTCCTGAGCAAATTTATAAAGCGCCTTATCGCCGTTTCTTTTGACCTTTCGGAGAATAGGTTTTACTATTTTGTTGATTTGCTTCGTTTTGAAAACAGGGCGCGCCAGTTGCTTTTTCCAAGTTCCCTTCGAAGGATTATCTAGGATTTTCATCTTAAATTCTGGTCTAGGTTAGAGTAGGGTAGAGCTAGTTAGAGTATCATCTTTTCGATAGGAACCACCAAGATGCCTTCAGCTCCAGCAGCCCGAAGTTCTTCTATGTTTTCCCAGAATTGATCTTCATTGAGTACAGAATGAACCGATGACCAGCCTTTTTGGGCCAAAGGTAAAATAGTAGGGCTCCGCATGCCGGGGATCAGACTGATGATTTTGTCAATAGATTCATTTGGGGCATTCAGCAAAACATATTTACTGCTTTTTCCTTTTTGTACGGCATTGATTCTGAAAAGCAGCTTTTCTGCAATCTCCTTTTTCCAATCTTCAAGGTTATTATTGGCTATCAAAACAGCCTCAGATTTAAAGATTTCTTCTACCTCTTTCAGTCCGTTCATCATGAGTGTACTCCCTGAGCTGACGATATCGCAGATCCCTTCTGCCAGGCCTATGCTCGGCGCTATCTCCACTGATCCTGAGATCTCGTGAATGTCAGCATTGATGTTTTTGCTTTTCAGGTAGTCCCCAAGAATTTTTGGGTAGGATGTGGCAATATTTTTTCCTTCAAAATATTCCACACCTTTGTATTCCTGACCTTTGCTCACCGCTAGTGAAAGTCTGCACTTGGAGAATCCCAGTTCTTTTAAAGTAGTGACGTCTTTGTCTTTTTCTACAACTTCGTTTTGTCCCACGATGCCGAGATCAGCTACTCCATCGGCCACATAACCGGGAATATCATCGTCTCTTAAGAATAGAAATTCAATGGGGAAATTGGTGGAAGTGGACTTTAGTTTTCCGGTTCCGTTGTAAAATTTAATACCACATTCTTTGATGAGGCTGAGTGAGTCATCTGATAGTCTGCCGCTTTTCTGTACGGCAATACGGATAATTTTTTCCATGTTGGCAAGTTACGCTAAGAAGTAAAAGATTGTAAGAAATGTTGGTGAAAAGCGGAATCCCTTTCATCGGCTTCACCGGGTAAGTAAAAATATTCCTCAGGAGGAATGATGGAAATGATGCAGCAAGTGAGCTTGCTGAATTGCTAAAAATTCAATATTTCTATTGCTGTTTTCCATTATTGATGGCAAATATAAGAATGGAATGAAAGAATGCAAATGGCAATTTGTTTTTTTGAGGGATAGATTATGGGGACGTTAACTTGTGCGGAATAAATCAAACTGCCAGGCTAGGTATAGAAGGAGATTATTCTGGAAACAACTTTTGAGTAGCATGATCAGTTACGCGCCTAATTTCATGATTAGAGAAGCATTGATCTATTGGCGTACAATTTCTCCCGATATCCCTTATAGCCATAGCGGAATAGCAAATACTCTCAGGATCTGCACCAAAAATACCTGCGCCCTGCCTCTGATGGTCTGAACTGGTCTGTGGTTTTAGGATAATGGGAAAAGGGGCAAAAGTACTTAGCCTCCGGACTTTTTCGCTTTGTATCCAACGTCGAGCAGGATCTGCAGTACCTTATCTCTATGATCGCCCTGGATTAATATTTCTCCGTCTTTTGCTGAGCCACCTACTCCACATTTGTTTTTGAGCAGTTTACCGAGCTCTTTTAGGCTTTCGTCAGAACCTACAAATCCATCTATCAAAGTGACTTTTTTACCAGCTCTGGCTTTTTTATCCAGCATTACTTTCAGGTTCTGCTGATTAGGGGCCAAGGTTTCATTTTGATCTTCTTGCCCAGTATCGAATTCAAAGTCATCACTGGTAGAATAAACTACCCCATCTCGCTTTTTCCAGTCGTTGTTTTTTCTTCCCATAGTTAAAATGAGCACCTGCCGGTACATGGCAAATGCTTTAGCTATTTTTCCTTTCTGATCTGATCTGATCAGGTAATTCTATTTCTTGCTTATTTTGAAAGTCATGACCGGCCTCTTGGCGTGATTGACCACATCTTCGGCTATACTTCCTGTCATCAGGTGAATAAATCCAGTATGACCATGAGTGGCCATTGCGATCAAATCTGCATCTATATCTTCCGCAAATTCCACAATTCCAGCTTCTTCTGAAGTGGAATTATAGATTTCTGCCACCGCATTTTCTATCTTATTATGGTTGACGAAGGTCTTGATGCGCATGCTTGATTCCCGCGTGGTTTCGAAGTTGCTCGGCGTATTGACTATGACCAAGTAAAGGTCAGCATCAAAAAGCTTCTGCAAAGTAATGATCCTGGAGACGAGCACGGAATCATCTTCTCTGAAGTCGCTGGCAAATACAATTTTCTTGAAATTAACGGGATCTACTTTGCTTTTCACTGTCAGTACAGGGCATTTCGCTGTACGCACTACTTTTTCGGTATTGCTACCGATCAGAATTTCTTCTAGGCCACTGGTGCCTTTGGAGCCCATGATGACCAGATCTGGTTCTTCGTCGTTGATTGCATCATCTATACCAGAGAAGGCATTTCCTAACGTAATTTTTGTAGTCAGATTAAAAGAGCTGGCAGCATATTTTTCTTCGAGTTCTTTAAACTGTTTTTTTCTACGATCCATCAGTTCTATAAAGAAGATCTGATTGTCCATTTCCGGGATCATTTCTCCTCCTCCCATAGTTCCTAAATTCGCAGAGGAGGGAACCTCTACTACGTGGAGAACAACAATGCGAGCGTTCTCCAGTTTTTCGGATATTGCCAGGGTGAAATCCAGGGCATTTTGGGCTTGCTCTGAAAAATCGAATGGGACAAGTACTTTAGTCATAAAATATGGTGTTATGGTTTATGCCAAATTAGCCGAAAAAAGGGGAGTAGAAAAGGACTTTTGTCAGCTTTTTCCTAAAAAAAGCAATCCAATCCCAAATAAGATTACCCAAAATAGCGTGCTGATTGCCATTTTTTTTAAATAAGGGTCAATCTCTGAAGACTCTTTTCCCTGCTGTACCCCAAGTCCGATTTTAAGCTGAAATGGAAGTATCAAATAGGCCAGAAGTGCTCCCCATTCTTTGCTTAACAGAACGAATATTAGCAGGGAGATATTTCCTCCAAGGATTAAAAACCAGTTGTATTTTACAGCCAAGTTTTTCCCAATTCTCACAGGGATAGATTTCTTGCCTGCGATCTGGTCAGACTCTATGTCCCGGATGTTATTGATGTTTAATACGGCGGCACTGAACAGCCCCAGGGCTACGCCTATGCAGACCACAGCATTGTCCCAGGATAAACTGTGCAGAAAGTAAGTCCCAAAGACTCCAAGCAAACCGAAAAAAAGAAAAACGGAAATGTCTCCCAGGCCCAGGTAGCCATAGGGATTTGAGCCGGAGGTATAAGATACCGATGCCCAAATCGCCAAGAGACCCAGGACTATAAATAAAGCGATGACTAACCAGCTTTGTACAGCCAGATAAATTAATAACAACCCAGATACTAAAGCCAATCCTGCAAACCAATACATTGCCCTTTTCATCTCTTCCAAGCTGATGAGACCGGACTGCACAGCTCTTACGGGCCCTTTTCGGTCTTGGTGATCTGCTCCGTGGACTGTGTCTCCGTAGTCATTGGAGAGATTGGAAAGTATTTGGAGAAATATGGTGGTGAAGGAAGCCAATACCAAAATTTCCCAACGGAAAACCTCGTGGTATGCGGCTAGAAAAGACCCTGCAAAAATACTCGCCAGAGCTAAAGGTAAAGTTCGAAGCCTGACTGCATGCAGCCAGGCTTCTTTTTTTGATTGAATGCTTTGTTTCACTCGGAAGTCAATCGTGTGGATTAGGAGTTGATTAATGCTATGATTTGCTCATCCAGCGGTGATACTTTAGAGGGGAGAAACTCGAGTAACTTTCCCTGTTCGTCCAAAATATACTTGCAGAAATTCCAGCTAGGTTCTTCATTGTTCCAGCCATTTTGGTCCGCATCTGAAAGCCACCTATAGATGGGATGCTTGTCAAATCCCTTCACGGAGATTTTTTCAAACATTGGAAAGGTCACGCCATAATTCTCTGTGCAAAACGATTTGATTTCTTCGTTTGATCCTGGTTCTTGTCCTCCAAAGTTATTGGCTGGAAATCCTAAAATGACCAATTTATCGGAGTGCGCGGCATAAAGTTTCTGCAATTCCTCGTACTGCGGGGTATAGCCGCATTTGGAAGCTACATTTACTACCATGATTTTCTTGCCTTTGAAGGAGCTGAAGTCAACTTCTTTCCCATTCAGATCCTTCATTTTGAAATCGTAAAAGGACTTTTCCATGTTGTTTTTTGACTTGGCAGCATGCGTACTGCTGATGGCATAAGCACTTACTAGCAGGATTAAGCATCCTAGAAATAATAAATTTTTCATAATTACATTCTATCAGGTACTGTGATTCCCAAAAGCTTCATTCCTTTTTTCAGGGTTTTGGCGGTATGTGCAGACAGAGCCACCCGGAAAGCCAAAATGCTTGAGTCATTTTCCAGAAATATAGGGAGATCTGCATAGAATCTGTTGTATTCCTTAGCTAAATCGAAAAGATATTGTGCCAAAATAGCCGGAGAATAATCCGTGCCAGCCTGGGCTATTTTCTTTTCAAACTCATTCAGCAGATAGATAAGGCTGGATTCAGATTCTTCAATTTTGGCGATTTGAGAGAAATCTGCATTTTGGTAGGCTACTCCGATTTGATCTGCTTTTCTCAAAATGGAAGCGATGCGAGCATGAGAATACTGGATGAATGGCCCGGTGTTTCCTTGAAACTCTATGGATTCTTGTGGATTGAACAGCATGCGCTTTTTAGGGTCTACTTTCAGCAAGAAGTATTTCAGGGCCCCCAGCCCCAATGTTTCATATAATTCTGCAGCTTGAGCCTCATTGAATCCGTCGATTTTCCCGAGTTCCTTGGTGTGCTGGGCGGCAGTATCGACCATCTCCTGCATCAGGTCATCTGCGTCTACCACTGTGCCTTCGCGGGATTTCATTTTACCGGTAGGCAAATCTACCATTCCATAGGATAAATGGTATAGCCCTTCGCCATAGGGACGGCCTAGTTTTCTCATGATCTTAAACAAGACATCAAAGTGGTAATCCTGTTCATTACCCACTACATATACGGACTTGCTGATTCCGAAATCATCATATTTCAGATCAGCCGTCCCCATGTCTTGGGTGATGTAAACAGAGGTGCCGTCACCTCGTAAAACCAACTTTTCATCTAATCCTTCGTCGGTCAGATCCACCCAGACGGAGCCATTTTCTTTTTTGAAGAAAACGCCTTTTTCCAGGCCTTCAGTCACGATATCCTTGCCTAGCAAGTAGGTGTTTGATTCATAATAGTATTGGTCAAAACTGACGCCCATGCGTTCGTAAGTTTTGTCAAATCCAGCATAAACCCATTCGTTCATCTGCTTCCAGAGCGTCACGACTTCTTCGTCATTGGCTTCCCATTTGCGAAGCATATCCTGTGCCTCAAGCAGGAGAGGTGCGTTCTTTTTAGCCTCTTCTTCGGATTGGCCTTGTTCTTTGAGTTTGGCTATTTCTTCTTTGTATTTCTGGTCAAAGATCACGTAGTATTTTCCAGCCAGATGATCTCCTTTTAGCCCAGAAGATTCTGGAGTTTCTCCATTGCCAAAATGCAGGTATGCCACCATTGACTTACAAATGTGGATGCCACGATCATTTACCAGATTAGCCTTGATGACTTCGTAGCCATTTGCTTCCAGAATTTGTGCCACGGCAAAGCCCAAAAAGTTGTTTCTCAGATGGCCCAGGTGAAGGGGTTTGTTGGTATTGGGGGAGGAATACTCTACCATCACTTTTTCGCCTTTGGCTGGGAGCTGCCCCAGGTTTTCATAGGTAAACAGCTTCTGGAAAACATCTAGCCAACTCCTATTGTCCAGTTCCAGGTTCAAAAATCCTTTCATTACATTAAAACCTGAAACTTCGCTTACATTTTCCTTTAGGTAATCGCCTAGCAGGTTTGCCGTGGCTTCAGGTGTGGTTTTGGATACTTTCAAGTAAGGGAAAACCACAAATGTGTAGGTGCCCTTAAATTCCTTTCGCGTAGGAGCCAGGCTGATCTGATCCAGCGGAAGCTCATGGTTGAAAATATTCTGAAAGGCAAGCTGAATGCCGTTATGTATTGATTCTTGTATGTTCATGGGATTTAACCGCGGAGGGCACAGAGGGTAGCGCAGAGTCCGCTGTGAATATTTTAAGGTATTTATTTCGTATTTATTACTCTTCTAATTCCAAGTCTGAGCCTTGGGACATTGAAATTAATTAAAAGTCCTAATTTGAATTTGCCAAGCTTTACATAATTGAGTGTCTGGGCAAAATGAATATTTGTGGTTCTTTCTACAGCTTTCAACTCCAAAACTAGCTTTCTTTCTACTAAAATGTCAATGCAATAACCATTTTCTAATGCCACACCGTCAATAATCAATGGCATTTTCTTTTCAACTTCTACGAATAGGCCTTCATTTTTGAGTATAAATGCCAAGGCCTGTTTATAGGCATTTTCTAATAAACCGGGTCCTAGTTGGGTATGAACTTCCATTGCTAGCCCAATTACTTTGGTGGCAAGGTCATTTTCTAAAGACAAATCAGAGCGTTCCATAATCTTAATGTTACTTTCAATTGAAAATAAGGATAAAATTTCTCATTGTGGCCGCTGTGTTTCCCTCTGTGAACCCTGTGGTTTCCTATAATTAAAAATTATCCACCAAGCTTTTGGTCGTTGCTTCGAGGACTTCGAAAGCATTTTCAGCCATCACATTCTCCGAATCGAGCGTGGGGTTTACTTCTACGATTTCCCAGCAGCACACACGCTTGTCTTGAATGAGTTTGACATTTAACTCTATCGCCTCCTGCACTGTGAGCCCGTCAGGAACAGGGGTGCCAGTTCCCACAGAGATAGAACTATCCAGACTGTCTACATCAAAGGAAATATAGATTTGATCGCATTCCTTCAGGTTTTCCAGCGCTTCCTCGGCGATTTGATCGATTCCTTTAGTTCTTACCTCTTCCGTGCTAAAGTTTTTGATCCCGTAGTTTTTAATCAGATGATCCTCCGGTGCCTCGGTATCTCTGACTGTGATAAAGACAATATCGCTGGGATCGATTTTCGGACTGTCTCCACCGATTTTTTTTATTCTTTTCCAGAGCGCAAGTGTTTCTTCGCTAGGTTCGTTCTTTTGGCAGTCGAGATTATCCAGACCAGACACCATGGCCAAAGGCATCCCGTGCATGTTTCCAGAAGGGGTGGTGTAGGGAGTGTGTAAGTCCGCATGTGCATCTATCCATATCACCCCTAATCGCTTGTCAGGATCGGCAGCTTTGATTCCCATGATGGTTCCGGCGGCGGTGCTGTGATCGCCTGCCAGTACAATGGGAAACTTCTTTTCCATCCTCAAAGATTCTATAGTCGAATACACATTTTTAAGTACCTGATAGACTCCGTCAATGTACTTGGCATGTGGAAAGTTGTTTCCTTTCCAGAGGTAGTTGTTCGCGTCTGGGACGTTGATGGGATCAAACTTGGTGAAAAAGTCAGATTTTTTGTCTAAGCTGGCAATTTTCAATGCCTCTATGCCTAGGCTTGCTCCCCGGGTGCCGGCGGCAATTTCTGAACGTACTTCTACTAATCTGATATCTCGCATTCTAGCTAGTTTTTAAAGTTAAATTGGGTAGGTTTTAGCGAGGCAAAAGTAGTTAAAAATGCCCTTAAATGATCAATTTTCAATAAGCAATGCGCCTTTAGCAAAGTTCAAAATTGTGGTGAGGAGTTTTAATTATAGTTTCGGTTTTTCCCGCAGATGTTCACTGATAAGATTCGCAGATATCCTCAGATCTCAAATTTTAGGTTTTGAAACTATTCGAAAGATACATTCAGCGAAAATCTGCCTTATTTTTCTGAGCGTATCTGCGGGAAATAATCCTATAATAGAGTTTACTAACTTAATATCAATAGTTTTGAATTATGACTATTTCATCTAAACTACCTGAGGTCGGGACAACTATTTTTACAGTCATGTCTAAGCTTGCCAGTGACTGTGGAGCCATAAATTTATCGCAGGGATTTCCTGGCTTCGATTGTGATCCAGAGTTGCTTGATCTGGTAGATCAATACATGAGGGCAGGATTGAACCAATATGGACCTATGAGTGGAGTAGGAGCTTTACGTCAGCGTATCGCTGAGAAAAGTAAGTTGGTTTATGGGGTTGACCTTGATTCAGAAAGTGAAGTAACGGTTGTTTCCGGTGCGACTGAGGCACTATATGCAGCTGTGGCTGCAGTGGTAAAGCTTGGTGATGAAGTGATACTTTTAGATCCTGCTTATGATAGCTATGCCCCGGCAGTGAAATTGAATGGAGGTATTCCTGTTTATGTTCCGCTGGAAATGCCAGACTTTTCGGTAGACTGGGAGAAGGTCAAAACAGCCATCACTGCCAAGACCAGATTGATCATGGTGAATACTCCTCATAATCCCAGTGGTTATGTATGGACCCAAAATGACCTGGATACTTTGGCTGAGTTAGTTCAGGATAGTGCAATTCTAGTCGTAAGTGATGAAGTTTATGAGCATATTACTTTTGATGGTAGGAAACATTTATCCTTGCTGACCCACCCTGTATTGAGAGCTAAAACTTTTGTATGTGGTTCTTTCGGTAAAACCTTTCACGTGACCGGCTGGAAGATCGGTTTTTGCCTCGCACCGCCAAGACTCACAGAAGAATTCAGAAAGATTCATCAATTTCTGACTTTCGGAACCGTTCCGCCTTTACAATATGCCTTGGCCGACTTCATGTCAGATCCCTCTCGCTACCTAGGACTTTCTGACTTTTATCAGAAAAAAAGAGATTTGTTTTGTGAAGGTTTGAAGGAAACCCCTTTTGTATTTACTCCTGCTCAGGGAAGTTTCTTTCAGATGGTTTCATACGGCCATCTCTCTGATGAAGATGATTACCAGCTTGCTGTGAGATTGACCAAGGAAATTGCTGTAGCGAGTATTCCGATATCTGTTTTTTTCTCGGATAAAAGGGACTTGAAAATTCTTAGATTTTGCTTTGCTAAAGAAGAGAAAGAACTGCTAGACGCACTAGAAAAAATCAAAAATATTAAAATTTAAGATGCAGATTAGTAAGGGCTTGAGTTTATCTTTTTGTTAATACCCTATAAAAATGATAGGGAAAATAGGTAAAAGTGTAAAACAGTAATATATTTGGCTTGAAAACTAATCTACTATTCAGCCATGAACGCATCTTTAGCCCAAATTTCTCCCCAAAAAAATTCTAATATAAATCAAGTCCTGACACGGACTGATACCAACCAAGGCTTAAATCAGCAGCAAGTATTAAGGGTTTTCAATCAAAAGTCTGGTGAAATAATCCAAGGGGTTTGCAAATTTGAGTCAGGATTTGAATTCTTATTTCCGCTGTTTAGAGGTTTGAGTGCTGCTGGCAAACCCAGTTTTCTGAAACTCAATTTTTCTACTTCTGAGCAAGCTGCTTTCTTCCATTATCCCATTTCTAAAAGAGCGGAGGCTGATCTTTATTTTGCACAGTTAATTGGGCTCTTGAACAATGAAATCAAGTTTAAGAAAATTCTCAAGGAGATTATCTTGAATAGAAATGTCTTTAAAGCAGAGCAGTCATTGCTCCACAGCAGTCTCATGGGAGAGGCTTCCTAATTATTGAACTGTATGGATCCCCGCTTTCTTACCAGTAGCGAGAGCAATTATGGCTTAAGGTTTCTTGCTACGTGCTATGGACAGTGGACTGTTGTTGATGGACGATTATCCGCTACTATCCAGCCACATTCTTTATCTACTGGCATTATTGGGGATAATCAGGTTGAATTATTAAATTTTTAAAATTTAAGGGACAGTCTGTTGGGATTTGTCCTTTTTTCATTTGAAATCCCCTAATAAAAAGCAATTTTTGTAGGGCTTTAACACCAATGATTCTTGCTAATGAATACATATAAAGATCTGATTGAGCAGACATTTGATTTCCCTACTAAAGAGTTCAAGGTAGAAAACAATGAACTGCACTTCAATGGAGTGAATATGATGGAAATCATCAAAACCTACGGTACTCCACTTAAACTGACCTATCTGCCCAAAATCTCTGAAAGTATTCAGAATGCCAAGACGTATTTTAAGAATGCGATGGAGCAGCATGATTACAAGGGAAAGTACACGTATTGCTATTGTACCAAGTCCTCTCATTTTTCTTTTGTGCTGAATGAAGCGCTGAAAAATGATATTCATATCGAGACCTCTTCGACATTTGACATTCCTTTGGTAAGAAGTCTCTATGCTCAGGGCAAGATCACCAAGGATACTTTTATAGTCTGCAACGGCTTCAAAAGAGAGCTTTACAAACAATATATTTCTGAATTGCTCAATGATGGATTTGTAAACTGCGTGCCGATTTTGGATAACCTGACGGAGATCGATTATTACCTGGAGCATGTGAAAGTGCCTTTTCAGGTTGGGATCAGAATCGCAGCTGATGAGGAGCCAAAGTTTGGTTTTTATACCTCCAGGCTCGGAGTGAGATACAACGACATAATCAAGCTTTACGAGGAGAAAATCAAAGACAATCCGAATGTAAGCTTGAAAATGCTGCATTTCTTTATCAATTCCGGAATCAGAGATACCGCTTATTACTGGTCTGAGCTCACTAGGTTCATCCAGAAGTATGTGGATCTGAAAAAGGTAGCTCCTTCACTGGATACCATGGATATTGGAGGTGGATGGCCGATCAAGACCAATGTCTTTTTCGATTACGACTACCAGTACATGGCGGAGCAAATCGTGAAAAATATTAAGTGGATGTGCGGTAAGAACAATACCGACGAACCGAATATTTTCACAGAGTTTGGAAGTTATACTGTAGGTGAAAGTGGAGCGGTGCTTTATTCTGTTTTGGAAGAAAAGCTGCAAAACGACAAGGAGCTTTGGTACATGATAGATGGCTCATTCATTACCCAACTTCCTGATAGCTGGGGTCTGAATCAGAAGTACATCATGCTGGCTGTGAATAACTGGGATGCTGAATATCATAATATCAATCTCGGTGGATTGACCTGTGATAGTATGGACTACTATAATTCAGAAGCCCACCAGTACAATATTTACCTTCCGAAACCTGAGCAGAAAGTGCAGTATTTAGGTTTCTTCCATACTGGAGCCTATCAGGAATCACTGGGTGGCTATGGAGGAATTCAGCACTGCTTGATTCCTGCGCCAAAGCACGTGCTAATCGATCGGGATGAAGATGGAAACGTTACCCACCGACTCTTCGCAGAAGACCAGACGGAAGAGAGTATGTTAAAGACTCTTGGATATTAAAAAATCAAACCGCTCCCGAAAGAGAGCGGTTTTTTTCATCTTCCTTGACTAAGGACCGATTGCCTTTTGAGATTAAGGAGGTGTAGAAGATTATTACTCAGGCAAGCGACTCCTCAGCATATTGATTTGTCCCATATGATTGGCCTGATGCTCCATCACATGAAACCAAGCCCAGTGATTACTGACCTTTTCACCTTCGATATTGGATGAAAACCAATCATCATCTTTGGTTTTTAGCAGTTCTTTGGTTTTAACCCGAACTTCTGTCCAGGCATCCAGATAGTAACTAATTGGTTTTCCTACAAACTCATTCCTAGCATCTTCGCCAAGATAAAGTGCCGTCTCCCACTTCGCTTTTTCCTCTTCATTAAAGGATCTTCTTTCGAAAGTGTATGCTTGGTAATAAACTTCCGTAGCTGCCAAGTGCATGATCATAGCACCGATTCGGTTTGCTTTTTCATCCAGCAAAAAGTCTGTTTGGGCTTGATTTAAACCTTCCGTGCTGCGGATTATCCTCGCCCTTAGGTCTTCCAGCATAGAAATCATATTTCCTATGTCATGATCATAGCCTTTAGCAGGAGATATAGTCAGCTGAGCGAAAGAGTATGTGGCTCCCTGAATCAGCATGAGAAGTATTAGCAATGACTGTTTCATTCTATTTAAAATAAGGTTTATTATAAATGTACTAAAATATAGCCTAGCGTTCTGCTGATAAATAAATGTCCACTTCAGCATTGGACCAGTCCTGGCTTCTTTGATCATAGATTTCGAAATCAAAGTGATAGGATCTCCCATAATCAGATTTCCAGATTTCGCGCCAGGCATTGGCCACACAGTCCGGCATTTTTCCACGCGCAGTTAGTTTTAAAAAGGAATCGGCTGGAATTGTCAAAGTCTCTAAACCAGGAGGACATGAAGTGGAATCCTCTACCGGGCATCCTATGAAGTAAGAATAAGGAGCAGTGTGATCGCCCTCATAATCAAAATAAACGGCATAAACCTCTTCGCGTAGTTTTGTTGGAATGGCAGCATAGACTTTCTCCTGTTCAAATCGCTGCCAAAGCGCTCCGCAGTCCTGCATGGCCTGTTCGTTTCGGTTGGTAGTTTTGGAAGGCAATTTTATACCTAGAAGTGTAATTTTGGGAAGAGACAGTTTTTTCATGGATGCAGTTCAAAAATTTAGGTTGAAAATAAGGTTAGTTCGGTAGGGTTTAAACCCGGCATCAAACCTTATATGTATTTATCCCTGCTAATTACAGCTAAAAATAGTATCATCGCAACTGGAATAAAATCAACCCAAATCAAATATGAAGAATAAGTTTATCCTTACTATGGCTGCGGCATTTGCTGCATCCATATCAGTCAGCCATGCTCAGGACAAACTCCAGTCCATGCCTGGCTATGAGCAATATCAAGAAATAGCGCCCCAAATCCGCGGTTCTGTAGAATCCGGAGCATTGAATACCAGCTGGAAAGAGGATGGAAGTGGATTTGAATATGTGAAGGATGGAAAAAAATATTATTACTCCCTAAAGTCAAAGTCAGCCACTGAGGTGGGCGAAGCAGAGCGTCCAGCCAGGAGGTCATGGAACAGGCCAGCGCGTGGTCGCCAGTATGAATCTGCGATTTCGCCAGATGGCAATGTGAAGGCTTACACCCAAGACAGAAACATGTACATCAGTAAGCCTGACGGGAGTGGCGTAGTAGCGATTACTACTGATGGAAATGAGGAAAACCAGGTAAAATACGGCATTGCTACCTGGGTCTATGGAGAGGAGCTCGGCCAGTCCACTGCCATGTGGTGGTCACCAGACAGTAAGAAAATTGCTTTTTACAGATTCGTAGAGAAAGATGTGAAGAAATACTATGTACTGTTGAATCAATTGAGTCTTTATGATTCTTTGGAAATCGAAGCTTATCCTAAGGTAGGCGAACCCAATCTCCCGGTGGATTTAATGGTTTATGACTTGGAAACCAAGGAAATGACTGAATTGGATATCAGAGATGGTAAGCCATATAGTGATGGGGATTTGGGTACCTACATTTACGATATTTCTTGGACTCCTGACGGCAAAGAGTTGCTTTACCATAGCACCAATAGAAGACAGAACATCATGGAACTTCGTGCTGCAGATCCGGAAACCGGAAAGAGCAGAACTGTAATCCGCGAAGAGTGGCTGCCAAGTTTTGTGGTAAATTCTCCGGAAATGAAAGTTTTGGAAGATGGAGAGCATTTCATCTGGGCATCTGAGCGCTCTGGTTTCAATAACTATTACTTGTACAATTTTGACGGGACTTTAGTAAATGCGATTACTACTCATCCTTTTGAAGTTGCCAATATTGTCAAGGTAGATGAGGAAGATGAAACGCTATATTACATGGCTAGATCTGGTGAAAATCACATGCTGATGCAATTGCACAGGGTGAACTTTGATGGTACCAAGGATACTAGATTGACTGATCCTACTTTGAATCACAGTGTGGATATATCTCCTGATGGAAAGTATTTTGTAGATGTAGCGCAAAAGCATGATGTAGCTCCCTTTACCAATTTGGTGAATGCAAAAGGAAAAGTGGTAGCCGAGCTGGAGAAAAGCGACATGAGTAAATTTGAAGAGCTGGGTCTGAAAAAAGTTGAAGTATTTACTTTTACTTCCAAAGATGGAGAAACAGCGCTTCATGGTATGATCCATTTCCCTTCTGATTTTGACCCGAATAAGAAATATCCGGTCATCCTGAGCAATTATGGAGGACCTGCTACCAATGCTTTCCGGGAAAATTTCACGTATCCTGACCCTTTGACTGAATACGGGTTCTTGGTGTTGAATATAGACGGCAGAAACGTGCGTGGCCGGGGTAAAAGACTATTGGACCAATTGTACGGGAATTTAGGTTTGGTAGAAATGGATGATTTTGCCGAAGGCATCAAGTCCCTGCATGACAGACCTTATTTTGACAAGGACCGAGTAGGAGTCTATGGTACTTCTTATGGAGGTACTACCGCTGCCACCATGCTTTTGAGGTTCCCGGATTTGATTCATGCTGCCGTCGCCAATTCATCTGTGACAGATTGGAGACTTTATGACAATATCTATACGGAGCGTTTCATGAGCACCTTGGACAATAATCTAGAAGGATATAACCGGTTTAGCTTGATGAATATGGCAGACCAGCTAGAAGGTGAACTTTTAGTTTTCTTTGGAACTGCGGATAATAATGTGCACCCTTCTAATTCACTTCAGTTGATCAAAGCTTTCCAGGATGCTGGTAAAAGCATAGAGGTTCAGATCGCTCCTGATGGTGGACACACCGCCCTGAATAGGGACAGAATGATGGAGTTCTTTATTGAACACCTAGTGACAGATTACAAAGAAGAGGTGAGGTAAACTAGCCTTGATTTCAATAAAAAACCCTGATTAGAACATTCCAATCAGGGTTTTTTTATGGCCTGGAATAGATCACTATTCATGTTTCTTGATGCGAATGGTATAATTTTTAGAAGAATCCGGCACGTAAGTACGCATGGCAAAATCACCCTGTGGTTCATAAATAGGCATTAAATCTACTTGTTCATCCTGAAGCTCTACTGGAGGTATCTCTCTTCTCAGGTCAAAGTATGAGCCCTTTGGAGCTGCAAACAGTTCTTGTTGATCTTTCAATGAATAGTTCAGCTTGCTATCGAACTCCAAAGTGTCCATGGTAATAGGGGCTTTGATATCAAACGGAATGGTGGGCTTCTCCAATGTCTCCAGGCTTTTAGGGAGGACTCCCTGAGCATAAGAGGAGGTGCCTGCCAGGGTAAAGATGAATAGCGCGAAAAGTAAAGTTCTCATTTTAATTTGCTTATGGTTAACAATCAATGCTACGTGATGCCTCCTAATTTAGTTGAAAAATTAGAGGAAGTGCTAACTTATTGATCACTCATTTGTTAAAAAATGCATAAAAAGAGGCTGTATCATAGTTAGGTTTTCTTGCCGCGCGGAGCGAAAGAGAAACCTTGTTTGCGCTAATTATGCCGAATTTGACTTCGTTCAATGTGACAAGTACGCGTTATGAGACAGCCTCTTTTTTGACTATGTGTTTACTGGAAGAGCATGGGGACAAACTGGGTCAGGTACACCCTCCAGTTTCTCCAAATATGCCCGCCTTCTGACTCTACGTATTCATAAGGCATACCCATTTCGTCAAGTTTAGCTCTGAATTCGGTATTGGCATCATAAAGAAAATCTGTTTTGCCAATGGCGATCCAGTAGAGTTCATAGCCATTGTCCATTTGAGTTTTCAGCGTGCCATCTATATCTGAATAAACCTTGCCTGTAGCATCTTCTCTAGGCATTATCGCCGCTGAGAACAGTCCCATATAATCAAAGGTGTTTGGATAATATCTTGATATATGCATGGTGTGGTAGCCACCCATGGATAGTCCAGCTATGGCTCGATTCGCTTTGTTGGCTTTTACCTGGTAGTTATTTTCTACGAATTTGACAATGTCCATGAAATTTGCTTCGTAGGTTCCGTCCATAGTCTTTGGTACCATGAAATTTGGTTTGTACATCCCTTCACTTCCTTCACCCGGAGCTGCATCTTGGATCACATTTCCATTCGGCATCACCACAATCATTGGTTTAGCTTTACCCTGAGCGATGAGGTTGTCCATGATTTGTGCGGTTCTGCCCAGAGCTATCCAGGCTTCTTCATCACCTCCAGCGCCATGAAGAAGGTAAAGAACCGGGAATTTTTCCTTTGATTGCTCATATCCTGGAGGAGTGTAAACGGTCAATCTGCGATCCATTCCTAGACCGGGTGAGTCGTACCAGCGTCTGCTTACAGATCCATGAGGGACATCTTTGACTTGATAAAGTGCGGCTTGACCTTCACCTACCAGAAAAACATTGGTAACAGAAGCTACATCCCGGATCAAAAATGGATTATTGGGATCAGTGGTCCGTAGTCCATCTACGATGAAGGAATAGGAGTAGAGTTCTGGACTTAAACTTTCTGTGGTAAATGACCATATACCTTGCTCATTTTTGATCAATTCCGCAGCGCCAGGCCCGTCCATTTCACCCATTGGAGTTTCCATTTTTACTGTAGGCAGGAAATCCCCGGTAACTTGTACATTTTCTGCATTAGGTGCTGAAATACGAAATGTCACCCGGGAATCATCATGGATTTCTGGTGAAGTGATCTGCTGTGCACCAAATAAGGCTTCTTGTGCTTTTGACTGAATTCCGATCAAACTTAGGGATAGGAATGTCAGTAGTAATTGTTTTCTCATAGATAGGTTTTTTTGGATTGGATTGAAAAGGTAGGGATTATTTTCTATTGTGTCATAATGACACTTATATAATTTTAAGACTTTGTTTTGAAATTAAGGAGGTAGGCTTCTTGTCAAAACCTACTATTCCAAAGCAGGTTTGTCCGCTTCTTTGCCTATCATCGGACGAAAAGTGTACGCAAGTGAACAAGAGTACAGCCTTTTTATTTTGGCACCCTAGGAAATACATGTTTTTTGAAATTAAATTTCCTTAACAATGCTGGAATGCCGCAACCTGAATTTTGGGGTAAAAACCATAAAAGTGTCCGCTGGCATAGCAATCGAACACTAGACTGACCGATAATTGTGCAGGTTTGGTTAAAAATCAATGAATTTTTCGGAATTAAATTCTGTGATTTCTTAATGACCTTATTTTTCTCAGGTTTTTCTCATCTTCCGGATTTTCAATTGGTATGAGCTTGGCAAGAGGAGAAGCATAACTCTAAACCAACAAATTATTATGAAGACTTTATTCACAGTAGCACTAGCAGGCGCATTATCTTTTGGCGCATTCGCAGCCGATGCAAGCGAAGATTTAAAAGAACTTTCAGCAGTGAATACCAATTTTAAAAAGGTAAATGTAACCTTGAAGGAAGGGGTAGGAATAGCGAGAATTTCTATTTTGACTCCTGAAGGAAAATACCTGAACAGCAGAAAGGTGAAGGTAAAAGATCAAAATGTGGTCGTGCCTTATGACCTGGCAAATCTTCCGGTAGGAGAGTATCAGATTAGAATCGAAACTGAAGACGAAGAGATTCAATACAAAGTTGAAACTAAGGAGCAGCCAAACCCTGCCGCGGCTTTGCCTCTGATGGCCTATGGTAAAATCATGAATGACCACACCATACGCTTATCTGTGGTAGGGCTGCTTGAGCCAGGCGTGCAGGTAAAAGTCTTTTCTGCCATCACAGACAAAGTAATCTATCAAGAGAAGGTAGATCAGCCAGAAGGCTTCGCCAAAAATTACTCTTTCAACGGAATTGGCGCTGATGAAATTTACATGGAACTGACTGACGCAAAAGGAAGAATGAAGACCTTGCACTTTTAAAACTTAAACACTTGTAAAGAAGCCCTGATTTTCGGATCGGGGCTTTTTTTATGGGGTCAATAGCTTTGCCGTAAAACTTGCCTTTTTCTCACTAGCCAAAAAGCCACCACCATATTTGGCACCCAGCAAAGCCAAGCCACCATACGGTAAGCAGGTATAAACTCCCCTTGATGCAAGGTGATAAGAATTGGAAGCCAGATTCTCAGGGTTACTGCCGCAAAACATGCCGCGTAGCTATAGATCATCCAATCCTCATGAGCATCAAAATTTAGACGTTTGGCGGTTACCCAGCCCATCATAGTGGTAAAGAGCCAGATGATTCCAAGAAAAACAAAGCCCATTATACTGACTATTCCCCCCGTGGCATATAGCCCAATATATATTCCGGCAAGGCTACTGAAGAATGCAAATGTGACATATGCCATACCGATTTTCTTGTGGATTTTTCGGTTTTTGTCCCGAAAGGCTTTGGGGAATTGGGTCCATCCAATCAACAAGGAAAGTCCTCCTAAAATGATGTGAGTATAGAAAGCTGCATTCCAAATAGGATTGAGTAATAGTTCTTCAGTTTTGGATTGGAGAAGTCCGAAGTTTCTATCTAGGATAAAATAAAGGGCAGGGTAGAGGCCAATAATGGTACAAAGGAATGCAAATATCCACCAGCCAAATTTCTTGAATATAGCTTTCATGAATGCTTTTAGGTTGAAAGAATTGAGTTTTGAGGTGGTTGAAATGTATTGATTTTTATTTGGAGAGATAGTTCTCTAATTGGTCAAAAGTGCCTCCAAACCCCTGTTCCATATTGCAAATATTCTCTTCGAATACCTGCTTGGAAGCTTCAGAAGCATTGTGAGCTAAAGAGACTAAATCAATTCTTGTTTTTCCAGCTTCTTCATAGAACTCTAGATCCACAATCATTTCCATTGGCCAATTCGGGCCAAAAGGAACTTCAGGAGCTTTGACTGTTTCACCTGCTTCATTAGAAAAGCTATTGATAAACTGAAGTTTGGAAGATTCTTCGATTTCCTGGATGATCCATTTGGCCCACATTTTATAGCCCTCCTTGTTCTTCAATACAAAGTGAACTCTGCCTTCAGGATAAAATTCAAAGGTTTTAACTTCCATTTCAAACCCTGTCGGTCCCCACCATTGCTTTAGGCTTTCGGCGGTAGTAAATGCTTGGTAAACTTCTTCTTTTGATTTGGAAAAGTATCTGGTGATTTCGAGTTGAGCAGACATATCTGGATTAGAATTTTAGAGGTCGATGGTTTTACTGACTGTAGATCCAGCCTTATTTCCTGTAGGTAAATCAAAATCAATGGTTTGATTATTGCCCTTTGAATTAATGCTCAGTGATACTTTGCCTGTTAGTTTTTGGGTAGGCTCGGCTAATGAAATTTTCAAGTGGGTATCCTGCTTTTGAATGAGCACAACAGCTGGCGCTGAGGATGAAATTCTGAGGTCTCCGCTTTCGAAAGCTCCCTTATCATAAAATACAAAACCTACCAGGCCATTCTTCTCATCCTCAACGGCTTGGACTTTTGAAGTGTTGCTGAGGATTTTAATAGTACTTGGGTTTTTGCTCAGGAGTGCTTCTCTATTCTCTACTCCAGGTAATATGACATATGCGTAGCTGTCGTTTTTTGGATTTACTTTATGATTGATCCAAAGTTTAAAAACATCCTGATTTATGGTTTTTTTAGATGAATTGGCATTAATTTCTGACCAGGAAGAAGCTTGATTTTTGGTTGAAAGCATTAGGTTGGAATTCTCTGGAAAATAGTATCCTATTTGGTCATGTAGTACATAGGATACTTTTTTTAGGTTGGATTCTGCACCTTGTGGGAAAATTTCAAAAGACTCTTTTTCAGCAATTTCCACCTCTCCTTTGAGTAGGGATTGATTGACTGTGGTCACTATGTTTTCCTCTCGGTCAGCTTCGATGCCAGCTCCTATACAGATGATTTTATCTTCAAAGAAAAACCAGGATTTGTTTGCTGTGGTTCGGTAAGCCTCCATAGCATAAACTGCGATACCGTTGAGCCCGTTGCTAACTCCTCCTACGAAGTCAGCGTTTCCAGAATCCGCTACCCAATTCGTACGTTTTCTTAATTTTTTGTTTTCAGGAGTAGTAGTACCGGGTATTTTATTCCATTCCCAGTTTGGAAAAATATTGAAATATTCGTTTCCATCTACCGCTATATTCATCCCCCCTTCGGTGAGAAATTGGCCATTTAAGTTTTCTCCATTTCCTGACTCAGTTCTTATCGTTCGGTTTGATGCTATATTCACACTTACCATAAATTCGGGTCTGTGATGAACAGTGTAGTCTGACCTCCAATAATGAATGTTTCTAGGAGTAATGCCGTGGGAGATCGGCTCTTTACCATCAACTCTAGCTATAGCTTTTCTATATTCATCCTGATGCTCTTCCAGGTCTATCTCCATGATTTGTTTGATCAAACCTGAATTGGTTCTGGTGGCATTATTTCTGGCAATGCCGCGGCCTATTACGCTGTAATCCACATATTTGCCTCGCATGCTTTGCAGGTAGCCATTTCTGGTAAAGTCTGAAATCAAAGCGATCTGTTCAGGCGTAAAGGAAAAACTGGTTCCCTTTATATAAACAGCGATATTTCGTATGCCTGAAAGAAATTCACGTCCATAGCCATGCATGTATAATTCAGGCCCATGGGCATGAAACGACATGTCGCTTTGGATACCGTCTTTTGAGCTGATTCTGATATTTGCTGAGGTGGCACTAACTGCCTGTTTTAAAAGGTCAGCGTTTTCCGTCAGTGCAGCTTGCATGATCATATGCTGCGCAATATCCGTGAGATTGGAACCGTCCTTTCCAGGTGATTTTGTGATAGAAGCTGTTTTGCTCATCCAGCTGATTAATTTTTCCTCCAAATCTGCCGGTACCCCAGGTTCTACCGTCCGCATTGCGATCAATAGCTGTCCAATTTCCTTTGGGACGCTAATACTCAGCCACCACCAATTTTTCGAACTTGGTTCAGGAGTTAAATTTGTCCAATAGTTCATGGCGTTGATAATGCGCTGATGTGTACTGGCGCTTAAGTAAAACTTGGTTCCTTTTCGGCTGTAGGCTTTGGCCATGATACCGATTCTCTTGATGTGCAGGTCCGGCTTCCAACCTGTCATGGATTTGTCAGCATAGTTGATGTCCGGCCAACTACCGTCTGGCTGAATTTCCTTTTGTACGGTATTCGCTTCCTTGTCCAGCTGAGCTGAGTTTGGAGAATTTTGATATTCTTGAAATACTCGGTTTCTGATAAGTTCGAAATCTGATACCTGATAGGCAAAAAGAAAATTGCTAGAAAATAGTAGGGAGATTAGGAGTAAAAAGCTAGATAAACGATACATGATTTTAAAATTACTTGGCACAGAATAGAAATATGTTTCTTATTAAAACATAAGATTATCTTTTTAAAAATAGTTGAATTTAAGTAAAAAGACTAGGCAAGTTTACCTAGTCTTCGCGTGTTGATAAGTGGTTTTATCAAAATTTAGTTTTTTAGTCAATAATCTTTTTGCTAGACACAGCCCTCCGCGTGATCCACCATTTTTCCATCCAAAGTCATATAGCCTCCCATCGCATCAGCTGTCATGCAGGAGTGGATTGGTAAAATCCCCAAGATATCGCCTACTTTCACTTGCTCCAGCAATTCATCGGTAGCTTTAATGAGACCGTGCTCCTGCGAGATACTCTTCACGAAAGATTTTTGCTCTGTAATGGTCCAGCCATTTTCATTTAATAAAACTACCTCGCCAAAGTTTTTCAGCCCATTTTCTCCTACTAAAACATCCTTGGCCAAATGTACCCCGCCACCATGGACAAGAATTTCTTTCTTATCCTTTTTGATATCGACCACAGGTACCGCTAAGCAAACTGCTACATCTTCACGATCGCAGCTACCTAAATCCACTTGCATCATATCATAAAACACAAAATTCCCAGGCCCCATCTCATCTATATCGCCAAAGTCCTCCATCACCGCACAGCCTGGGGTGTCGCCGGTTCGGGTGAGTAAATGCGGGTATTCAGAGTTGTATTTATGCTTCAGCATGCTAAGTGCATTTCTCGTTTGCTCATACAACTCAGGAATATCGGGCATGTAATAGGAATGTCCTGCATGCAAGTAAAAGCCCTTAAATTTCAATTTATCTGAATTCTTGGCGATGAGTAGGATTTCCTCGATCAGACCAAAATCACTCACTTCTACACCCGTTCTGCCATAGCCTGCGTCTATTTCTATGAAAAAACCTACGGTATGTTCCAATTGATCCGCAAGCATGCGCGCAGTATCAGCATTGATGAGCTGTACGGACATGGATTGGCGGGCTGCTATTTCGTTAAGTTTGGGGATCTCGAGGGGGTTGAATGGAAATGCGATATGAATATTTACCCAGCCCTGACCAGCATGATATTCGGCCATTTTTACTGAGGAAACCGTAATCTCTGTGATATTATATTCCTTGGACCAGTCGCCTATTTGGTTGGATTGCGCAGTTTTGAAATGCGGAACCAATTTCATGTCGTGTCTAGCGGCTTTGTCTGCCATGCGCTTGATGTTTGCCCGGCAGATTTTCTCGTCAAGAAGTAGGGTAGGAGAGGTTATTTTATCTAGGTAGCTCATTGGTGATTGTTGAGTTATTAAAAATTTTATTGAAAGTAAGAAAGATTTGCGAGGTGAGAAATATGAATTACGAGATTCCTGAGGATGGAGCTTGGGTTTTTTCTCGCGGCGACGCAGCGGAGCGGCGAAGGATAAAAGGTTCTTTCTTTGGCTTAATGGAATAAAAAATCTCCCGCAAGGGCGCAAAGGCGCAATTTCTATTTTCCTTTAGTGTTGAAGGAGGCTTGATTTTATAAATCATTTCAACTGCTCAAAAATCCCGTATATCGTATTTCGTAAATAATCACCTATTAGATTTTCACTAATCTCTTTTATCGCCGCGCCGTTGCGCCGCCGCGAGAAATTTTTTATGGGTTCCGCCCTTGCGGGAGATTTTCATAAGACAGAAATTCTCACCCTCATGCAGGTAACACCGTCAATTCTGTTAATTTTGTCCCCCAGTAAAATCGGCTGTAATTCGGCCTAAATAGCATTCTTAATTGCCTCAAAACCTTCATGGAAGCAAAGAAAATACGGAGCACCTTCATTGAGTTTTTCCAATCAAAGCAGCACCAATACGTTCCCTCATCACCGATTGTGGTCAAAAATGACCCTACTTTGATGTTTACCAACGCGGGAATGAATCAGTTTAAAGATGCATTTCTGGGAAATGAAATCGCCAAATTCCCAAGAGTAGCCAATTCTCAAAAATGCCTTCGTGTCAGTGGCAAGCATAACGATCTCGAAGAAGTAGGTGTAGATACCTATCACCATACCATGTTTGAGATGTTGGGTAATTGGTCTTTTGGAGATTACTTTAAAAAAGAGGCGATTACCTGGGCCTGGGAGTTATTGACCGAAGTTTATGGTTTGGACCAGGATAGACTCTATGTCTCGGTTTTTGAAGGGGATCAAGGTGATAACTTGGGAATGGACCAAGAGGCTTATGATTTCTGGAAGGCTATCGTGCCCGAAGACAGGATCATCATGGGCAACAAAAAGGATAATTTTTGGGAGATGGGTGATGTAGGGCCATGTGGACCATGTTCTGAAATTCACATTGACCTGAGACCTGATGCAGAGCGTGCTCAAATAGCAGGGAAAGATTTGGTGAATAATGATCACGAGCAAGTTATAGAAATCTGGAACCTGGTTTTCATGCAGTTCAACAGAGTTTCGGACGGATCTTTGAAAGCTCTTCCTGCTACACACGTAGATACAGGAATGGGTTTTGAGCGATTGGTGAGAGCTATTCAGCACAAATCCTCCAACTACGATACGGATTTATTTGCGCCTTTTTTGGACGCATTGGCTAAGAAATCGGGCAAAGTTTACGGCAAAGATTTGCCGACAGATATTGCGTTCCGCGTGATTGTAGATCATATCCGTGCAATTTCTTTTACCATCGCTGATGGGCAATTGCCATCCAATAACAAAGCCGGTTATGTGATACGCAGGATTTTGAGAAGAGCAGTTCGCTACGGATACACGTTCTTGGGTTTCCACGAACCGTTTTTATATGAGTTGACAAGTCTTATTGCAGACAATTTTGGAGATATTTTTCCTGAGGTTAGACAGCAGCAGGAGTTTATTGCGAAAGTGATTTTCGAAGAAGAGACATCCTTCCTTCGTACGCTGGACAATGGCCTGAAAATGCTGGATCAGATTAAAGCTGAATTAGCAGAAAAGGGAGAAAATGTAATTCCTGGCAAAACAGCGTTTGAGCTTTATGATACTTTTGGTTTTCCGCTAGATTTGACATCCTTGATTGCCCGCGAAAGCGGACTTTCGTTGGACGAAAAAGGCTTTACCAGGGAAATGGAAGAGCAAAAGTCCCGCTCCAGAGCTGCATCTGAATCAGAAACCGGTGACTGGGTGGTGGTGAATGAGGATGATGGAGTGGAGTTTGTCGGCTATGACTTTTTGGAAGCTGATTCTCGTATAATCAAATACCGTGTGATTTCCGATAAGAAAGGTGACAAGTACCAATTGGTTTTGGATAAAACACCATTCTATGCAGAAAGTGGCGGGCAAGTAGGAGATACAGGAATATTGATTTCTGATACTGAAACAATCAAAGTAATTGACACAAAGAAGGAGAACGACTTGATCGTTCATTTTGTAGAAAAGCTTCCTGCATATCCAGCAGCTAATTTTGGAGCTGAAGTTGACGCTGAAAAGCGGTTTTTGACTGAAAATAATCACACAGCTACACACTTACTTCAGGCTGCTTTGAAAGAAGTTCTTGGGGATCACATTCAGCAGCGCGGTTCCTTAGTGAATCAGAATTTGCTTCGCTTTGACTTTTCCCATTTTAGCAAATTGACGGATGCCGAAATTTCAAAAGTAGAGGATATCGTGAATGAGAAAATCAGACAGAATATTCCTTTAGTGGAACAAAGAAATGTTCCCATCGAAGAGGCGAAAAAACAAGGGGCTACTGCGCTATTTGGTGAAAAATATGGAGACTTTGTGCGGGTGGTTACATTCGATCGAGATTTCTCTGTAGAACTTTGCGGAGGTACACACGTACCCCAAACAAGCCAAATCGGTTTATTCAAAATCGTTTCCGAAGGTTCCAGCGCATCTGGTGTGAGAAGAATCGAAGCGGTAACTGCCGAGGCAGCAGAGCGGTATTATCGAGAGCAGGAAGAGCTTTTGAAGAAAGTTCAAGAAATCCTCAAAAACCCTAAAGATCTGACCAAGTCTCTGGAAGGATTGATCCAGGAAAGAAATGAGTTGAAAAAGGAATTAGAGGAGCTCCATCTGGAAAAGGCAGGAGCAGTGAAGGCAGAACTACTCAGAAAATTTGTGGAAGGTGAAGGGATGAATACCTTAATTGCCCAAGTGACCCTTCCGAACGCTGATTCACTGAAAAAGCTGGCTTACGAATTGAAAAATGAAGTGGAAAAAGCTTTTGTAATCCTAGCTGCAAATATTAGTGAGAAGCCTCAGATAGCTGTCATCATTGACGAAGAATTAGTTAAAAATAAAGCGCTAAATGCCGGTCAAATCGTGAGAGATTTGGCAAAAGAAATACAAGGAGGGGGCGGAGGACAGCCGTTTTTTGCCACTGCTGGTGGAAAAAATCTCGCTGGACTAGAAAATGTAGTAGCCAAAGCGAAGGAGTTGTACCTTTAACTGATCAGAAAAAGAAGCAAAATGCTAAGCGAGGAAATACGGAATAAATACCAATTGGTGATCGGGCTGGAAGTACATGCCCAGCTATTGACAGAAAGTAAAATGTTTGCTGCAGATGCCAATCTATACGGACAAGCTCCAAACACTCAGATTTCTGTCATTACCCTGGGGCACCCCGGTACTTTGCCTAAAGTAAATCGCAAAGCTATTGCCTATGCCATCAAGATGGGCTTGGCTTGTAATTCGCAGATTACACGTCACAATGTCTTTGCCAGGAAAAACTACTTTTACCCGGATCTTCCCAAAGGATATCAGCTCACTCAGGACAAAGGGCCGATTTGTGTAGGAGGAACGGTTCCCATAGAATTGGCAGATGGTACCAAAAAGGAAGTGCAGCTAAACCGGGTACACATGGAGGAGGATGCCGGTAAATCAATTCACTTGGCCGGAGAAGCAGATACCTTGGTAGATTTCAACAGAGCGGGCACTCCCCTCATAGAGATCGTCACCGAACCTGATTTGAATAGCCCGGAAGAAGCCTATGCATTCTTAGTGGAGGTGAAAAAGCTGGTGAAATACCTGGATATATGTGATGGAAATATGGAGGAAGGTTCGCTTCGCTGTGATGCCAATATTTCTGTAAGATTGAAAGAGGCTAGCGAACTGGGCAAGAAGGTAGAGGTGAAAAATATGAATTCCTTCAGAAATGTATTTCGGGCCATCGAACATGAACACGAACGCTTGATTGGATTAATAGAAGCGGGTGAGGAAGTAATTTCTGAAACCAGAACCTTTGATGCTGCTACAGGACTGACTTCGAGTATGCGCACCAAAGAAGACCTGAACGATTACCGGTATTTTCCCGAACCAGACCTCAGTCCGGTGGTGATCTCTGACGAATGGCTCAATGCCGTGAAATCCTCCATGCCGGTTTTGCCTAGAGATTTGCATAAAAAGTTTGTGGAAGAATACGGTTTACCGGCCTATGATGCGAGTTTTCTCACGGAGGCAAAAGAAGTAGCCCACTGGTTTGATGAACTATGTTCCAAAACAAATAATTACAAAGCTGCGTCCAATTGGATGATGGGACCGGTGAAGTCGGCTTTGAATGAACTTGCCCTTCAAATGGATGATTTCCCAGTAAGTAGCCAATCTTTGGCATCTCTGATCAGCCTGGTGGATGAAAACAAGGTGAGCCATACAGCCGCTTCGCAAAAGATATTTCCCGCACTGCTCCAATCTCCAAATGAAAGTCCTTTGGAAATAGCCCAGCGAATGAACCTGATTCAAGAAAGTGACGAGGGATCTCTTAAACCTATCATTGAAGCGGTTCTGGCGGAAAATGCAGCAAAGGTAAAACAGTATAAGTCAGGCAAAAAAGGGCTTATTGGGATGTTTATGGGACAAGTGATGCAGAAATCCAAAGGTAAAGCAGACCCGAAAGTTGCCACGAAATTATTGACCGAATTATTAGAGAATTAAACCCATGCTAAATCGAATTAATGCAATTGCCTTATTACTCATTTTTAGCTTTTCTGCCTGTTCAGAAAAGGAAGTTAAAAATGATGGCACAGTAACCATTTCCGGTACACTAGAAAATGCCCCTGGGGGGGATATTATTCTTTCTCAATTCACCGACACCCGACCGAAGGTTTTGGACACCTTAACGCTGGATGATAAGGGCAGTTTCGAATATCAGGTTTCTGTGGATACTCCTACATTTTATGAGTTGAATCTTTACGGTCAAAAGTCTGTAAGACTAGCACTTCTGAATGAGGATGTTCAGGTAAACTACGATTTCTCCTCTCCAGAAAGTCTGGTGATCGAAGGATCTAAAGATTCTCAGGAAATGGTCAAAATCGAAAAAATGATGGAAGCCTATCAGACCAAGGTCAATGCTTTGAATGAAGCATATTATGAGGCAATGAGTGAAAACGACTCGGAGCGCATCAAGGAAATCCAAGCTGAAGCCATGCTTCTAGAGAGCAATCAAGCTTCCGAAGTCAAAAATGTGATCAACAGCATGGGGGATAGTTTCGCTTCCTTAGCTGCCATAGGACTGATCAACCCGAAGAATGAATTTCAGTTCATCGATAGTCTGGTGGCTAAACTAGACGAAAAATATCCTGAGACGAAGTCTATCATTCAGTTGAAACAGCAATTGGACGAAATGCGGGCACTTTCCATGGGGCAGGTAGCACCTGAAATTGAATTGACAAATCCGCAGGGCGAACTGATCAAGCTATCGGATTTTCGGGGTAAATATGTGATGATAGATTTTTGGGCTGCTTGGTGCAAGCCTTGTAGAGAGGAAAACCCCAATGTGGTCAAACTTTACAATCAATATAAAGATCAAGGATTTGAAGTATTCGGTGTTTCGCTGGACCGTACCAAGGAAGCTTGGGTACAGGCTATAGAAGAAGACGGTTTGACATGGACCCAAGTGTCGGATTTGAAATACTTTAACTCCGTGGCTGCGGAGACTTATCAGATTAATGCTATTCCGGCTACCTATCTACTGGATCCGGACGGTAAGATCATCGCCAAGGATCTTCGTGGACCTAGTTTGCGCGCTAAATTGGAAGAAATTTTCAATTGATAGAAAATTAAATTCTTAAGCCTATCAGCTGCCTCAAGATCCTTGTTGGATACACTTGAGGCAGCTTTTTTTTGCTTACTTTTTCAGATTAAAAATCTTTTTGTGCTTTAGGCTTTCATCAAATTCAATCTTGGTATAGGGGCTGTTGGGGAATACCAATGAGGTCATGACTAATTCGCCCTCGTTGACAAATAGCTCTATAGATGAGGCATCCAGGAAAATTCGGATGTTTTCTGCCTGCCAGCTCATTGGAGCAGAGTGCATAGCTCCAAAGTTTTGCTGGAAATCTACTTTTCCTGAATTTCTCCTGTCTATACTGACCAAATTCGATTCTTTAGAAATTAGCACTTCATCACCTTCCTCGTTAGAGATGCTGATTGAAAATTGATCTGAGCCATCCAGCTCGGACAGGATTTCCACTGCTTCGGATGGCAAGTCGGAAGAGCTTCCATTGATTGGGTAAGCTTGAGCTCTAAGTTTTTCCAGTTCTTTGGCTGGAGCAGATTTCAGCAGTAAAGTACCAGATACGTCAAACAAGCTCAATTCCCGTGGAGTGGTCATGGCAGACCTCCAGGCTTTGGTTGGGACCACATTGCCATAAATCCAATTACTCATCCAGCCTATAAAAAGCGTTCTGTTTTGATCAGCAGGGAGGTTACTCCATGTTACTCCAGCATAATTATCCGGTCCATAGTCAATCCACCTAATCATGCTATCATCCGGGATGAATTGGCCGTCTTTAAAGTCCCCGATGAAATACTGCGTGGCAGATCCTTTTTGCGGTCCTCCAGGATTGATGCTAACCAGTAACACCCATTTTTCCTCCCCGGACGGTGTTTGAAAGGGAAGCAAATCTGGGCATTCCCATACACCTCCATGAGCACCTATATTTTTGCCAAACTCCCCTGAAAGCGTCCATTCTTTGAGGTCTGGTGAAGTGTAAAATCGTATATGATCCCAAACTGCCAATGTCATCACCCAAATTTTACTTCCGTCTTCATTGGAGATCTGGGAAACTTTCGGATCTCGGAAATCCCGGATTCCTGGGTTTTTCAATACTGGGTTTCCTACATATTTTGACCAGGTTCTGCCTTGATCGGTGGAGTAAGCCAAACTTTGATGTTGGAAAGTACTTGATCCAGATTCCGCTCCTTTGGGGTCGTGATGGGTGAATATAGCTACCAAAGGTGGACTGTCTGCTGTACCCAATCCAGAGCTGTTTTCGGCGTCATACACTGCACTTCCTGAGAAAATATAGCCTAGACTATCAGGATAAAGAGCAGTGGACAAATGCTCCCAATGGGTTAAATTAGCTGAAACTGCATGTCCCCAATGCATAGGCCCCCAAACCGTACTGTCTGGATAATACTGGTAGAATAGATGATATTCCCCATCTAAATAAACAAGTCCATTGGGGTCGTTCATCCAGCCGGTCATAGGGCTAAAGTGGTAAGCGGGGCGATATTCCTCTTTTACTTGGCTGGAAAACTGAACTTCAGGGCTAGATTCACAGCTCATGAGTAAGCCTGAAACTAGGAGGGCAAAAATTGTATTTGAATTTTTCATTTTCAGGTGATTCAATTTCTGTTGAGAACCAAATCCAGGACAAAGTTACGTGGTGCTTCCTGTTTCAGCTGATCAGAAATGGTTTTGGCAGTTGATTTATAAGTTGGGTTTTGCCAAAAGTCCAATAGAGCTCGCTCGAAATCTACCTCATCCAAATCATGAATACTAGGTCCCAATGGACCTAGTCCTCTCTTTACGATGATCCGATTCCAAAAATACTGGTCAATAATATGTGGCATAATCATTTGCACACATCCATGTGCTGCTCCGTGGTGAGTAGTGCCGGAACCGCCATGGTGTATGATACCATAAAGTTTAGGTAAAATCCATTCGTATGGAATCTGATCTACATAGAATATAGACTCATCAGTCCCCTCTATTTTTTCCAATCCTCCCCAGGACAAATTTACAATTGCGGGTATTTTGTGTTTTTGAAGCAAATGAATGATTGTAGCAGAGTGTTCTTTAGGTTTGGGATTTCCCATGGACCCAAAAGTGATCAAAATGGCCTTGGAGTACTTTTTCAACCATTTTTCTAGGTTTGGATCTGGAAGAAAGGATTTCATTTGATTTCTGAAAAAATAGCCTACTATGTGTGCGGATTTTGGCCAGTAACCCGGTTTTGGGAAAAGAGTAGGAGAGATAGTATACACCGTTTCCAATTTTTCCTCTTCAAATTTCCTTAAACTAGTGGAGTTTATTTTCAGATCGGGAAAGTCTGAGTAATGTTTCTTCAGGAACTTTTTCATGGTCAATCTTCTCGCACCATTCACCAGCCTGTAGGAAAATAAGTTGAGCTTTTTGCCGAATGGCTTCCATTTTCCTAGGCCGATATGCGGAAATTCCTCCGTGGGATGCGTCAAACAGGGTAGAGGAGTAAGGAAGGTGAATTGGTCTGGTCTTGCCATGGCTGCTACAAAATAGTATAGACACTTGGCGTGAAAAATTACACGGTCTGGCTTTTCTTCCAATAAAACATCCCGCTGCTGGTCAATCAGGATTTGCTGCAGACTCATGGAGCTTTTAGCCAGCTGAATGTAGTTTTTGAATTGATTCCAGGCGCTCCCTCCACCACCCATGATATTCTTACCACTTTGACTATCTATCAGTTCTAGAAACCTCCTGTCAAAACCGAGGAATTTGTAACCAAGCTGAGAGACTTTTTCCCGGAATTGCTCGGGAAACAAGCAGACGATTTCATGACCAGCTTCAGAAAAAATTTCGGCTTGAGACAGAAATGGTTCAATATCACCACGCGTTCCTAATGCTGAGAATACTATTTTCATTGCCTGTATGATTGAATGTTATTTGCATAAATTGACAAAAATGCCAATGGGGTAACACTTGCTTCTTCTGTACCGAAATTCATCCTTAAAATTTAATTTAGTATTTAAACTCCATACATTTGGATTCATTTTTGATAAAAGTTTTCACTAAATAGTTCTTTGCCTTTAAGAAACCGATGACAGTTTCGGAAGGATTTACACCTACAGATCTGAAATTCTTATCTTAATTTAAAAAGAATCAAAAAGTAAAGCAGCTTTTGAAAATCAAACTTTGACAAATGAAATCAAGAATGACTTTGGGTTCTTTATTAGGTTTGATTTTTAGTGGTTTGCTTATTCACTTAGCTCAGGAAGAAATATCTATAAATATATGAAATCGAGCATGTCGAAGATCGTCACACAGTGGGATGACTATAATTCTTGCGAAGATTCCATCCCGTTTCCTTCGTCACGGGACAGGTTATGGCCATTAAAAATCAAATTATAAACACATGAAATCAAGCATGACCCGAAGCGACACACAGAGGGATGATTATAATTCATGCGAAGATTCCATGTGACCTTAAAAAAAATTATAAACACATGAAAGGAATAATTTTGGCCGGTGGATCCGGTACTCGCCTTTATCCATTGACAATCTCTGTGAGTAAGCAGTTGATGCCGGTATATGATAAACCCATGATTTATTATCCATTGTCTGTTTTGATGATGGCTGGCATCAGGGAAATTCTGATTATCACCACTCCAGAGGACAGTGAGGCATTTCAGCGGCTTTTGGGTGATGGCTCACAGGTAGGCTGCAAGTTTCAATTTGCTGTGCAGCCTAGCCCGGATGGATTGGCACAGGCATTTATCATTGGAGAGGATTTTATAGGAGATGATGATGTAGCTCTAATATTGGGCGATAATATTTTCTATGGTTCGGGGCTACACAGAACTTTGCGCGAGCATACCAGTCCCAAAGGAGGAGTGGTATTTGCCTATCATGTCAATGATCCTGAGCGCTATGGTGTGGTAGAATTTGATGAAAGTCAGACTGCCATCAGCATAGAGGAAAAGCCGGCGGAGCCAAAGTCTAATTTTGCGGTGCCTGGGCTTTATTTCTATGACAATAGAGTGGTGGAGATTGCAAAGCAAATCAAGCCTAGCCCAAGAGGAGAGCTGGAAATCACTGATATCAATAACGAATACCTCAAATTGGGTGAGTTACAGGTGGCGATTCTCAACCGAGGGACTGCCTGGTTGGATACCGGTACCCACCAGTCTCTTTTGCAAGCGGGGCAGTTTGTAGAGGTGATAGAAGAACGCCAAGGATTGAAAATTGGCTGTATAGAAGAGGTAGCCTATAGATCTGGCTTTATCGGTAAGGAAGAATTGCTCAAGGCAGCTGATAAACTGGGGAAAAGTGGCTATGGTGTTTATCTCCGTCGTTTGATTAAATAAGCCTCTACCATATTGACTGTTTATTGGGTCATTTCTTGAGAAGCTGTGCTAAACTGGTTCTCATGATTTGGCCCATATTTTTGCAGGCCAGGAAGTCATCATTGTGGTAATACTTAGCCAGTTCCGTCTTGAGGGCTAGCACATTTTCTGGCAAGGCAATGGTGTCATGCTCCATGGCTCGAAGTATATCCTCAATGCCCTGTCTGGATGATTTAAGTCGGGTAGAAATCAGTGCACGCTCTTCCTTCTGATACTGTACCATAGATTCGGGCGTGATGTATTTCATTCCCAATTGGATCAAGGCATTGTTTTCCTTGAAATACTGAGGTAAGTAAATCGTTCTTTTGCCCTCATAGGACTGCTGGTCAAAGTCAATTGCACGGATTCTATAGTGTGTTTCTTCGAAGTCCGGAGTGACGTCTATTACAAAATTCGAAGAATGCATATCTCCCAGTAATCTTACAAAACACCTTTCATTAAACTTTACAAATTCCTTTGCCAAACGGATGGGATTAAGGTGCGGATCCTCCATGTGCAATCGCATAAATTTGTCACCGGGTATCCCGGCAATATGCTCCTCGATCAAGGTGTTTTGGTGAACCAGGTATGAAATTCTATTGGGTGAAAGTAAATGTTCAAGTTCGAGTCCATAAACTCTTGAAGCATCGGCATTTTTGACATAGAAATAGTCAAAGTTATCATTGATCCTATTCACGATTCTCACTCGGAATGGCTGGGTGTTTCCATACACGCAGAGATCGATTCTATCCACGTAAAGGTGTTCCATTACGGTCATATCACCGCCAGCTTTGAGCAGGGCATAGATTTTTTTGACGTTTAGGTGTATTTCTTCCCGGTCAGATTGATCATAGAAAACCGTTTCCCAGAGGGTGTCCTGCTCCTTGGAATCATAAAGCGCAATGGAATTGGAGTAGCGAAGCAGCTCATGATAGTGAATGGGAATATCTACTTCCCGGGAATACTTAATCAGGTAGCGCCTCAGTCCGTTGCTGATGGGGTAGATTCGCTTTTTTTTGCTGATCAGGGCCATGATTTAAAGGTCCACGTGCTGACTTTTCTTCAGATTTCTATCAAAAATAAATGGACCAAATGGAATAACTGCAGCAACTAGCGCAAAGAATGTTCTACTGAAAGTCCATTTTAACTTTCGGGCTGTAGGAAAAACAGTGATGATATAAATGATAAAAAGAGCACCATGAATGGAGCCGACGTAGGTGACTGCTAGCGGATAATCCCACATGTATTTTAAGGGCATGGCGATGAAGAATAGGACTAATGTAGATATACCTTCAATCAATGAAATCCAGCGAAAACGCTTTGCCCAGGTATGTTGTTGAGGAGTGAGGCTCATTATTATTTCGAAATGTTAAATAAGATTTTCAAGGTGTTCCAAAGTTTACCTTTTAAGATTTTGTCCTCTGCGATGCTGGAAAGCGCATCTGCAAATAGGTATTCTACACCGGCTTCATTATGAATATGATACTCGGTGGTTGGAATAGCGTTTACCGGGTGTTTGATTCGCCCAAATTTTAGGATAATATGAGGATTCAGTTCGTAGAGCTCTTCCAGTGATCTGCCTTCTACCTGTTCCGATGAAAGCATTCCTACACTTTTCATGGAGTGGCCTACTGCCCCAATCATTTTCACCAGCATTTCCATGACCGGCTCTGGCAGCTCTACTTCTTCATGTAGAACCAAAATACCCTTTTCAAATGCTCCCCTGACTTGGATAGGCGCGGGTTTTTCCTCGTGATCCGGAACTGGGCTTACTTTGAGCTCAGGTTTTGGTTCCTGTACCAGGTTACTTTGAGGTTCGGTGTCAACGGGTTTTTCAGGCTGTGAAACATCCGTTTTGAGATCTTCCTTGAAAAGAAAAAGGTCTTCGGTGATAATAAACTGGAGCTCTTGGCTGCTCATATTTTCCATGTCGGGAAATTGCCTAAAAATCCCCTTTTCGCAAAAAAAAGCGGGATAATATCGCTATCATCCCGCTTGTTTTATTTTTGAAGATCCAGATTGAAAATGGATTTGAGTTCCACTGCATCTTCAGGCTTCATCCGTTTGGCTAGCACCAAGCGAAGTTGTCTTCTTCGTAATGCTCCCTCAAAGTTTTCTATTTCCTCAGCGGTCTCAGGCACCAATTCCGGGATACGGGAGGGTTTTCCATGCTCGTCCACAGCTACAAAAGTGAAAAAAGCCCGGTGAGTAGTTACTTTTTTCTTAGCAGGAATATCCTCTGCAGTCACTTCGATGAATACCTCCATAGAGGAATTAAATGCTCTGGTAACCTGTGACCTGAGGGTGACTACATTACCCAAGGCGATGGGTTCTTTGAATGAAATATTATCTGCTGATGCCGTTACCACTATGCTGTTGGAGTGCTTTTGCGCAGCAATGGCAGCCACCACATCCATCCAATGCATCAATTTTCCCCCCATTAAATTGTTCAGGGTATTGGTGTCGTTTGGCAGAACCATCTCTGTCATGATCACAGCTGATTCTTTTGCAAATTTCTTCTCGCTCATAATTCTAAATTTCAACAAAATTAAAATTAAAATTCGGCTGTAAAACCATTTAATACAAAAAATCGAAATAATATTCTGAAAAACCCAGTTATATAAGCTTGGGTTGACTTTCTTTGAAAAGCTTATCCCCAGCCGTCCTTGCCCAGTAAGGGGACAAAGGCAAAACCATCAAATTCCTCCCTTGTCACTTTGCCATTCGCTTTTTTAGTCAACCGGAGCATGGTTTGCCGGCGGCGATCACCCACCGGGATTACTAAGATCCCACCTACTTTGAGTTGAGCTACCAAAGCTTCCGGAACAACGGGGGCACCGGCAGTTACGATTATTTTATCATAAGGCGCATAACTGGGCAATCCACCTGTACCATCCCCGTAAAAAAGGTGCATTTTGATGCCCAAGCGGCTTAAAAACCTCTGAGTGCCTTCAAATAATTTTCGCTGGTACTCAATGGTAAAGACTTCCGCTCCCAGTAGATGCAAAATACTACCCTGATAGCCCGACCCGGTACCGATTTCCAAAACCCGATCACCTTCTTTGATTTCCAAAAGTTCTGTTTGGAAAGCTACAGTGTAAGGCTGAGAGATAGTTTGTCCCTCGCCTATGGGAAAGGCCTTGTCTTCATAAGCATGGGAAATCAGTGCAGAGTCAAAGAAAAAATGCCGGGGCAAGGTGTTGATAGCCTGCAATACCCGCTCATTTCTTATTCCTTTTTCTCTCAATAAAGCAACCAGCGCTCTCCGTTTTCCTTTGTGCAGGTAAGTATCTTCGAGTTTGAGTAGGGGCATGGGTGAAATTTGATTCTGCGATCGAAGATAAAAGAATATTTGGCTTAATTTGAACTCTGAACAGGCATTTCTTGCTTAGTCATTGAAACATTGAACCTTAAATTTTCCACATGTTTACTGGTATTATTGAAAGCTTTGGCACCATCAAGGAGATCACTCAGGATGGTACAAATGTTCATTTTGATTTAGAATCCAATTTGGCTCCGGAACTGAAGATCGATCAATCACTAGCTCACGATGGAGTGTGCCTAACCGTGGTTCAGACTACGCCTCAGGAATATAGAGTTACAGCTATAGAAGAGACTATGCAGAAAACCAACCTAGCCAACTGGGGAGTAGGGAAGAAGGTCAATTTAGAGCGATGCATGCCCGCGAACGGTAGATTTGACGGACACATCGTGCAGGGTCATGTGGATCAAGTAGGGAAGATTAAAACCATTTCTAATCAGAACGGATCTTGGCTTTTTGACCTGGAATTTGACCCTGCCTCAGGCAATGTCACTGTGGAGAAGGGCTCTATTACCATCAATGGTACCAGTCTTACCTGTTTTAATTCCGGTCCGGGTAGGTTTTCTGTGGCCATCATTCCATACACTTACGAGCATACGAATTTCCATGAGCTTAAGCCCGGGGATTTGGTAAATCTGGAATTTGATATTTTAGGTAAATACATTCAGCGGATTATCCGTGGATATGAGTTGCCCTAGTGCAGGCTGAAAAACGAAAAAGGCAAGCCATTCCTGACTTGCCTCTTTTCACGCCATTGTCGTATTACTTACTTGCCAACGTTTTGTCTTCAGGATCTTTAACCAGCCTGAAACCTACATTGGAAGTTCCACTGTCAAATGCTTGTCCCTGTCTGGCAGATGGGCGGTAATTCACGCAATAATTATCCGCACAGAGGTATGAACCTCCCTTGATCACGCGCTCCATGGCATAAGGATTATTAGGCACATAGCACTGATTGACATTTGCGTCCAATTTCGGGGCTTGTCCCGCTAGTCTGGCATATTTCAGTGCGTCATACCAGTCATCAGTCAGCTCCCATACATTTCCGATCATGTCATACAATCCGAAGGTGTTCGGAGCAAAAGATTTCACCGGTGAGGTGCCTTCAAAACCGTCTAAGGACTCATTTCCATTTGGAAAATTGCCTTGGAAGGTATTGGCCAGGTATTGTCCATTTGGAGTAAGCTCGTCACCCCAGGCAAACCTTTTACCATTGGCTCCGCCACGTGCTGCAAATTCCCATTCGTTCTCGGTCGGGAGTCTTTTGCCAGCCCAGTCGGCGTAGGCTTTAGCATCTTCATAAGCGATGTGTACCACCGGATGGTTTTCTCTGCCTTCCAGATCAGATCCAGGTCCTTCCGGATGTCTCCAGTTGGCACCAGGGATCCAGGTCCACCACAGGGAGATATCCTGTAATGGTACGGCCTGAGCAGGAGGCGTGAATACCATGGAACCGGCTACCAGTACATCGTCGGCAGGCTTTGGAGTGTCTGGTGGCAATTGTTTTTTTAGATCTTCCCAAACTGGCTTCTTTTCGGCTAAAGTCACATAGCCAGTCTCTTCTACGAACTCAGAAAACTCGGCATTAGTAACTTCATGGGTATCCATCCAAAATCCGTCTACCTTTAATTCTACGGCTGGTTTCTCAGCCGGGTAGGCTTCTGTTTCGTTGGTACCCATGACGAACTCGCCGCCTGGGATCCATACCATCCCCTCTTCTTTGGTAGTAGGGGCGGGTTTGGTGGCGATCACCATTTTATCCTCATCAATTACTTTTTCTGAAGGTTTTTCTGAGCAGGAAGCTACTAGCAATCCTGCCAAGGAAAATCCTATCAGGGTATAAATTTTACTATTCATCATCACGGTTTCGATTGATCCTCTAAATTAATGGATTCTTTTCGCTATAAGAAAAAAATGAACGTCCAGTCAGGTTCATTCTTCAGGCTCTGGTAGTAATTTTATGAGCTCGTAGACTTTCTTACGCAGCTTATTGAAAAACTGCTTTCGTTCTTTTTCGCAGACCACGCTGATTTGAGTGGATTTTTTGATGAGGTTTTCCAGGTTTTTAAACATGGCATCGTTAAAAACCGGGTCAGAGGTTCCGTGAAAATAAATCACACTGTGGTTCAAATAGGTGACTTTATTTTCATCCATGGTGGCAAAGAAGGTATTATCACCGATGATAAATTCATTGACAAAAAAATTGAAATCTGCTCCTTCTATATCTGGGTGTTTAGGAATGATTTTTTTTCCTGTCTCGGCCATGTTTTCCAAATTGTCAATCACTTCCAGTACGCAGTTGTATAGAAATAGTGCATCTTCTGTGCTGGTCATGATGCCCATTTCGTGATAGAGGTCAATTTGCCGTAGTGTGGTGGTGATTCCTTCGATATTCCAGATTTCAGTACTCGGGATCTTATGATAGGCCTTGAGTATTTGCTCTGTTAGCTCAGCGTATTCATCGTAAATGTTGTCTGAAATGCTGAATTTTTTATCCTTTAAACTTTCATTGTACAGAATGGATTTCATCCAAAAAAAGAACTTGAATGCTGCCAATTCTTTATGGTAATAGTGATGGAAGGGCGGCATATCTTTTACCAGCCAGTAGATGTGTTTATTCGTAAAGCTGCTTACAAACTTGAGCTGGGCAAGCACATCTTCCATCCATTCTTTAAAGCTGGTTTCCTGGTAATTATTTTGGTGACCTTTGAACAATATACTGTCTGAATTGAGGCTAAAAAACCTATCCACGGACACATTGAATTTATTGCAAAGGATTTCTATTTCTTCAAAATCTAAAAGCTTTTCTCCTCGAATACGCCGGTAAGCACTGTCTATACTGATCTCTAAAATCTCTGCAATGACATCCACCAGCGAGGTGTAAGAGGGCATGGATGTTTTGATGGATTGGAAAAAAGCTACCTGGTTTTTATTAAATGCCATAGAAACTAGGAAATGAGGTAATTGAGTTAAGTAAATCTTGCATAATTTAAATCAAAGCCTGTGAAGTAAAAATCCTAATCGTACAAAACTTGACTTTTTTGAGAATAATTTGAAGTTAACTGTTTTTTACCCCCATAAAACCCGGTTCCTCATTCTGTTAAAAGCAAAAAAAAAACGATCCTAAGATCGCTTTTTCTTTAAAGATGATATTTGCTTTTATATATCCGCTTTTCTTCCAGTAATGAGGCTAAAGCAATAAAGCACATGTTAAACTTTAGAATTGAGGCCACTTCAGCCTGTCCCGCTCCTGCGGGAGTCTTCGGTCACTTGTACTGAGCGCAGTCGTAGTATCGGTCTTCCGACCAGATATGCGAAGGATCTAAGGTGACGGGCGTCATTGCGGATAATCATATTAACTATTAAGCTTGCTGCGGATGTGCAGCATCGTGGAGCTTGCCTAACTCCTGATCGATGGTCCAAAGTCCAACTCCTTCTTCACCTATAATATCAAATAGCTCCAGGGCTCTTCTGGACATGGTTTCTTCCTCTCTTTGTTCAGTCACATACCACTGCATGAAGCTGAAAGTCGCAAAGTCTTTTTTGGTAAAGGCGTGATCTACGATCAAGTTAATAGACTTAGTGACATTGATTTCGTGCTCCAGGATTAGTTCAAATACCTCGCGTAGTGAATTGAAGTTATGACGGATGTCACTGATCTCTGGCTGTATGGCGTGGCCTCCAGCCTCGTTGATGTATTGGAAGATTTTCATCATGTGCATTCTTTCCTCATCCGCATGGGTGTAGAGGTATTTTGCAGCATTTTCATAGCCCATCATGTGACACCAAGATGCCATAGAAAGGTAGTATGCAGAAGATTTACCTTCCATTGCGACCTGATTGTTCAGCAGTTTTTCTGTATCGACTAATAAGGAACGCTGAAGCGTTACAATTTCTTTAGTTTTCATAGTTTTCGTATTTGTATTATTAAACTAAATATAGTGATTACAGTTCCACATCTAATGCATTCCTGCTGAATTTGGAATGAGTATAATTTAAAATTGTCTGCATATCCAATGTGCTGCAAAGAACCTTTCTTTTGATTGAGTGGCGTGCATCAGGAAGAATTCCCTTACCTGGTCAAAGGTGTCGGGAATACAGCCAAACTCTCTGCACCGGATTCGGACACCGCCTGTACCGCAAAGAAATAGTTGTCTTTGGAATAAGGAACTGTCAAGCTGGTGTCTGTGGTGAAAAATTTCTTTTCCCACATAGGAGAGGAGGTTTCGCGCATGAGTACATAGTAACCCTTTACATTGCCTATTTGAGGTGCTTTCCAAAGCAAACTGGACTTATTGCTTAAGCTACGCACATCGATTCTTACCTCCTCTGGTAGGCTAGGTGAATTGGCAAGATTGGCCAAAGCGGCAAGATTCACTCCGGCTACTTTTCTGAGGTATTCAAAATCCATGAACTCGGGTAAATCGCCGTACTGCACACCATCTTCTACGCGTACATTTTCATGCTGATGAATGTAGTTTTCATTCATTTCGCTGATGCGAACTGCAGTAAAACCATTTCTGGCAAAGGGTGTCTGATCTCCTCCCCGAAGAAATCGATCACTTCTATAGATCAGCTTGATTTCAAATTGGTCTACGTAGCGCTCCCCGACTTCCTTTACATATCGCGCTAGCTGTCGGGATTTGCTGTCATTGTCAGCGTTAGTATATCTGCGTACCGCTGCTTCTCGCTCCGTCTCAGCTAGGGGAATGGTTTCTGAAAATACCCGCAGCTTCAAGTTATCCTTCAGCAAAGTTTCTGAGGATTCACTGTTGCCCACTATGTCATTATTCAGTATAGCAGCTAGGTTCCAATTATTTTCCTTGGCCTTTTCAGCCAGATAGGTGGCGCCTTTTAGCCCCTGTTCCTCTCCGGTAAATGCCACAAAAAGAATGGTCGCGGAGAATTCATGCGAGGCCATAACCCTGGCCAGCTCTATTACGGCAGCCGTGCCGCTTCCATCGTCATTTGCCCCCGGAGCAGGGTTTTCGGCATCCATTACATCTTTATTTCTAGAGTCCATATGCGCCGAAATAATAAAAATACGGTCATCGGCAGGATTTGTCCCCTTCAAAGTAGCGATTACATTGGCGCCGGGGGAGTCAACTTGGATTCTTCTGTCATCTGCTGGAATGGTGAAGGCTTCGATTTCCGCAGACATCCTTCCTCCGGATTGCTTCGCAAAGTGATTAAACTTGGACAAAACATAATTTTGCGCAGCGGGCATACCATTTACTTCATCTTGACTCAAGGTATGACGCGTGTTAAATGATGCCAGTTGCCGGACATGATGCTCTAGGGAATCAGCAGAAATTTCAGAGACCATCTCTTCAATTTCGGCATTTCTATGGATGATGGTTTGGCTGAATGAATTTTGGACCAAAGCCAAAAGCGCAATAATCAGTAATTTTTTAGTCATATTATGGTAGGGGTTTATACTTATGCTTTAAATTTATCACATACTTATTTAAGCGAAAGAATTATTACATGAAAACCATAGAACAACCGAAAGAAGGGGATTATTCAGCTTTTTTTTCGACTTACTTGAAACAAACTTCCGGTAATAATTACGAAGAGCAGCTTTTAGAACAAACAGATCATTTGGTTCAATTTTTCTCCTCCAAAGCTGACGGGTGGGTAGATCAGCCCTATGAGTTGGGTAAATGGACCCCCAAAGAAGTGCTGGGACACATTATAGATACAGAGCGGATCATGGCCTTTCGGGCACTCTGTATCGCAAGAGGGGAGAAAGCTTCCCTTCCAGGTTTTGATCAGGATCCCTATGTGGTGAATGGCAAATTTGGTAAGGTTTCTATAGCGGACCTTTTGGATAATTTTGTAGCTCAGCGTTTGTCATTGATCAGTATGCTGAAAATTCTTCCTGATGGAAGCCTGGATTTGGTTGGCAGTGCAGATGGTAACTCGATTACTCCGAGAGCATTGCTTTGGATCATTCCCGGTCATTTTGCCCATCACTTGCAAATTTTGAGAGCGCGCTATTAATTAAAAAAGTATGGACCAATTTGGGAAAGGTAAAAGACAGGTGAAGTATGTGGTGAATTCCTTCACCAATTATTGGCTGACTGATGCCAGTTTTTCTGTCCTGCTGTTGATCCTGGTGTTCACAGTTTTTGTACTGCCGATTCTGATCGAGTACGGTCATGTGCATGCGCTTTTCGTCAATTCAGCATTTCTGTTTTTGTTCTTTACCGGGATTTGGTCCTCCCGGAAAAAATGGCTAATTGCGCTGACAGCCGTGCTTTTCTTTACGCAACTTACGCTTAGAATTATCAGGTTTTCCAGCTATGATTTTGAATATTACTTGGCCGAAAGAGTAGTAGGTTTACTAAATATGATTGTTTTTATATCATTGAATATTAGGCTTTTGTTTCGGGATTATGAAGTAAATATTTACAGGATTATCGGAGCAATCAATGTGTATTTGCTGGTCGCCATTCTGGGTGCATTTTTGTTTGAAATTATCTATTTGACCACAGGATCAGGAATAGGAGGTGATATCGAGTTGACGGGGATAGACAAGGACTTTGCGCTTTATATTTATTTCAGCTTGGTATCCCTGACCACCGTGGGATTTGGGGATCTGTATCCCATTCAGATTATGGCCAAAATGCTTTCCGTGCTACTGTCTACTATTGGAATACTCTACCCGGCTGTGGTGATCGCCAGACTGGTTTCCGTCGGTAAAAGTTAAACAAGGAAGGCTCCATTGATGTAATAAATCATTTGAATTGAAATTCTAGTAGTAGTTTCAAATTCAGTACACATTAACCCCAACTTTATGAGAAAATTTAGTTTTACATTTCTATTTATGTTTTGTCTGGGATGGGTTCAAGCCCAGGTCGAGCGGCAGATCGAAATAGAGTCCAAAGTAGAAACCAGTCACGAGACGACTATCAAAGGCAAAAAAGTGCCTTACAAAGCAACAGCGGGCACTCAGCCGGTATGGGGCGAAGATGGCAAGCCAATCGCCTCCTTGTTTTACACCTACTATGAGCGTACGGATGTCTCCGACAAAAGCACCAGACCTTTGGTAATCTCCTTCAATGGCGGACCAGGATCGGCATCTATCTGGATGCATATCGCCTACACAGGACCGGTAGTTCTGAAAATCGATGATGAGGGCTATCCTTTACAGCCTTATGGTGTCAAGTCAAACCCACACTCCATCCTGGATGTAGCGGATATCCTGTACGTAGATCCGGTAAATACCGGGTATTCTAGGATTGTAGATCCGGAAGTGGACCGAAAGACTTTTTTTGGGATCAATTCGGATATCAGGTATCTGGCAGACTGGGTCAATACTTTCGTGACCAGGGCGGGTCGTTGGGCTTCGCCAAAGTACCTGATCGGTGAAAGCTACGGTACTACCCGTGTGGCTGGATTGGTCGCAAGACTTCAAAGTTCGCACTGGATGTATTTCAACGGAGTGATCTTGGTGTCACCTACAGAGCTGGGGATAGAGCGTGGGGATATCATTCATACCTCTAATTACCTTCCCTATTATGCCGCTACTGCCTGGTATCATGAGGCACTTGATGCTGACCTTCAAAATCAGGATTTAGATGAGTTTTTGCCGGAGGTAGAAGCTTTTACTATTAATGAACTAATACCTGCCGTAGTTAAGGGAGGAACCCTTTCTGCAGCAGAACGGGAGGAGATCGCTACGAAATATGCGCATTATTCCGGATTGAGCAAGCAGGTGGTTTTGGAGCACAATCTATTGATTCCGACTAATTTCTTTTGGAAGGAGCTACTTCGAGATGAGGGAATGACCATAGGCAGATTGGATAGCAGGTACAAGGGATTTGATTATGCCGGGACAGGTTCCAGACCAGATTTTGACCCTGCACTGACTTCTTGGAACCATGCATTTGCACCTTCATTTCAGATCTATGCCCGTGAGCATTTGAACTATGAAACTGACCTGACTTACAATCTCTTCGGGCCAGTGCATCCTTGGGATCGTTCTAATGAAAACACCGGTTACGATCTGGGTACGGCCATGCGTTCCAATCCCTATTTGCATGTGATGGTACAGTCTGGACTTTATGATGGAGGGACAGACTTTTTCAATGCCAAATACAACATGTGGCAGATTGATCCTACGGGGAGAATGTCAGATAGAATATCCTGGAAAGGCTACAGAAGCGGTCACATGATGTATCTGAGAGCTGAAGACCTGGAGACTTCCAATGAAGACATTCGTGAATTCATCCAAAACTCCATGGTAGCACCGGATATGCCGGCGAAGTATGATTAATGTTATCTTTAAATGGAAAGAAGCCGGCGAGAGTCGGCTTTTTTTAGTGAAAAGGACTAGTCATATTAAATATCCAACAGCTCTTTAAACTCACCATAGCTGGAAACCTGTTCTTTAGCTCCCATCATTTTTCCTAAAATCCGGTATAGGTCTGCAGGCTTTTTGCCTTCCTTTCGTAGAAACTGTATGGAAGTGTCCCCAGCAGATTTGGATAGCTTTTTGTTTTTGGCACCTTTTAATAGGGGGTGATGGTGAAAGGTACTTTCGTTAAATTTTGGCTGCTCCAGTGATCCTGAAAGCATCAGTTGAGCCAAGGTAGAACTCTGCAGATCCTTTCCCCGCACAATCAAATCAACCCCAAAATGCAGGTCATCGACCACAGAGCTCAGTTGGTAAGCGGGCAGTCCATCCCGCTTTCTCACCACAAAAAATGCGGTATCATGAGGCATGGTGTAGGATTTGGTTTCACCCGGGTAGGACTTCATTTTGATGAAATCCGTCTCAAAAGTATCCATTCTCCAAGAGGTGTTTTCTTTGTCCAGAGGAATGCGCAGCGTTTGGCAAAGCCCCAGGTAATAGCCTGAGGAATCGTATTGCTGGATTTTCTTCCGGCTGCATTCACAGGCAAATACTGCCCCTTTAGCACTTAGGATCTCCAATGCTTCCCGGTACTTATCCATTCTGTGGATTTGAGACCATTCCTTTTCAAATTCACTCAGGGTTTTTGGGCCCATATCATACCTGATCTCCATAAAATCCAACGTGTCAAAAATATCCTGAACATATGCTGCCTGATACCTTTCCCGATCCAGATCGTCTATTCTGAGCAGGATTTTAGCTCCGGTTTTTTCTGCCAGCGCCTGGGTAAGCAGAAAGGAATACAGGTTTCCCAAGTGTAAAAAACCACTGGGAGTGGGGGCTAGGCGAGTCAGTTGGTGGTTCATAAAGCAAAATTAGGCAGGATAATTTTGTGAGTAAACATACAAATTCGATTTGCTTAAGTTTCTTTAACTCCCCAGATTTTATCTGTAGCGTTTTCACTCCTAATTTTCAGACTTGATGAAATTTAAGTTACTACTCTTGCTATTCTTTGGCTTTGCGCAGGGAGCTTTGGCTCAGGCCACCTATTCAGGAAATGTGCTGGACTGGTCGGACAAGAATTATTTGGAAGGAGTTTTTGTACAGGTGATAGGCAAGGAATCTTCTGACTCTACGAATGTGCGCGGCTACTTTTCAGTGATTGCAGCGAAAGGGGATACCTTGAAACTGAGCTATCCCGGATTTTTTGATCAGAAACTGGTGCTGGGTGAGGAGCGATACCTACAGTTACAAATCCAGGATCAAGCCAGACTTTTGCCTACGTTTGAGGTGAAGTCTGAACCTTATTCATTTCGGTTCATAGATGGGAAATTAGTTGTCGTGAATCCTGAGGAGGAGCGTATAAAAGGCAATTCTTCAGGAATTACGGCAGGCTACTTAGATTCACCCAATGCCACCGGGGGAGTGGCTATTGCTGGAGTTCTCTCTTCACTCACCAAAAGAGCGCGACAGGAGCGGCAATATCAAAAGAAACTCGAGTGGGAAGCCCGAAGGGAAGGTTACTATGCTGTAGTGGAATCTGATTCTGTACGCAGAAACCTGATGGTGAAACATCAGCTGGGGCGGAAAGATTGGGACTACCTGATCATCCGATTCAATGAAGGAGCGAGTTCCCATGAATTTTTGGATTGGAGCTCTTCCAGGGTTTATGCTACACTGAATGAGTTTATAGCTCGTGAAAAACGCTGGATTCCTTAAGCCTTTCTTTTGAATGACCAGGTGACATAAAATTTCGCGACTTCCTCTCCCTGGGGATTTACTCCCGATGAAATCATGGTGAGTTTGTCTGCCTCTCCCACAGCCAAAGATTCCAGTAATTTTGCCAATTCCTGGCCTTGATTGCATGTAAAAATGATTTTGCTATTGGCTTTTTTGAAATATTCTGCCCGAAAATCTACTACAAGCATGGAGAATTTTCCTTTTCCGCTCATCGCCAATTGGCACAATGCACCTGTACTCAATTCACCTGCTCCTGCCATGGCAGCAAAGTAGATGGATTTGAAAGGATTCTGGGTCCGCCAGGAAAAGGGAAGGCTTACCGCACATTTCTCGGCATCCAGTTTCTTAATTCTCATTCTCCAAAAAACAGCCGAAGGGAGCTTCACCAGCATGGCAAACCAAAAAACAATCGGATTCAGCATCTTTTTTTGATAAGACAAAGCTGCTGAGCTTAAAGGGATTTGAGCATTTGATTCCTTCATTTTGAGTTTCGTTAAGGTTTCAAATTAGTGAAAAATGCTTTCTGGTATTTAATTTGGGTTTATTGTCTTAAAAAAATCCAACGATGAAAAAAATAGCGATACTTTTCTGTGCAGGCCTGATTGCCTATTCCTGCGCCAAAGTGCCTTTGACCGGCAGAAATCAATTAGCCTTAGTGTCCAATGAAGAAATCCAGCCCATGGTCAATGAGCAATACGATCAGGTGCTAAAAGAGGAAAAGGTTGTCACCAATACTGCCGATGGGCAAAAAGTGCTCAATGTGGGGAAACGCATGGCAGAAGCTGTAGAGTCTTATCTAACTGCCCAGGGCTATACCGACTTAGCCAATTCATTCGATTGGGAATTCAATCTTTTACAAAGCGATCAAGTCAATGCCTGGTGCATGCCTGGCGGGAAAGTAGCATTTTATACTGGAATCATGCCCTTGACTCAGGGTGAAACGGGTATCGCTGTGGTCATGGGCCATGAGATTGCCCACGCGGTGGCTTCACATTCCGCAGAGCGTATGTCCAATGGAATGATTGCAAATCTGGGCGTGAGTGTACTATCTACTGCCATAGGGCAAAACCCAACCATGACCCAACAGATATTCCTACAATCTGTGGGTATGGGTAGTGAGTTGGGAATGCTGAGTTTTTCCAGAAAGCATGAACTGGAGGCTGATGAATTGGGCTTGACTTTTATGGCTATTGCCGGGTATGATCCGCGGGAAGCACCGCTTTTCTGGGAAAGAATGCTAGCAAATGAAAATGGGCAAGCTCCGCCAGAGTTTCTATCTACCCACCCTGCTTCTCAAACTAGAATTGACAAGCTGAATAAGCATATGTCTGAAGCAATGAAGTACTATGAGGGAGATTAATTCTAGATTATGATTATCCGTAATGATGCCAGTAGTTAAAGAATGTGGCTGGATAGGTAGCAGATAATCGTCCACCGGAAACAGTCCACTGCCCACAGCACGTAGAAAGAAACCTTAACCCATAATTTCTCTCACTACTGGTAAGAAAGCGGATATCCATATTCTAGACCGTCAAAATCGAGACTTTAATGAAAACTGGAATAATCCTAACAAAAAACCCGACTTAATAAGTCGGGTTTTTTGTTATTGATTAAATCCTCTCAGTTTGATCTGAGTGAGTTTTCGCTTGGTATCCAGTGGGAAATCTCCCCGCATCATCCAGTCGTAATAGCCCGGCTCTTCTTTTAGCACCTGAGTGACCGGTTTTCCTTTTTGCTTTCCAAAATTGAAAACTTCCACTCCTTCTGAGTTAAAGACAAATCTTCCTGCCAGATCCACCATTTTTTCATTGAGTAGATCGTGGAGTTTTTTCATGTCATTTTCGAAAGTCCCCACTACATTGCCCTGTAGGTCTTCCATTTCTTCACCCAAGTAACGTTCTATTTGAGCTTTGAAAACATCCAGCGTGGCCAATGTATCGGCTTCTGCGCTGTGTGCATTTTCCAGTTTTTGACCACAGTAAAATTTGTACGCCGCAGTTAGGTTTCTTTTCTCCATCATGAAAAAGATTTTCTGGGCATCGAGTAGGTTTCTTTTGTCCAGGTCAAATTCAATTCCCGCACGCAGAAATTCCTCTACCAAAAGTGGGATATCGTACTTCAAGACATTAAATCCTGCTAGATCTGCCTGTCCTATAAACTGATAAATATCTCTTGCCAGATCCTTGAAAGTAGGTTCCTCACGTACATCCTTATCATATATTCCGTGAATCAAAGAGGATTCCAAGGGAATAGGGATAGTGGGGTTTACTTTTTTGGTGAAAATGGTCTGACCACCATCTGGTTGCACTTTTACAATGCTTATTTCTACGATTCGATCCGTGGATACATTGGTGCCGGTAGCTTCCAGGTCAAAAAATGCGATGGGGTTCTTTAAATTAAGTTTCATTTCAGTTGAATTTTGCTTTAATAGGCTCCAAGTCCATGTTGTCATACGAACCAGAACTCATCAAAAGTAAGTTTGTATTGCCGTAGTCTTGGGTTAATAGAAACTCCTTCAGGCTACTGCTATCTGTAAATAATTTCAAATCCGGACGCTTAAACCCTGATCTAAGCGTTTCCTCATCCATGAGCTCTAGTTTTTTTAGTGCCACTGCATGAGGATCCAGGTAAACCACAGCTACATCTGCAGCTTCCATAGCGTCAGCATAGTTAGGCAAAAAAGCTTTGTTAAGCGAAGAATAGGTGTGAAGTTCTTGTACTGCGATGAGTTTACGCTCGGGAAACTGGGCTTTCACCGCTGAGACGGTAGCTTTCAATTTGGACGGGGCGTGGGCAAAATCCCGGTACAAGGCTGCATCCCCGCGCGCTACTAATAATTCCTGACGCTTTGCTGCACCTTTGAAGGACTGTATGCTCTGATAGAATTGCTCCTCTGAAATCCCTAAAGCCAGACAAATATTCATAGCTCCCTGGAGGTTTTGCAAATTGTGCTCACCAAAGATCTGGATCGGAAGCAGGCCCTTGTTAGTTTCCAGAAAGGTTTTTCCATCTTGGATTACAGCAGGATGTGCTAGATAAGGTGTTTTCTTGGCGGAAATTTTAGCATTTTCCCCGGCTATTTTGACCAGAGGATCCGCTTCGCAATAAGTCAACTCTCCATCTTTTGGGGTCAGATCCATCAATTGGCTAAACTGATTTTTATAATTGTCAAAATCTGGGAATACATTATAATGATCCCAAGCAATGCCACTCACCAGCAAAATATCATGCTTATAATGGAAGAATTTGGGAGTTCTGTCCAATGGCGAAGTAAGGTATTCATCACCCTCAATAATTATCACAGGTGCGTCCGATAGTTTTACCATCAGGTCAAAACCTTCAATCTGCGCTCCCACCAGGTAGTCAAAGTCCACATTTTGATCTTTCAGGACATGCAGTATGGTAGAAGTAATGGAGGTTTTGCCATGTGATCCCGCGATCACTACGCGTTTTTTATCTTGACTTTGGTTATATATAAACTCCGGAAAAGAATATACGGGAATGCCTAACTCCTGCGCCTTAACCAATTCAGGATTGTCAATTCTAGCATGCATCCCCAGAATGATACCGTCCAGGTCAGAAGTGATTTTGTCGGGGAACCAGCCGTAGGTTTCGGGTAAAATCCCGGCTTGCTGTAGTCGGGTGCGGGATGGCTCGTAGATTTCATCATCTGAACCGGTGACCTGATAGACTTTTTCCACTAATGCAAGTGCTAGATTGTGCATGACTGCACCTCCAATGGCTATAAAATGATATCTCTTCATGAGGTTAGAAACTGGGGATTTACATGGAGGATCAAACTTAAAAATAATTATTGGCTGCGTAGAAGACTTGCTTTTATAATTGACAACATTTTTTCCACATGGGCGAAGAATTTCACTCAAAATGTAATTCTAGATTGAGACAGCTATAGAACTGAAGCACAATGAACAATGGGGTTTTGAAGCTTTAACAGGCGTTTTTTAATGTTTAATCAGCCTGGAAGCGGCTTGATTATTGAGGCTATGGATTGTTGATAAGTAGGGCAAAAGTTGTTTAAAACTCTTGTCTTTTTAGCAATACATTTGTTCCATGTCCGAAAAAAGCACCAACCAACGATTTACCAGAAATAAACCATCTCACACTCCTTCATCCAACCTTGGGAAAGTGCCACCGCAGGCCGTTGACCTGGAGGAAGCTGTGCTGGGAGCCTTGATGCTGGAAAAGGATGCCTTGACCAATGTCATCGATATTCTGAAGGAAGAAAGCTTTTACAAAGACTCCCACCAGGCTATATATAGAGCGATTTTGGATCTCTTTACGGAGAGCCAGCCTATAGATTTATTAACTGTCACTTCCCAGCTCAGGCGGAATGGTACCTTGGAAATTGCGGGTGGAGCTTTTTATGTGACCGAATTGACCTCAAAGGTAGCCTCTGCAGCCAATATTGAATATCACGCCAGAATCATCACAGAGCAATCCATCAAGCGGGAAATGATCAGGATTTCTTCGGATATTCAGCGGGATGCCTACGAGGAGACCACTGATGTATTTGAACTTTTGGACAAAATGGAGCAGAGTCTTTTTGAGATTTCTGAAAAAAACATCCGAAAGAATTATTCGGACATGAAATCCATCATGCGTGAAGCTATTTTGGAACTGGAATCCAAAAAGGATCAAAAGGATGGTTTGACAGGTGTTCCTTCAGGATTGACAGCTTTGGACAGAGTGACTTCAGGCTGGCAAAAGTCTGATCTGGTCATTATCGCTGCCCGTCCTGCGATGGGGAAAACGGCATTTGTTCTCTCAGTACTTCGTAATGCAGCAGTAGATCATAACCGTCCCGTTGCCATTTTTTCCTTGGAAATGTCCTCTGTACAGCTGGTGAATCGATTGATTTCCTCAGAAGCTGAACTGGATTCAGAAAAAATCAAAAAGGGTACGCTGGCAGAGCATGAGTGGGCACAGCTAGTACATAAAACCGCCAAACTATCCAAGGCACCGCTTTTCGTAGATGACACACCGGCACTTTCTATCCTAGAACTTCGAGCCAAATGTAGAAAGCTCAAAGCTCAACACGACATTCAAATGATCGTAATCGATTACTTGCAATTAATGTCCGGCGATACCAAGGGTGGTGGGGCCGGAAACAGGGAACAGGAGATTGCCAGTATTTCTCGTGCCTTGAAAAAAATCGCCAAGGAATTAGAAGTTCCAGTTATTGCACTATCGCAGCTTTCCAGGGCCGTGGAGACCAGAGGGGGTGATAAGAGACCACAGCTTTCGGATTTGAGAGAGTCCGGTGCCATCGAGCAGGATGCAGATATGGTGATGTTCCTATACCGGCCGGAGTACTACGGGATCACTGAGGACGAAGATCATAATTCCACGCAGGGCGTGGGAGAGGTGATTATTGCCAAGCATAGAAATGGTTCATTGGACAATGTGAAGCTCCGATTTATAGGTAGGTACACGAAGTTTCAGGATTTGGATGGCTTTGGTACTATGGAGGAGCCTCCAGGTGGGAATGCCATGTATAGGCCTACTTTTGGAGCTCAGTCTAGCGGTGTTTCTGACTTTGATTCAGGTAATACTATTAAGCTCCAAAGTAAAGCCAACTCCGATGATGGAGACGATTTGCTCAATAGAAACGACAGAACCCCAGAATTTTAAATTCAGATGAAAGCTTTAACCCTAGCAAGTTCTCAAGAATCCAAGCTGTTATTGACTCAAGTTCAAACAGGAGCTTTGAAAGCTCATGAAGTACAGATTAAAGTCAAAGCTGCAGCCCTTAATCACAGAGATGAGTGGTGTAGGCAGGGACTTTATCCGAATATTCAGGATGGAGTAATTTTGGGTTCAGATGGAGCCGGGGTAGTTACTGATCTTGGAGCTGAAGTTGATGCCAAATGGCTGGACCAGGAAGTGATTATTAATCCGGCCTTGAATTGGGGAGATGATCAGCGTGCTCAGGGCAAAGAATTTCAGATTTTGGGTATGCCAAGCAATGGTACCTTTGCAGAATTTATCAATGTCCCGGTAGATCGCCTGCATCCCAAGCCTAAGCATATGACTTGGGAGGAAGCGGCCGCACTTCCACTTGCTGGATTGACCGCCTATAGGGCGCTTAACTATAGAGGGAGATTACAAGCTGGCGAAAATCTATTAGTTACTGGTTTTGGCGGGGGAGTAGCTCAATTTGCTGCACAATTTGGTCTTGCTGCTCAGGCAAATGTTTTTGTAAGCAGCAGTAGCGAAGCAAAAATTTCCAAAGCTTTACAACTTGGCGCTAAAGCAGGGTACAATTATCAAAATGAAAACTGGACAGATCAAGCTTTAGCAGAAACCGGCGGATTTGACCTGATCATTGATGGCGCTGCCGGTGATGCCTTGAATGATTTGGTCAAAGTAGCCAAACCAGGTGGCAGGATTGTTTTTTACGGTGCTACATTGGGAAATCCGGGTGAATTGGCGGCTAGGAAAATATTCTGGAATCAGCTGAACATCATGGGCACCACTATGGGATCAGATTTGGATTTTGAAGAAATGTTAGCCTTTGTCAGCAAGCATCAAATAAAACCCTTAATCGATGAGGTCTATAATTTGGAAAATGCTTCAAAAGCTTTTGAAAAGATGAATAAGGGTAATCAACTGGGCAAGCTAGTTTTGGTGCCTTAAACCCGAATTATGCATTAGCAATTCTATTGCGGCCAGTAATTACTTCAAAATCAGTTACTACGTTGCAGTTTTCGACTTCACTATAGCGGTGCTATAGCTCGGTCTCCAAACAGCCTGATTTTATTGCAATTACTGCCCTCATAACGAAACCTAATGCAAAATCCGGGTTAAATCTCCTTATAAGTTTCTAAGAATTCCTTTTTTGCCACTCTGTAAATTTCATCTTTCTCGGGTGGAACTACCAAAAAATCACCTTCCCGGATGATCATGCTGTCTTTCCATGGAGCCTCAAAACGGACTTCTCCCGCTTTTGGGAAAGCCTCAAAATATTCCATTTTGGCCTCTAAGCCTATTATTCTACCTATAGGTTCATAGCAGCCCCAACCTTGCTCCAGGGATTGAAGCAGTCTGTATTTTTTGGCAAAAGTCTCGGCTTTGACCAGGTATTGCTCATTGGAACTAGTTTGGTTTTCCACCAGCCAATCTCCCTTTTCCGCAGTGTTTTTGGTCTCTATTCCATCGCTGGTTTTGGTGACCACCTGGAGTCCGGGCTGGGCTTTTTTTGCTTTGATTAGGCTCTTCTTTTGGTAGTTTCTCCCGCTTTTGTCAAAAATGGGAAGAAAATGTGCCAGCATTTCTTTCTGGGTGATCATGATACAAAAACGTATGAGTGAATATTTAAACTATCAAGATAATAAAATGGCAGGGATTCTTCCAGCCTTCGGTTAAAGATCATTAAGATTTATGCCATAGTTCAATTTTCATTGAAATTTATATTTGGTTCTACCCTGTATTTACTGCGAATAAAACCCGAGAAATAAATTTGCTATTGTCGTTTGGCCCCGCCAATTCAAACAGAACTCAATAAAATCACTGTGCTGCAATTTACTCATTGTAGGTTTGGATTGATTTATCCTTCGATATTTTTGAAGACTCCTTCTTTGGTGGAAGGTAAAAGTATCCACAAGTCTTGGGAATCGGGTTTTTCGTTCCGTTTATCTGGTTTGCTGCATTCTTGTAATTAGTTCAAAGTGGAATTTTGTTCGGCTATGCCACCCTAAAAATGAATCCTTCCATCCAATTAAACCAAGTCTAACAATACCTACTGGTTTATTTTACGACTTGTCCTATCGATACCCTGTCTACCGGTACGCTTGGGAACTGAGTCATTTATTTCCCAGGCTTCCAAACCAGTCCAAAACCGAAAATCCCGCTTTGCCCATCATACCAGATGCTTTTAGTCAAATTCGCTCATATAATAACCGATGGACTTATGCTAAGTACTGCTCTGCCCAATTCAAACACCTTCCTTAAACTCGATGTACTATCATTTATTGATGCTAGCTAATTTTTGATTTGAAGTTTATAGAAAGTCACTTTGTCCTCCTCTCCGAAATAGTCTTGATTTTTCAATGCAATGATCTCATCATTGTCATTTGAAACACCATTAAAAAGTAGTCCTTGAGGAAGTTGAATATCTTTTTGGATAAGAGAATCATTTTTGTCTAAAATCGCAGCGTATCGGGGTATTCCATTAATAAAACCCATCCATTCCTCAGTTTTCTGTGGATCATATCGATTGGATATTTCCTTTTTGACCCCTTTGGTATAGATGACTACGGTGTGTTCTGACAAGGGATAAAGCCCTTCAATTTTCCCAAAGATATTTGGTTCTGCCTGTTGATTGATTAGCTCTGGATTCTCGATTGGCACGCCTATTATGTCCACAGCATCGGTAATATTTAGATCTATAGTTTTGGAATAAATCAACTCATTCCCCTTTTCTTCATAGACATAGTATTTTCTTTCTGCCAAGAAAAAGAGATACCATTTCTCACCTGATTTTTTAACGTTCTGAAATAGCTTATGATAGAAATTTCCATCTTCATAAATAGTACCAGGAGGAATTGACATCGTGTTATATATTTCGCCAGTCTCAGGATCAAAAACTTCTAAAATCGGACTCTTGTAGATTCTCTGGTTAAATGCACTTGTATTGGAATAATCACTGAGGTCTCTTTCAGGTCTAATGTATGCATATTTATCACCTAGTTTGTAAGCTGAAAAATTTGAGTAGTTGAATAAAAAATACTCACTCGGTATATTTATTTTATGGCTTATATTCCCATTTTGATCATACTGGATTAAGCCATTTTGAAAATCCATTATTGTGTGCTTTCCTTCCAAAAAACTATTTGAAATAGCTTTAGTGATAGCATTTGGTCCATCATTCTTGTAATCATACTGATGGTCGGTGCCTCCTTGTTCTTTAAAAAGCATCACATGATTTAAATTTTGATCTATACCCAGATATAGCCCTGATTCTGGATCATAATCAAAAACATTTAGCTTACCCAAGTAATCAACTTGAATAGAATCTTTGATTTCAAGCGTATAAGAATTGGGTAAGTTTTTAGTAGAGTCACCTGGATTGCAACTGAGAAGAGCTCCTAAGGCAAGAATGAGCAATAGTTGTTTCATACTTTCAAGAACGGGCATTTTTCTAATCCTAAAAAGTTAAAAAAACAAAATTTGATTCAAGCTTCATTAGGGCCTATCTCAGTCCATATCATTTTCAAATAGAAAATTCTGGTATGCATTCTGTAATTCCTGCAGGGTTTTCAGCTCATTTTGGGATTTTGCCAAAGCAATACCTTTTTGAAAAATCTGATCTGCCAGTTCTATTTCTTCCAATTCTGCAAAAAAATGGGCTGCGGTGAAGTAAGTAGGTAAGTATTCGGCGTGCTCTGTTAACAACTTGTTGAATAAGGATTTAGCCAAACCCGCTTCACTTTCCTTGTATTCCAATGCCAAAGCATACCAGTTGAAGGGATTTTCGGGTTCTTCTTCGGTAAATTGCCTCAGCAGCTGAGTCCTGTCCAAATTGGCCATCAATAGTTTTTTTAATTAAGTCGTTACTGTTATTTTCACGAGAAATAAATCTAAAAAAATCTAACGCTAAACCAATGAAGATTCTTGTTTGTATCACCCATGTGCCCGATACTACGTCCAAGATTCAATTCACTTCGGATAATACCAAGTTTGATACGACGGGGGTTCAATATATCATAGGTCCATATGACGATTACGCACTTGCACGTGCAGTGGAGCTCAGAGACCAGACTTCAGGTAAACTTACCGTGTTGAATGTAGGGGAAGCCGAAACGGAGCCTACCTTAAGAAAAGCGCTTGCAATAGGTGCAGACGAGGCTATTCGTGTCAATGCAGCTCCCCAGGATTCTATGTATGTGGCTAAGCAAATCGCACATTATGCCAAAGAAGGTGCATATGATTTGATTTTGATGGGGAGAGAATCCATCGACTTCAATGGAGGTATGGTACACGGAATGGTAGGTGAGCTACTGGGAATTCCCTCATTTTCTCCTGTGATGAAACTGGATATTGATGGAGGTAAAGCCAAAATGGCCAGGGAAATAGAAGGTGGTAAGGAGCTTTTGGAAGCTGATCTACCTTTGGTAGCCGGGTGTCAGGAGCCTATCGCAGAATGGAAAATCCCAAATATGCGAGGAATTATGTCAGCGCGTACTAAGCCCTTGAACGTGGTGGAAGCAATCGCTCAGGAAACCCAGGTGGAAGCAGTCAAATATGAACTCCCTCCGGCAAAAGGTGCAGTGAAATTAGTCGACAAGGACAATGTATCTGAGCTGGTGAATTTGCTAAAAAATGAAGCAAAAGTACTTTAATTGAACCCAAACAACCTCCTTTAAATTAGAATATTATGTCCATATTAGTATATATAGAACATGCCGAAGGCAAAGTAAAAAAGACCAGCTTAGAGGCGGTTTCCTTTGCCCATGCTTTAGCCGCTCAGACCGGTGAAGGTGATGTGGTTGCCGTTGCGCTGGGAACCATCGCTGAAGAAGAGTTGGCCGCAGTAGGATCTGCAGGTGCTTCCAAAGTAATGCATGCCGCGGACAGTAAACTGGACGAAGGTGTGATCCAAGCTCATGCTTCAGCGTTAGCCCAAGCATACAAGCAAGTGGGAGCGAAGACGCTTGTCCTGGCCAAATCCTCTCTAGGTGATGCAGTTGCCGCTAGGCTGGCTGTAAAAGTAGGCGCCGGACTGGCTTCCAATGTGGTAGAGCTACCGAAAACGGATTCAGGATATACCGTAAAGAGAAGTATTTACACCGGAAAAGCATTTGCCTTCTCTACTATTACCACAGACGATAAGATCCTGGCTATCAAAAAGAACGCAATAGATCTGAAAACTGATGGTGAAGCTGCTCAAGTTGAGCAATTTGAGGCAGCGTTGAGTGAATCGGATTTTGCATCCATAATCACTTCTACAGAGCGTGCCACAGGGGATGTTTTGCTTCCAGAGGCAGACATTGTAGTTTCCGGTGGTCGTGGTCTGAAAGGTCCAGAAAACTGGGGAATGGTGGAAGATATGGCGAAAATACTAGGTGCAGCTACTGCTTGTTCTAAGCCAGTTTCCGACCTGGAGTGGAGACCACATCATGAGCACGTAGGGCAAACTGGGATAAAAGTCGCTCCATCTCTTTATATCGCAATAGGAATTTCAGGAGCTATTCAACATCTTGCAGGAGTCAACTCTTCAAAATGTATTGTAGTGATCAATAAAGATCCTGACGCGCCATTCTTTAAAGCTGCGGATTATGGAATTGTGGGAGATGCATTCGAAGTAGTACCAAAACTAAACGAAGCATTAAAAGCTGAATTATAAATTTTTGTGGAAAAACTCATTGAACTTGAGATTTTAGGACTTTCGTCCAATCATTCCCAATCCGGGTCATTTACCCTGGTATTGGGTGAAGTGGGAGGTGTCAGAAGACTGCCTATTGTGATCGGTATGTTTGAGGCACAGGCGATAGCTTTGGAAATCGAAAAAATAGTGCCTAACCGGCCTATGACCCATGATCTGTTTCGGTCATTTGCTACTGGATTCAATTATGAGATTGAGAAAATAGTGATTACGGATATGCAGGAAGGCGTGTTTTATGCCAAAATCCATTGTAAAAGCAGCCTAGCTGAAGTAGAAGTGGATGCAAGGCCTTCCGACGCTATTGCGATTGCTATTCGTTTTGGTAGCCCAGTTTATTGTACCGAAAAGGCAATGTCTGAGGGAGCCGTTGAACATTTTGAGGTGGAGAGTAAGGACGAAAAGGAACCACCTAAAAAACCTGCACAAAAATTTACAACCAAAAAAGAAGCTTCCCTGAAAGATTTCAGCTTGGATAAGCTTAACCAGATGCTGGACAAGGCCATTGCAAATGAAGATTATGAGCGAGCGGCTAGAATCCGAGATGAGATTAATAAGAGAAACTAGAAACTGATAAATCTAAGGCCCGAGCTAGCTCGGGTTTTTTTATTTTTTCACAGGGGAATACTGAGTTGTTCGCAGAGAGCGCAGTTCTCCTGCTTCCTAATTTAGTTTTAGGCTTCAGAGCTGCCTAGCGGCCAGGCAGGTCTGAGGATTTGAACCAAAATGTACTTTCTGAGACAGATCACTGTTCATAATTTATCTCTAATTTTCACATTATAGCTTAACCAACTAGCACATGATTGTTTTATGAACCAGCGTTCCTTATTTTTAGGCCTTAGCTGCAACTATTACTGAATGGATTATTTAAGAGGAGTTTTTGGACTGGCCGTCATCGTTTTGGTGGCTTTTCTTTTTTCATCTAACAGAAGAAAAATAGACTGGAGGTTAGTAGGAATTGGGATACTTCTGCAATTAGTATTTGGCATTTTAATCACCCAGGTACCTATAGTAGAAAGTGGATTTGCATCTGTTAGCCGTGGTTTTGTGAAGTTCCTGAGCTTTAGCCGTGACGGTGCAGAGTTTATTTTTGGGGATCTAGCCGGTGATAGCTTTGGGTTTATTTTCGCCTTTCAGGTACTTCCCACAATCATTTTCTTTTCCACGGTTTCAGCTGGTTTGTACTACCTTGGAATATTGCAGAAAGTGGTTTTCGGCATTGCCTGGGTGATGGCAAGAACGATGAGATTGTCCGGCCCGGAGAGCTTGTCAGCAGCTGGAAATATATTTTTGGGCCAAACTGAGGCACCATTGCTAGTAAGGCCTTTTATCCCGCAAATGAGTAAATCCGAATTGATGTGTCTGATGACCGGAGGCATGGCTACGATTGCTGGGGGTGTTTTGGCAGGTTATGTGGCTTTTTTGGGCGGAGATAGTTTGGAGGAGCAAAGTAAATTTGCAGCCTATTTATTGGGAGCAAGTATTATGAATGCCCCAGCGGCAATCGTGATGTCCAAGATGTTTATTCCTGAAGTGGAAAAGGAATTGGTTCAGGATAAGCTGGAAGTGAATGAGGAGGCGATGGGAGTGAACCTCATCGATGCGATGTCCATCGGAGCATCAGAAGGGTTGAAATTAGCGCTAAATGTTGGCGCTATGCTGCTGGCATTTATCGCTGTAATATCTGCAGTCAATTATCTGTTGATGGGAGTTTTCGGAGAATTTACCGGTCTGAATGGTTTTGTAGTCAGCAGTACCGGAGGACAGTTTCAGGGCTTTTCCTTGGAATATATTTTTGGGCAGGTGTTCCGCGTATTTGCTTGGGTGATAGGGGTGGAGTGGGCAGATGCTTTACAGGTAGGGTCACTTCTGGGACAAAAAACGGTGATCAACGAATTTGTGGCTTACCTCAGTCTTTCCGAAATGAAGGAAATAGGTAGTCTAAGCGCCAAATCTGTGGTGATCGCAACTTATGCACTTTGTGGTTTTTCTAACTTCAGTTCTATTGCAATTCAGCTGGGAGGAATCGCCATTATCGCTCCAAACCAGCAGGCAAATATTAGCCGTTTAGGACTAAAGTCACTGCTTGCTGCTTCACTTGCTTGTTTGATGACTGCTACGATTGCAGGGATGTTGTTTGGGTAATATTTTTGAGTAGTAAGAAGTTAGACGTAAGACATAAGATTCGAGAATCAAGAGTCTCGAACCAAGAAATGAAAGGTATGAGTTGGCTAAAAGAAATAAAAGAGTTCAAATCGTATATAGAATTTCAACAGTTTGTTAACTATTTGGATGATAGGTTAGCTGACCAGGAATTAAATGAAATTGAACCAAAACTTTACTTTCACAGCAAAAGCTAACTTGGTTTAGATAAGGATCTATGGTTCCAAGACAATTCGAGCCTTGAGGTATGGAGACTAGTTCCTCCTGCCTTTCCTTTCAAAGACCTTTTTGAGAAGGTTAACAATCTGAAAGAGAATTAGATAACTATAATTTTTAGTATTAATTGGGAGAAGTAGGAGGATATCTATTTCTATTTACCGATCGTGCCTTTGGCACTCCTAATCCTATTTTGATCTGATAAACCCCGAATTTCGCTTGGCTGTATTCGGGGTTTTTGCTGGAATTGCCTTTGGCAATTTTCCAGAATCAAAATGAGCCATAGATGAATGTGAAAAATGCAATAAAGATTTGGGGTTCGTCTTGTGCTGAAGGCACAATCTGTATCAGCCCAGAATAAAATTCTGGGTTCTAAATTAGTCGGAGATTTTCCAGAGTGCCAACGGCACGATCCGTAAAACAGTCTATAATCTATTAAAAGAGGTGGTAAATTGAATTCATCAGAACCCAACTTACCACCTCTCGCTTTTTTGCAAAAATTATGACTTACAAGCCAAAAGACTTATTTATCCCCATAAAGCTTTTTCCCTGCTTCTTCATATTTATCACCGGCAACCCACATTGGCTGATCTGCGGAGTTGGCGATATTTTGCGCAGCTAGGATGTAGGATTTCCAATACAACGTCACGTAATCCAGATCAAGGGAATCTACTTCATCTCCGGCTTTGTGATAGTACTTATTGATCTCATCATCAAATGCCGTGAAGCCTAAGCTGAAAGTAGGTGCAGGTATGCCATGAACGGCAAAGCTCACATTATCTGATCTATCATAAAGCCCTTGCTCAGGTGCAGGGTCTTCTACAGCTTCTAATCCAAATTCTGCCACTGCCTCAGCCACCAGGTTGTCCGCAGTAGTTCTACCCAAACCGATCACAGTAATAATAGAAGTGTCGTTATACCCTGCACCATCAATATTAAGGTTATATACAATCTGATTTAGCGGGATTAAAGGGTTGGAAGCGAAATACTTACTTCCTAGCAGGCCCTTTTCTTCAGCTGTCCAAAGTGCCAATAGTACGGAGCGTTTTGGACGTTTATTGGCAAAAAACTTCGCAGCATTGATCACGGCTACTGTACCCACGGCATTATCCCGTGCTCCATTGTAAATAGAGTCACCTTCTGCATCCGGACGACCAATTCCTACGTGGTCGTAGTGGGCAGAAAGCATCACGTACTCGTCTTTTAGGTTTTTGTCTGTTCCCTCTATGTAGGCCAGAATGTTTTTTCCTTCGATCAAAGTATTGTTTTTTCCTTCGATTTCAAGTTTGGCTTTTGGTGTATCTCCTGTGGCAATTACCTTGGGAAGTGCGTTTGCCAAGTCTTTCACCCAGATATAAGGGAGCTTGCTGGATTCGCCATTGTCCACACCCATCTGTGGTCGATTGAGGTAGTTGGAGACCAGCTGCCAAGGAATAGATGGAATATTAAAGCGTTCGATTACCGCGATGGCCCCAGCCTTTTTGGCATTTGCAGTTTTTTCTCTACCCAAGGAAAAAAGATCTGCCGGGCTCATTTTATTGGGAGCTCCTACGCTGCTTACCGCGATCTTACCTTTAAGGTCTTTTCCTTCAAAATCTGATTCCAGGCCAAAACCCACATCCACCAATTCAAAGGAACCACTCAGGGCTTCACCATCTAATACCAACAGGTTAACTCCTTGAGAATAAACGGAGTCTTCAATGCTAATCTGTCCTTTGGAAGGGGGGGTAGAAAGTCTGAAAGGGATGTTTTGAAAATATCCATCTGCACCAGGCAATGGCTTTGCTCCAGCCTCTTCCAACTGCATGGATATGTAATTATAGGCCATTTCCATCTCAGGATAGGAAGGATCGCGTCCTTTTAGTTCATCCGAAGTCAGATATGTTAAGTCAGCAATTGCCGATTTTTCATCAAATTTCTTTTCGATTTTCTTCTTCTGTGCTTCGGCAACAAAGGTCACCGACAGCAATAGGCCAAGGCCTACAAGTGATTTTTTCATAGGGATGTTCAATTATTCATTCTAAAGTAATTCAAATTTGGTAAAGTGCCGACTTTAATCCTGTAAATGGAGCTTTTCCCAACCTAGTTTGACTATGGTTTCTTGAAAATGGTTAGGTAAACTAGCTTCAACTAAGATTTCTTCTTTACCTATGGGGTGAGAAAAACGCAATGTCTTTGCGTGTAAAAGCAGGTTTTCCATTCCAAATTGCTTTTCGAAAAACTGGTTTTGTTTATTGTCCCCATGCTTTTTGTCCCCAATAATATAATGTCTCAAATGAGCTAAATGCCTTCTTATCTGATGAGTCCGGCCTGTTTCTGGTTTTACCTCCAGCAAACTATATCTACTGGTAGGATATCTTCCAGTGGTATCAAAAGGGATTTCTGCCTCAGCCAGCACGCTATATTAGGTCTGAGCTTCCTGTAGTCTTCCAGATCGCTCACTTTTAAGCGGGTAATCAATCATTCCTGCTTTTACAGTCGGAATTCCACGAACGATCGCCAAATACGTTTTCTTCACGGATCGCTCAGCAAATTGCTCCTTGAGTAGGGGCAGGATTTCTTCCTTCTTAGAGAAAAGCAAAACACCACTCGTCGGTCTGTCTAAGCGATGCACCGGAGAAACGTGCTGACCAATCTGATCACGCAGCATCTGTAAAGCAAAAACCGTCTCCTCTGCTGCAATGGAAGTTCTATGCACCAGCAAACCTGAGGGTTTGTTGATGGCGATGAGGTATTCGTCTTCGAAGAGAATTTCTAACACTGGGAGAATTTGATGTTGGTGGATTTGAAATCAATAATGTAGTAAAAAGAGGCTAGGGAATTGAACCAAAGTTTTCAATTACCACTAGCCCCGTAAATCGTAAATCGTAAATCGTAAATCGTAAATCCTAAAATATCGTCCCCGAACCTATACATTCCTCACCATCGTACCAAGCGACGAATTGACCGGAAGCCACTCCTTTTTGAGCTTGATCGAAGATAACGTAGAGCCCATTTTCTTTCTGGATCAGGGTCGCTCCGCTGAGTGGCTGTCGGTATCTGATGCGAGCTTCGTATTTTCTGGTCTCTCCCACATTTAGGGTTAAGTCTTCCCGGATCCAATGAACATCTTGATTTTTCACAAAAAGTCCATTTCTGAGTAACCCAGGGTGAGTTTCTCCTAAACCTGTGTATATCACATTTTCTTGAGTGTCTGTAGAAATTACAAATAGCGGTTTTCCAGTTCCTCCTACATGAAGCCCTTTTCTTTGGCCTACAGTGAAATAGTGTGCACCGTTATGTTCGCCCAGCACTTTTCCCTGATCAGCGGTATAGTGAGTAGGAAGAGAAATAGCATCCAAAGTCTCCTGATCGTAATCTTCTGGAGCAATTCCCGCAGGAACCTGTTGTTTTTGGTAGATAGGAAGCTCTTCAGGAATTTGGATGATTTTACCTTTTTTCGGCTTCAGCTGCTGCTGTAAGAAATCCGGAAGTCTAACTTTTCCGATAAAGCAAAGTCCCTGACTATCTTTTTTGTCGGCTGTGATCAAGTCCATTTCCTTTGCTTTGGCCCGTACTTCAGGTTTCTGCAAATGCCCGATTGGGAACAGGGCTTTTGCTAACTGACTTTGGTTCAATTGGCATAAGAAGTAACTCTGATCCTTGTTTGGGTCAGCTCCCGCAAGCATCTGATAGGCAGTTTTGCCATCAGCTCCCATGATTTCACCTTTTTGGCAGTAGTGACCTGTTGCCACAAAATCTGCTTTTAGCTTTTCTGCAGCTTTCAGAAAAATATCAAATTTGATTTCCCGGTTACAAAGAATATCCGGATTGGGCGTTCTGCCGGCCTCATACTCCGAAAACATGTAGTTTACAATTCTTTCTCGGTATTCTTCACTGAGATCTATAGCCTGAAAAGGAATCCCAAGTTTCTCTGCCACCAGCATGGCATCGGTGGAATCTTCCATCCAAGGGCATTCGTTAGAAATGGTAACAGATTCATCGTGCCAGTTTTTCATAAACATCCCGATGACTTCGTAGCCTTGCTCGATGAGTAAGTGAGCGGCGACGGAACTATCGACCCCTCCGGAGAGGCCGACTACTACTCTTGGTCTTTCTTTCATATGGTGTAATGATTAATGGATTCAAGGTCCATTAGGTTACAATGAATTGCAGAACATTATTTCGATTGAAATTGGTTCTGCTTAGCGCAAAGTTAATGAAATATAAGCTGGATTTTTTTATCGTTCGTGATGACACGAACGATGGACGTGGAGAGTATCCTAACCGCTATTGGTTCTGTTCAGAAGAAATTAATCTGAAAGTGGAGAAACTTTAAAACACGATAAATTCTTTAAATTTGAGAAAATCAAACTCTTTGAGGATGAACTTACTAAATAGAATTACGATAGATGCCGAGATATGTCATGGGAAACCCTGTGTACGAGGCATGAGGTGGCCAGTTGAGGTGATTTTAGACATGCTGGGTACTGGCATGAGTGTGGAAGAAATTTTAGATGATCATCCTGAATTGGAAAGACAAGATATATTAGCCTGCCTGCAGTACGCCAAACTTTCTCTTTCGGGAAATAACATCATGGATGTGGCTTGATGAAATTTCTCTGTGATGTTCATATATCGTATAAAATAGTTAATCATCTCAGATCTTTGGAATTTGAAACAGTTCATGTTAATGAAATCTTAGATAGATGGTTCACTAAGGATGGAGCAATTTGTGCCTATGCCGACACGAATGACTTTATAGTGATATCCAAGGATGCTGATTTTAAGAACAGTAAACTCATCAGCAATACGCCAAAAAAATTAGTGAAAGTTAATCTTGGCAATATTTCAAACTCAGTTTTAATAGATGCGATTACTAAAAACCTGGGTGCTATTCAAAAATTAAATGTAAAGGGCGATTTTTTGATTGAACTTGATCAGGTTTCGGCAACTTTCATCAAAAATTTAAAGTAAAATTCAATCCTTTCTTCGGACAAATGCCATCCTTAAATTTTTCTGGCAACTACTCAATTATCAATATATTCTTAATCAGTTTGTGGATACTGCAGGCTGGTATTTGCCATAAACAGCATCTTTAAACTTTTTGTGAAGCTTAATCTGATCGTAAGGAAAGAGCTGAACGAAAAGCACCGCAGTGATTTCATTGACTGGATCTACCCAGAAAAGTGTGCTGGCGGCTCCATCCCAAAAGAATTCCCCTACGATGCCATTCATCTCTTCAGCACTTTTAGGCGGAGCTACTCGTACTGCGAAATCAATTCCGAACCCTACATTGCCTTTAGTGGGAAGCCAAGATCGCTCTGTCACGGAATCCGGAAGATGATTGGTGCTCATGAGTTCTACCGTTTCGGGCTTGAGGACTCTGACTCCATCAAACTCCCCTTTATTTACCAGCATTCTGGCAAATGTCATGTAATCGTCTAGCGTGGAAGTCAAACCAAAACCCCCAGGTGTCAACGGATATTCGTTGATATTGAAATCATGTGCTTCCTCATCTGGCATTTGATCCAATTGACCTTCACCAGTTCTTCTGTACGAGGAAGACATTCTAGCTCTATCTTCTTCTGGGACAAAATACCGGGTTTGATCCATACCCAAAGGATCTAAAACATGAGTTTGAACATACTCTTTATAAGGAATTCCAGCAATTCGCTCTACCAAAAATGCCTGTACATCTACGGATTGTCCATATTCCCACTGTGTGCCTGGCTGAAACCAAAGAGGAATTTCCCCGATTCTCCTGGCCATTTCGTTCAAATCAATTTCAAAACTTCGTGGATCTTTTTCTTCCAAAATAGCACTTAAGCCCGGAATATCAGCCCGATTGGGAAAGCCTGCAGTATGACGTGTGATATCACGAATAGTTACGGGTCTTTCAGCAGCTACCAGTTTGAGTTCTCCATTTTCATCTACACCGTCATATACTTTCATATCTACGAATTCAGGAGCATACTTTGAAAGGGGATCATCCAACTGGAATTTTCCTTCCTCATAAAGCGTCATCAGTGCGGTACCTGTAATCGGTTTGGTCATGGAATAGATCTGCACAATCGTGTTTCTGTCCATTTTGATCTGATTCTCCCGATCAGCATAGCCATAAGCATTGTAATAAACCTCTTGGTTTTTTTCGTAGATCAATGCCGAGACTCCAGCTAAATTTCCACTTTCTACAAAACTCGATAGGGTAGAATCAATTCTAGCTTTGACTTGACTAGTGACTAGTAAATCCTTCGTAGTATCTTGCTTGGTATCGCAGCTGCCGAGAAAAATTATTACTGCATAGGCAGCAAGAAATAGCTTTTTCATAGGGATTAGATTGGGTATAGGTTTGTTTTGAATGGTGTTCAGATATCAATTCCAGCAGGTACTTCAAAAAATGAGAATAAAGGTTTCCATTCTAAAGCTTGAAATCCTCTTCCCAAAACTTAAAACCACCTTTAAATGCATTTTGGTTGGTTCCGAGCCTGCAGTCCTCCGGAACCTCGGTCAGTAACTTCGAATTGCCACCACCGAGCAGGATATCATCTGGCTGGAAGATTCTTCTGAAAATTTTGATGGTTTTTTGAACATTCTTTTCCCAGTGTTCAGGGCCTTTTTTGGCTAGGTACTCCTTGCTGATGTATTCTTCGAAAGTTTTTTTCTTAAATGGCAAATGTCCGCCTTCCATAGGGAGAATGGTATTATGGATCACCATAGCAGTGCCCAATCCTGTACCTAATCCCAAAAAAAGCAGTTTTTTACCCTCGTATCCTCCCAATGCCTGCATGGCGGCATCGTTGATGAATTTGATGGGAAGGTTAAAAGCGGCCTGAAAATCAAATTTATTCCAGCCTTTGCCCAGATTTACAGGCTCACTGATGATTCGATTTTCTTTCACTATTCCCGGAAAACCCATGGTAATCATATCGTATTCCCAATCTGAGGCATTTTCCTTAACTAGTTCTACCATTTCTTCGGGCTTAAAATCAGCTCCAGATGGTATTTTTATTCTTTCTTGAGCACCTGTAGCCAGGATTTTCACATTTGAGCCCCCGATATCTATGACCAGGATTTTCTTCTTGTTTTTTTCCATCCATTGAAACTAAATAGAAATGTTTACTTACAGAAGAAGAATTTGCACCAATTCATGATTTTTTGAAAAAATACAACTGGTACTATATCCTAAATAAACTGCTCTATTGGTATATTTCTTAAGCAAAAAGCTTTGATCCAAGCTGACTTACTTTAAATTACAACTCATATTAATAGCCCAAATACCCGATTGGTCTTCAAAAATTGTTGACTAGATGCTTTTATCAACCAGAATTTTTCCTTTTAGTCTATGTCTATTAAAGTAGCGATCCGGCATTATACCAAGTATGATTACGAAAAGCATATTAGTTTAAGCCCGCAGGTGATTCGCCTTCGGCCCGCACCACATTCACGCACACACATCAAGGGGTATTCTTTGAATATCAAGCCTGAAAACCATTTCATCAATTGGCAGCAGGATCCATTTGGAAATTACCTGGCCAGAGTGGTTTTTCCTGAGAAAGTCAAGTATTTCGAGATCGATGTGGAAGTGATTGCGGATATGGTGGTGCTTAATCCTTTTGATTTCTTTGTGGATGACTATGCTTCCACTTTTCCTTTTGAATATGAGGAAAGTCTCAAAATCCAACTAGGACCTTATTTGGACATCAAAGAAAAAGATCCTCTTCTGCTAAAATTGGTAGAAAAGGCTAAGTCCCTAATCACAAAGGATATCATCACCGTGGATTATCTGGTAGCCATTAATGCCATGATCAACCAAGAGCTGAAGTATCATGTGCGAATGGAGCCCGGTGTGCAGACCTGCGAAGAAACCCTGACTTTAGGATCAGGTTCTTGTCGTGATTTTGCCTGGCTATTTGTACAGGTTTTGAGGCATTTAGGCTTGGCTTCACGTTTTGCTTCTGGTTATTTGGTCCAGTTGACTGCTGACGAGAAATCTCTGGATGGACCATCAGGTCCAGAGGCTGATTTCACAGATCTTCATGCCTGGACAGAAGTTTATGTCCCGGGAGCTGGTTGGATAGGCTTGGACTCCACCTCCGGATTGTTTGCAGGAGAAGGGCATATCCCACTGGCCTGCACGCCTAGTCCACAGGATGCCGCTCCCATCTCCGGTATGGCCGAGCCAGCTGAGACCGAGTTTCATTTCGAAAACAAGGTGACCCGGATAAAAGAAACTCCGCGAGTGACCAAGCCATACAGCGATGAGCAATGGGAGAAAATCATTTCAGTAGGGGATCAGGTAGATCAGGATTTAGTAGATAATGATGTGCGGCTGACTATGGGAGGTGAACCCACCTTCGTAGCCGTGGACAATCAAGATGCTCCGGAATGGAACTCCGATGCTGATGGTGAACATAAGCGTAAGTTAGCCAATATACTGTTTCACAAACTCAAAGATGAATTTGGGAAAGGGGCGCTCATGCAATATGGACAAGGAAAATGGTATCCTGGTGAGCCTTTGCCCCGCTGGAAACTAGCCTGTTTCTGGAGAAAAGATGGGGTGCCGCTTTGGCACCATGATCATCTGATGGCAGACCTGTCTAAAGATTACAAATTGACCTCAGATGATGCGAAAAAGTTTGCTGCTGAGCTAGTAGAGCAGTTGAGTATAGATCCCAAAAATATTCGTCCACTATATGAGGACCCTTTCTACTTTATCTGGCAGGAAGGCAATATTCCTGTCAATGTGGATCCTTATAAGTATGACTTGAAGTCCCCTTTGGAGCGGCAGAAACTATCTCAGTTGCTCAATGAAGGCATGGACAAGCCAGTAGGATTTTCCATTCCATTGGAGTGGGAATATACCGAGCAGAGATGGATGAGTTGCAGGTGGGAATTCCGCCGAAAGGATATGTTTTTGATTCCGGGGAATTCTCCTGCAGGGTTAAGGTTGCCTTTGGACGCTATTGCTTTTACCCCTGCCAAAGAAGAACCCCTTAAGCCTGAGAGTGATCTATTTGCCCCAGTGGATGCGCTTCCTGAGTCTGAGAAGCCGGTAAAAAGGGACCCCATAAACTCTGAACGTGTATTTAAGACCTCTCTGGTGACGGAAGTTCGTGAAGGAAAGCTTTTTGTGTTCTTTCCTCCTGTTTCTTTTATAGCGCATTATCTAGACCTAGTGGCAGCTGTGGAGCGTACCGCTCTAAAACTAAATATGCCTATTCTCATCGAAGGGTATGACCCTCCTGCGGACAAACGGATTGAAAAAATGATGATTACACCAGACCCTGGTGTGATCGAGGTGAATATTCAACCTGCCAAATCCTGGAAGGAGGTTTTGAAAAATTACGGTACGCTTTACGAAAAGGCGCGGGAAACCCGTCTCATCAGCGAGAAATTTAATGTGGACGGAAAGCATACCGGTACCGGGGGAGGAAATCACATCACCCTAGGTGGAGATTCCCCGGAAAACAGCCCACTATTGAGAAGGCCAGATGTCCTGAGAAGTTTCATTACCTACTGGCAGCATCACCCTGCACTCTCTTATCTATTCTCTACCCAGTTCATAGGGCCTACTAGTCAAGCTCCTAGAGTAGATGAGGGCAGAGATGATATGTTGTATGAGTTGGAATTGGCTTTTCAGCAGGTTCCTGAGGGAAAGGAAAATGAAATTCCCTTTTGGATGGTGGATAGGATTTTCAGAAATCTCCTTGTGGATATTACTGGAAATACGCATAGAGCGGAGTTTTGCATTGATAAATTGCACTCTCCGGATTCCAGTAGTGGTAGATTAGGGATTTTAGAATTCAGAGGTTTCGATATGCCTCCTCATTTCCGAATGAGCATGGTGCAGCTACTTTTGATTCGGGCTTTGCTCAGCTGGTTTTGGAAAGAGCCCTACAAGCATAAATTGGTGAGGTGGGGGACTACTTTGCATGATAAGTTCCTGCTGCCACACTATTGTCAAAAGGATATGAAAGAGGTGGTAAATGATCTTAAAGGTGCTGGGTATGGTTTTGATATTTCATGGTTTGATCCATTTTTCAGCTTCCGCTTTCCTTTCATCGGGGAGCTACAAGCAGAAGATATTCATATAGATATGCGCATGGCGATTGAGCCCTGGCATGTACTGGGAGAGGAGATGTCCAGTACGGGTACAGCCAGGTATGTGGATTCTTCCCTGGAAAGACTGCAGGTGAAAATCTCGGGATTGACAGACTCTAGGTACTTTTTGCTTTGCAATGGTTACAGGATTCCACTGAAAAACACAGGAGTTCAAGGGGAGTTTGTAGCTGGTATTCGTTACCGAGCTTGGCAGCCTTATTCTGCGCTGCACCCCACCATAGGGATAGATACGCCCTTGGTGATAGACTTATATGACTCCTGGACCAAGAAATCTGTGGCTGCATGTCAATATCATGTGGTGCATCCTGGCGGAAGAAGTTATGATAACTTCCCGGTAAATAGCTATGAAGCGGAAGCCAGGCGAGTTTCACGCTTTTTTGATTATGGGCATACCATTTCCCAGCCTACCGTACCTTTAGCTCAGGAGCAAAATCAATCTGGGAGATATATTACCGAGACGAAAGCTGACACCGATTATACTGTACTAGTCGAAGAAGTCAACCCAGATTTCCCTTATACCATGGATCTGCGCAGATATAAAAAAAGAGAAATCTGATTAAAATGATGCGGAATTAGTTGATTTTTGGGCTATGATTGAGGCTTATCTTATTGAAAAAATGTTCAATAACGCGCCGTTTCTAGATGAAATGGCCACAGACCAAGGGAAGATCCAACCGCACTGGGAGCGCATCGCAAAATACTACGAACAGATCGGATCTGAGCGCATGGCTCAATTTCATGAAGAAGTAGGTAGACAGCTGCGAGAAAATGGTGTGACCTATAACGTCTATGGAGATCCAGACGGGATGAACCGACCCTGGATTTTGGATCCTGTTCCTATGGTTTTCAGTACCGAGGAGTGGGAAGGGATAGAGAAAGGATTGATTCAGAGAACACAGCTTTTAAATCTGATATTGAGGGATCTATATGGAGATCAGTCTCTGATCAAAGAAGGTCATATACCTTTTGAGTTGGTCTATAATCATAGGGGTTTTCTACGGCAGGCCCATCACATCAAGCTGGATGGCGAGCAGCAGTTGATCCAATATTCTTCTGATCTGGCCCGAGGGCCAAATGGCAAAATGTGGGTACTCCATGACCGCACAGACGCTCCCTCTGGAGCAGGCTATACCTTCGAAAACAGAGCTGCGATGACCCGGGTTTTTCCGGATTTGATCCGGGAAAATCATGTCAGTAAGATCACCTCGTATTATCAGACCTTCAAAAATACGCTTAGCCAGCTTACCACGAATAATAAGGAAAACCCTCGTGTGGTTCTTCTTTCTCCGGGTCCCACCAATGAGACCTTCTTTGAGCATGCCTATATTTCCTCATTTATGGGTTTTACCTTGGCTTTTGGTGAGGACCTGACGGTAAGTGATGGGTATGTTTGGCTGAAAACGATCAAAGGGCTAGAGAAAGTAGATGTGATCATCCGAAGGGTAGACGATGTCTTTTGCGATCCCTTGGAATTCCGAAGCGATTCTCATTTGGGAGTAGTGGGTTTGATGGAAGCGATCCGACAGCGAAAAGTTTTGGTGATCAATCCTTTAGGGTGTCGAGTGATGGAAAACCCTGGATTGATGGCATTTCTGCCCAAGATCTGTAAGTATCTGCTAGGTGAAGATTTGGCACTGCCCTCTGTAGCTACCTGGTGGTGTGGGCAACCCAAGGAGATGGCTTATGTTTTTGATCACATTGAAACCTTAGTCATTCGAAATATTTATAGAGGAACCAATCACAAGTCGATTTTCGGAGGAAATCTCACTAAGGTAGAGCTTGAAAAACTGAAGAAGGAGATTTTGCAAAGCCCATACATGTTTGTGGGACAGGAAATGGTAGAGTTTTCTACCACACCCTCTTGGATCAATCAAAAGTTAGAAGCAAGGAATGCAGTTTTTCGCAGTTATGTGGTGGCTGATTCTGAAAACAATAGCTATAAAGTCATGCCGGGTGGTTTGTCTAGAAGTTCCCCTGAGAAAGGGGCATTTTTGGTTTCCAACCAGACTGGAGGTATCAGTAAAGACACTTGGATATTAGGCAAAGCAAAAACTGCATTGCCTACATCAAAACCCATCAAAATACAGCCACTGGTTAGAAATGTACTGCCTAGCCGTACTGGAGAGCGGCTTTTCTGGCTGGGAAGATATCTGGAGCGGGCGGCTTATACGGTACGTTTGATGCGGATGACCCTACTGACTTATAATGAAGCCGATGAGGACATCCATTTGCATGAAAATCCAGTGCTCAGTACCCTGCTGAGAACGCTTACGGTGATGACGGATACTTTGCCGGGATTCACTGAACCCGAAAAATTGAAAAATCCAGAAGGAGAATTACTTTCTCTGGTTTATGATTCAGAAAAGTCCGGTAGTCTAGCCTTTTCCATACAATGTTTCCTGTCGAATGCCTTTGCGGTCCGGGATAGGTTGAGCTTAGATACCTGGAGGATTTTGGACAGCATCTCCGAAGAACTCCACATCATGAAAAAATCAAGTATCAACATGATGCAAGCCTACCAAAGTTTGGATAATATGGTGGTGAAACTGATGGCTTTCTATGGGTTGAATATTGATAACATGACCCGGGAACCAACTTGGCACCTGTTGAACATAGGAAGGTTTATAGAATCGGCGGCTAATAACTGCACTATTCTCCGCGAAATGTTAGCTACATCATATGATGTAGAGTCAAATAAGGAGCTAATGGAGGATACCTTGCGATGCAATGAAAGTTTGGTGACTTACCGTTATAGATACAGGTCCAACCTGGAGATGCATGGGGTATTGAGTCTATTGATTCTTCACGAGGATAACCCCAGGGCATTGGTTTTTCAATTGAAAGAAATTGATAAACACCTAAAAACCCTGGGTAGTCAGGACGAGCAGGAGCTTTTCAGTAATGAAAGAAAAAGCTTGCTAGATGCCATCACCAAAATCAGACTGTGTGACATGGATGAGCTATGCGCCCTACATCCGGAGCATCAAAAGTTTGAGCGATTAGTCCAGTTGATGGATGAAGTGATAGCGCTGCTGCACCAAACCTCGGATATTATTTATGAAAAATACTTTAGTCACACAGGTAGTGGCTATCAGATGATTCAAAGCTCCTTTATTCCTGAAATATGAAGTATCAGGTCACACATATTACAGACTATATTTATGAGTTTCCGGCCACACTCTGCCATAATCTGATGTTTCAGATTCCCGCAGATCTGGATTTCCAAACTGTAAATAGTACAGGCTATGACATAAGTCCAAAGCCTAGTTTTGAAGTAGAGCGAACAGATTTTTTCGGAAACAAGTATTTGTATTTTTCCATTGAGCGGTCTCATAAGAAGTTGACAGTCAAATCGAAAAGTACCGTCACCTTGAAGAGCCCGGAATGGATTAAGGCCAAACCCGAAGAAACAGAAGCTTGGGAAAAGGTGGTGAACTGGCTGCACAGTACAGCTGCGCCAAATGACACCCGCCAATATTATTTGGAATCACCTCATGTCCAACTGATAGAAGAGATTAAGGAATATGCGTTAAAATCCTTTACTCCCAATCGCCCTATCATGGATGCAGTATTGGATTTAAACAGCAGGATTTTTAAGGATTTTGCTTTTACTCCAGGGTTTACTGATATCAGCACTCCTTTGGTTAAGGTATTTGAGCATAAAAAAGGCGTTTGCCAGGATTTTGCTCATTTTTCTTTGGCTTGTTTGAGAGTTTTGGGTTTGGCAGCAAAGTATGTAAGTGGCTACATAGAAACCTTACCTCCACCGGGTAAACCGAAGTTGATAGGAGCAGATGCTTCCCATGCTTGGATAGCCGTCTTCATCCCAGATTTAGGCTGGGTAGAATTTGATGCTACTAATAATCTATTGGTCAACGATAAACACGTCAGGGTAGCCTATGGGAGGGATTTCAGTGATGTGACACCTCTGAAAGGCATAGTCTACAGTGGAAGTGAACAAGTCATGAAAGTAAGTGTGGATGTGAGGAATTTGAGTCATGTGGAAGATTGAAAGATTACCGCTAGTGAACTTCATTATTCATCATTTAACATTACTCATTCGATATTCAGCAAGACGCCGTAAATCCCAGATCGTCAGTCGTACATTTCGTTTCTAAAGTAGGTTTTGGATGAGTTTTATCAATGCCAATACTACTGATTAAAACACCACCTGTAGGCCTCCTGTCACACCGCCATAGCTTCTGTATATTCCCGTAGAATTGGTTTTTTCCAAAATATTCCAACCATCCGTGAAGTTTTCCTGACCCGGATCTAGGAAAGCAAAATTAAGACTTGGTCCTGCAAATAGTCTGAAGTGTTTGCCCAAGTTTACACCGGGCAATAATCTAAATGACTGTATATGGTTATTTACAGCGACAAAATCACTGGCAGTCATGGCTACGAACTCGGTGTCCAAGGAAAACCTACGAGAAGGAATCAAGTGAATTCCCATCCCTACCTCTAGTGCGTAGGGCGTATCCACCTCCCTGAGCTGGTAAGCCAAACCTACTATCCCGTACATTTTCCGGCCTCCGGATCTGAATCCAAAGTGAGTAAACCCAGATTCGTCAATCGCAAAAGTCAGATTCTTTTCACCGTTTTTGATAAAGTTCAATAGCCCGATGGGGTAGTCGCTCTGCTCTGCGGCATTGATGAGCGCAAATTGAAACCCGTTCACTGATTTTGCCCGGTTGAATATTCCGGAAATTTGGTGGTTGACTTCGCCTGAGCTACTGTTGCTTATCCCAGCCAGCTGAAAGCCGGCCTTTTCTCTACTATGATTAGCGATTCCTGCTATCTGCAAGACATCTGAAGCACTGGCCTGGTTCAAAATACCACCAATTTGTGCATCTGCCGAGCCCTTCACTCTGTTGTTAATTCCTCCGATTTGTAGCCCCTTTACATTGCCCTGTACCTGATTATAAATGCCACCCACCTGCAAGCCTTCCACATTTTTGTACACCAGATTATAGATTCCGCCTACCTGAAAACCTTTGGAACCACCGCCTACCATATTGAAAATCCCGGCGGCCTGAAAAGATTTCACATCCCTTTTGTTGATATTGAAAATCCCGGCTATTTCCATTCCCTCAATGCCAGCAGTGTAACCTCCGATAAGGTTTAGGGAAAAGTTACTAATGGTCTGGCTGTTGAAAATACCTTTGGAACTGATCCCCGGCACCAAGGACATTTGGAAGGGACTCTCTGCAAAAAAGCTTCCGACATTGATACCCTGGAGCCGCTGCCGGAAACCAATAAATAGCCTCCCCATAAAGCTTTCCTCAATGGATTGGGTGGTGCTGTCCCCAGGTAAATAGCGAAACCTTTTGTTTTCCTGATCAGCCACTATATCCACAGTGGGCAGCAGTAAAAAGGTGGTATCTCTGTAATTTTCTTTGCTAAGCGTTAGCCAGATCGAGGAATTGTCTTTCTTATATTTTAGTTCGAAATAGCCATTTTCGTCAGTAAGGGTAGATGCAAGCGTGTTTTTGTCATAAATACTGGCTTGATTGACACCTTCTTGGGTGCGGATATTGGTGATTTGACCTTTGATAGTTACCCTTCTGAATCGGGTTTGCATTTCTGCATCCAGGTCTAATTTTTCGGGAGCAAAACGGATGATAATGTAGCCGGGCAGTTCTTTGAACTCATATTGATCGCCGATTTCCGTTTCTAGAAAATTTCTGATGGTGCCTGAGTAGTTCGGTGTTTTCAATTCCTGCTTCAAATCCAGCAGGCTACTTTCGTAGGAGAAATAAAAGTCGTTTTCAGCAGAAAGTGTATCCAGCACCTGCTTGAGGTTTAAGTCCTCAGCAGCAGGCTTTAGACTGATTTTTTTTTCCAAAAACTGAGAAAAAGCAGTGGATTGGTAAAGCAAAAAAATCAAACCCAAAAATAGGCCTCGAGTAAATGAAACAGAGCTCGTCATTGAAGACTGATTATGAAATTCAAAGTTAACAAAATATAGACTATGCCAGGGATTAGGCATAGTCTATGAGTTTTAAAATCTACTGGTATAAAACCAATTTTCTATTTATTCAATCAGTATTTGATCAGCTGTACGGCTTACTTTAAGCTGTAGTGTTTCTTTCAAAACCTCCAGGTTCTGATCCAGTGATCCATATTCTAAGGTAGTCGTAATAGGCATGTTTTTCAGTTCCTCTCCTTGGATTTTGATATTAGTCCCGTAGGCTTCATTCAGACTGTAGACTAGTTCCTGCAGTGGAATACCTTCTGCCTGGAAGAGTTTGCTCACGTAGTAATTGTAAAGCTGATTTTCAGGAATACTCTTGGTCATTTTGCCAGATTCATGGCTTACAGTGACTTTCTCATTAGGCTTTAAGACTTCTTCTGATTCTCCTATTTGCACTTTTACCGAACCGGTAACCACTATTACTTCCGTAGCTATTTCATTGGTTTTGACATGAAAACTTGTACCCAAAACGGTGATTTCAACTTGCTCTGCGCGAATTTTAAATGGTTTAGCTTCATTCCTTTTTACTTCAAAAAAGGCTTCTCCACTGTCCATACTCACATTTCTTTCTTTTCCAAAGAGCTTTTGCGTATAGCTTAACTGCGTGTTTTTATTTAAAACTATAGCTGTGCCGTCCAAGAGTGGATAAGCCACAGGACTACTTTCTGACTGAAGTTCAACAGAACCAAAGTAGGCTTTCCCCGATTGCGGAAGGAAAAACGTGTAAACCCAAGTGCTGATAAGAATCAAGCTTACGGTAGCGGCTGCCCTGAACCAATTTGATTCCAGGAATCGCTGCTTCTGCTTGGGAATTGAAGCTGACTTTCGGGCTTTTAGCTTGTTGAATTTTTCCCAAGCAACTTGCTCATCTACTTCACTTTTTTCCAACAGAACCTTGCTGGAATTCCAAACCCACTTGATTTGATCAAATTCCTTCTGGTTTTTCTCGTCCGCAGCTATCCAATTTTCTACCGCTTTGGTCTCGTCCACATTGCTTTCGTCAAGCAGGTATTTTATCAATAGTTCTTCCTTCATGATTTCCATAGATTGATCAAAAACAATAAAAGCAATGGGAGAAACTCGGCAAGTTCTACTCGCAAAGTTTTCAATGCTTTACCCATATGGGCTTCCACGGTTTTGATGGAAATTCCCATTCTCTTTGCTATTTCCTGATATTTCAGTTCCTCAAATCTGCTCAGATGAAACACCATTCGGCATTTTTCCGGCAGTTTGCTCAGTGCCAGCTGAAAACGATCGTACAGCTCATTTTCTTGACCTTGGATGGTATCACCTACATTCTCAGGATTGCCCTGAGTCATTTCGTAGTGGGTATGATCCCAATGTTTGCGTTTCACTTTCTGATGGTTGATGTAGTTCAGACTTTCATTGTAAACAGCCCGGTAGAGGTATGCCTTCAGGGAACTGTTGATTTCCAAGTTCTCCCGTTTTTCCCAAAGCTTTAGAAATACGCTTTGGACGATTTCCTCAGCAGCTTCAGAATCTTTGAGAATTGCCTGAGCATAGGCATGTAAGGCTTTGAAGTAGGTTTTAAATACTTTTTCAAAGGCCTCCTCATCCATGCTCGTGAGGGGAGAAGAATGTAGTATATTCTCGGTCACTGGTGATTTTATGATGCTTTCATACTAATGACAAGCTGAACTGATTTTACCCTTAGTGAATCAGGTAAAAATATGAGATTATTATGAAAAGTCTTGGAAAGAGAGAGTTGAAGACCATCTAGTTACCTCATTCTGGGTGCATTTGAGTTTCTTGGGGCAATATTTTCCATGTTTATGCAATGCTTTCTACAAGTCTTAGAATTTAGCGCATAGCCGATGAGTTGAATTCTTACTGAAAGAGGCTAAGCAAGGGAGCTAGGAAATAGCCAATAAACCCTCACATGCCATTCTCCCGAGTACTTTGCCTTCTGATGAGAACTATCGCGCTTGGTAGAAGATCACAAAATTGGCTTGTTAGAATATTAGGTTCGGTTTTGGTATTTGCAGTGCTGTCAAATCATTGAATTACTATGGCGACTAACTTTCATTCTAATATTTTAGATACAATAGCTCAGACACCTTTGGTCCAGCTTTCCCGGCTAGGAACAGCTTTTCAGCTTTTTGCCAAGCTGGAGGCTTTCAATCCCGGAGGAAGTATCAAAGATCGAACAGCTTTGCAGCTGATCAGACATGCCATTACCCACTTTGGACTGAAAAAGGGAGACACAGTAGTGGAATCCAGTTCGGGAAACATGGCTATTGGTTTAGCCCAGGCCTGTAAATTTTTCGGAATGAAGCTGCAGGTAGTAGTGGATCCCATGGTCAATCAGCAAACACTGAAAATACTAAAAGCCTATGGTGCAGGAATTTCCCAGGTCACTCGGCCTGCTGAAGAAGGAGGGTTTTTGCAGGCAAGGCTGGATCGTGTTCAAGAGTTATTGGAGGAAAATCCGAGGAGCTTTTGGCCAAACCAATATGGAAACCCGCAAAATCCCGCAGCCCATGTGCAGACTATGCGGGAAATAACCAGGGATCTCGGGCAAGCTCCAGATTATCTCTTTGCGGCAACCAGCACCTGCGGTACATTGATGGGCTGTGCTGAGTATATTCGTACCAATCAGCTTCGCACTAAAGTGATAGGCGTTGATGCTGCTGGAAGTGCAATCTTCAGTTCGGCACCTAGAGAAAGGAAAATCCCCGGACATGGTGCTGGACGTAAGTCTCAATTTCTCAAAGAGGAATTAGTTCATGATGTAGTCCATGTAGATGATCAGGAGTGTGTCATTGGCTGCCATAGGTTAATGGATGCTGAAGCCATGCTCTGTGGGGGCTCTTCCGGAGCAGTAATCTCGGCATTGGAGAAATATTCTGATAAAATCCCCCGTAACTCCAAAGTAGCTATAATTCTCTGTGATCGGGGAGAGCGGTATCTGGATACTATCTACAATGAGGAATGGGTGAAAGAAAACATCTTAGAAAGTTGCTACGAGGTAGCCTAAGGTCAATTCCAATAACGATTATCCGCACTGCAGCCAATGACAAAAACAATTAAGGAAAAGAAGCGGCAAATCGTAGCTAGGACAAAGGTCAGAGGTTCGGTGCTCGTTTCTCAGCACTTCAATCCTTATTTCTTTAGGCTGCTGGTTAAAAACCGGAGAACTAATTTTCATATCTTCTGAAATTATACACTTTGATGAAAGAACGAGAGTCCTTTAAAATAGCAATAATAGGTAGTGGACCTAAAGGCCTATATGGCTTAGAACGGGCCCTTGCACATCTCAATTGCATTGAACGTAAACTACCTATTGAAATACATCTATTCAATAAAACTGACTCATTTGGTGCAGGCGACATTTACCGCACAGATCAACCGGAATACCTGCTGATGAACTATTCCAATGGATATATCAATATGTGGACAGAGCAGGAACCAAAATCTATAGTATCCAGGACCACAGGGTATTCTGACTGGCTAAAGATTAAATTTGATCATTGTTCATCCTGTAAGACTAGTGATTTTTCTCCGAGAGCACTGGTAGGACGGTATCTCAAAGATGGTTTTAGGAGATTGGTAGATGCTGCTCCTTCGAACTGTGAGATTTACTGCCATGAAGGAGAGGTTTTCGATCTGAAGGAAGAGCAGGGGGATTTTAGAATTCATTGGAAAGGGAAGGCTGGTTCAGATCAGTTTTTATCGGGTATTTCTACTGTTCTAATAGCTTCAGGTCACCCCAATCAAAACTCCGATCAGTATGTGAGTAAACTCGGCTACGTAGATTTTATCTATCCGGTCAGTTCAAAATTGAACAAGGTTCAATCTAATAAAAAAGTAATAATAAAGGGCATGGGGTTGACTTTCATCGATGCATGTTTGGCTTTGAGCGAAGGAAAAGGGGGGCAGTTTGAGCAAGCTGAGAATGGAATGCTGAACTACATTCCCTCTGGTAATGAACCCGAAACAATTTTCCCTTTTTCCAAATCAGGTTTGCCTATGATTCCGCGTGGCAATACTTATGGCCTGCCTGAGCCAAAGCTTTACTTTTTCAATGAGGAGCACATTCACATGGCTATTGCAAACGCAGAGAAAATAGATTTTGACCATGAATTGCTTCCACTGATTAGTTTAGAGTTTAAAGCTGCATATTACCGTGCCTTATTTCACAGCTATTCCCTAGACTTTAGTGAATGGGGAGATGTAGCAAAGTTGGAAGTAGTGATTGATGAGTTTCATGAAAGGTATCCAGAAGAATGCAGATTTGAATTTGAGCAATTTCTTCGTGAATTACCTAGCTCTGATTTGTCCAGAGATGCTCATCTACAGCAACTGATAGCGCAATACATAGCAGCAGCCGAAACCGGTCCAGAAAGCAATCCCATAGCAGCAGTTTCGGCTGTTTGGAGAAGTATGTGCGAGCTGTTTAATAAACTGTATAGATTTGGTCGATTGAAGCCCGAGTCGCATCAATTATTTGATGAAAAATACGCCGGGCACCTCAATAGGATTTCTTATGGCCCGCCTATTCAGAATATGAAAAAGATTTTGGCTTTGGCCAAAGCTGGAATTATAGATTTTTCCTTTTGCAAATGCCCAGAAATAGAATTTGAACCTGAATTCAAACTGAGTTCCAAGGATGGGAAATCCACTATTTCCGAGTATTTTATCGATGCCAGAATACCAAAATCCTGTTTGGTAGACTCCAGCAGCGAGCTCTATATGAATATGATGAAGCAGGGCCTAGTGAGGCCATATGTAAATCGTATGGTGGGCAAACTGGACTATAAGCCAGGATGTTTGGATATCAATGAGCAGGGACATCCCCTGGATGAAAAGGAATTGCCAAATCCAAAGCTGACCTTTATCGGCACACCTACTGAAGGACTTACTTATGATAATGATACCCTATCGAGGAACCGCAATGATTTTGTAAGTAACTGGGGCAAGGAAGTAAGCCAACTGTATATGGATTATTCACAAAGAATTACCCACTCCTCAAGCAAAACCCATTTTCATGAATCACTTACCTAAACTAAGTCCCAAAGTCGCACCCTGGATAAATGAGCTGGAAGCTCAACCTCAGCTTCTTCACCGGCTTTTGGAGAAATATGGTTCACCTGTGAATATCCATTTCCCAAAATCCATGGAGGAGAATTACCGGGATTTTCAACAGGTGTTTGATGAATACAGCATTAAGCATCAGGTGTTTTTTGCCAGAAAGGCCAATAAATCAAAAAACCTGGTGGAGCAAGCCCATAGTCTAGGAATGGGTATAGATACGGCCAGTTTGGGAGAGTTGAAAGACTGCTTGCAGATGGGGATAGCAGCTGAGAAACTGGTAGTCACGGCTGCAGTAAAAAACCGGGAATTGATTCGCCTAGCTGTGGAAAATCAGGTCTTGATTGTTTTGGACAATGCTGATGAATGCGAATTGGCGCAAGAGGTAGCCCGGGAGCTTGATCTACATGTCAATGTGGCCTTTCGCATCAGTGGATTTGAGGTAAAAGGTAAAAAGTTATATAGCAGATTTGGTTTTGATGTAGAAAAAATCAGCGAGTTTATTCTCAGGTATTTACTTCGGAAGAAGCGATTTGACTGTCTGAAATATAAGGGGTTACACTTTCACCTGAACGGCTATTCTACTCAGGAAAGAGCCCTGGCTATTAGTCATTGTCTGGATATTGCGAAGGAGCTAAAACCGCATGGTTTGGTTACGGAATTCGTAGATATTGGGGGAGGTTTTCTAGTGAACTATTTGGAAAGCCAGGAGGAATGGGTGCATTTTCGGGCTGAACTGGAAAAGGCTGTTTTAGGCAATAGAGCCGAGATCACCTTCGAAAATAACGGCCTGGGGCTCTCTAAAGTAAACCATGAGTTGCATGGAGAGTTAAAGATCTATCCATTTTGGAACTCAAAATCAAAAGGTGCTTTTTTGAAAGCAATACTATCTGCTGAGACCAGTCAAGGAAACATGCTCTCCGAACGGATACTAAAATCCGGGATTGAAGTCAGGATGGAGCCTGGAAGATCACTGCTAGACCAGGTGGGAGTTACTGTAGCCAGGGTTGCATTTAGGAAGAATGATTCCCGCAATGACTGGCTGGTGGGCTTGGAAATGAACATGACTCAGTTGCTCAGCGGAAGTGCCGATTTTTTGCTGGACCCCATACTTTTATACCAAAATCCGGATGTAGTGAAAGACCAGGAGGTGGCTGTATATTTTACTGGAGCTTATTGTCTAGAACGAGATGTGATTCTAAAACGAAAAATAGCACTCCCGAAACTTCCTGAAGTAGGAGATTTGGTGATCTTTGTCAATACAGCTGGGTACATGATGCATTTCTTTGAATCCAGTGCGCATCTGTTTCCATTGGCGGAGAATTTATATTGGAATAGAAAACAGGATAGGGTTGAATTTGCTGATTTTCAGACAGATTTATGAAATGTTTACATGGATATACGGAATGAAGCCATTAACGAATATTTCTCTGTTCAACCGGCCAGCAGACCGATACTACGACTTCGCTCAGTACAAGTGACCGAAGACTCCCCGCAGGAGGGTGACAGGCTGAAGTGGCCTCAATTCTTAAGTTTAACATATCCTATGCAGCTTTTGCCTCCTTACTGGCAGAAAAGCGGATTTGCATAACTGTATATTTACTATCGGAATAGCTAACTAGGTTTTACTAAATGCTTGCTATACCCCTTATTCTAATAGGCACTGAACAACTTGGGCTGGATGCAGGTTGCTTTATCAATCCAAACTATCTTTTCTGCTGATTCATGAATAGACCTGACCTTCTTATTTTTAATTCCAAGGGCATTTATTGTCCCAAAGCTCAGGTTTATTTGGATCCTTGGAAACCTGTAAAGAATGCTATTATTACCCATGGTCATTCGGACCATGCCAGAGCAGGGCATAAAAATTACCTGACACACCATTCCAATATTCCTATCATCAAGCATAGACTGGGTGCCATCAATGTGCAAGGGGTAAACTGGAACGAAAGTTTTCAAATTAACGGAGTGACTTTTAGTCTTCATCCGGCTGGACATATTTTGGGTTCTTCTCAGGTAAGAGTGGAGTACAAGGGAGAGGTTTGGGTATTCACGGGCGATTACAAGGACGAAGACGATGGGGTAGCTGTGCCATATTACCCTGTAAAGTGCCATACAATGATTACAGAATGCACATTTGGGTTACCGACTTTTAAATGGAAGCCTCAGTCAAAGGTTTTTGGTGAAATCAATCAGTGGTGGGAAAACAATAAAAAAGAAGGCAAAACCTCAGTTCTTTTTGGTTATTCCCTGGGAAAAGCCCAGCGAATACTCAAACACCTGGATTCTTCCATAGGAAAAATATACACACATGGCGCAATAGAAAATATGACTGAAGTAATCCGTCCGCAATTGGATTTGCCAGAGACCCAACTGGTTACTCGGGATACTACCGGAAAGGAGCTATTGGGGAATATGGTAGTGGCACCTCCGAGCGCACATGGTTCGCCCTGGATGAGGAAATTTGTTCCTTTTGAGACAGGTACCTGCAGTGGTTGGATGGCATTCAGAGGCGCCAGGGCCAGAAGATCAACGGACAAAGGTTTTGTGCTTTCTGATCACTGTGATTGGAAGGGGCTTTTGCAAAGTATCAAAGCCAGCGAGACTGAGCGAGTAATCTGTACGCATGGATACACGGATATTTTTAGTAAATACCTACGTGAAGTGGGCTATGAAGCAAGCGTGGAAAATACTGGTTATGAAGGAGAAAATGAAGATTCTGTCAATTCAGACCCATCGGAAAATTAATGAAGAGGTTTGCAAGTTTGATCGAGGAGCTGGACTCCACTACCAAAACCAATCAGAAAGTAGCGGCATTGGCAAGGTACTTTGAGCAGGCAGATGAGCAGGATAAACTCTGGACCATCGCCATACTTTCGCACAGGCGACCTCCGAGACCGGTGAATACCACCTTGCTCCGGCAATACGCAGCAGAACTGGCGGAAATTCCGCTTTGGCTATTCGAAGATAGCTACCACATCGTGGGTGATTTGGCAGAATCCATCGCACTGATAATTCCACAGGATGAGCATCTCAGTGATCAGTCACTTTCAGAGATTCTGGAAGAACTAATTTTGCTGAAGGCAAAGCCTGAAGAAGAAAAAAAAGCTTACGTACAAGGTATGTGGCTTCAGCTTGATTATTACGCCCGTTTTGTCTTCACCAAATTGCTCACAGGGTCTTTTCGTATAGGCATCAGTCAGAAGTTAATGACTAAGGCACTCTCCAAAGTTACAGCAGTTCCAGAGGATGAGCTTGCCTATAGACTGATGGGGGAGTGGAGTCCGGGCACTAGCAGTTTTGAAGAGTTAATATTTGGTAGAAATGAGCAGGCCTATGTTTCCAAACCCTATCCATTTTATTTGGCTTATGCGCTGGAAGATGAGCTCGAAGCGCTTGGGGAGGTATCGGAATGGGCTATTGAGCACAAATGGGATGGAATCCGGGGACAGGTGATTTGCAGGAAATCTGAGCTATTCATCTGGAGCAGAGGAGATGAATTGGTCACGGATAAATATCCTGAAATTTCCTCACTAGAGGATTTTCTTCCTGATGGGACTGTGATAGATGGGGAGATTTTGCCATTTATAGATGGGCAGATCGGTTTATTTAATGACCTGCAAACCAGGATTGGAAGAAAGAATTTGAGCAAAAGTATCCTGGCCAAAGTTCCTGTGATTTTCAAATCCTATGACCTACTGGAATTTCAGGGAAATGATATCAGAACTCTATCTTATTCGGAAAGAAGAAAACTTCTGGAGGGACTCGTTACAAAAACTAATCATCCTGTTTTACAGCTTTCAGCGCAAATTTCCCCAAATTCCTGGCAGGAAGTAGTAGAGGAAAGGGCACTGGCCAGAGAAAGAAGGAGTGAGGGCCTTATGTTAAAAAGAAAATCAGCAGCCTACCGCGTCGGAAGGAAAAAAGGGGATTGGTGGAAGTGGAAAACCGATCCATTGAGTATAGACGCTGTACTGACTTATGCCATGAGAGGACACGGAAGACGAACCAATTTATTCACTGATTACACCTTTGGGCTCTGGGAGAGGAATGAAAACGGAGAAAAGGAGTTGGTGACTTTTGCCAAAGCCTATTCAGGATTGACGGATAAGGAATTTGCCCAAGTGGATAACATCATTAAGCGCACCACGCTGGAGCGATTTGGTCCGGTCAGGAGTGTGGAACCTACCTTAGTTTTCGAGCTGGCATTTGAGGGGATCGCTTTCTCCAAGCGTCATAAAAGCGGGGTAGCGGTGAGATTCCCGAGAATTGTACGTTGGCGTAAGGATAAATCCATATACGATGCCGACACCTTAGATGACCTTAAAGCACTTATTCCAAAGTAATTCCATTCCTCTGCTGTTCGGCTGGATTATTTAGATTTTCCTTTGATTTTATTCCAGATTTGCTCCCCCCATTTACTCAGGAATCCTTGCTCATCGGGATCGTCTAGATCCTCCTCGCCGAGCGCATAGCCCAGAGGTTTTAAACCATCTGTAGCATCAAAAATGATCTTCATGATACCAGCCACAGGAATGCTAAGAATCATACCAGATATTCCCCAAATGGAACTGCCCAGTACTACGATGACTATGGTAACTAGAGGATTTAAATCAACTTTTTTACCCACCACGTAGGGTTCTAGAATATAAGATTCAACGAATTGTGCCAATCCGTAAGTGAGTGTAACTACGACCAGAGACCAGGTTTCGGCTCCGCCAAATACACTTAAACTTATGGCTAAAAGATAGCCAATGATATTCCCTATAAATGGGATAAGTGAAAGGAGGGACGCGATCACTGCAATCAATATGGCATTTTCTAATCCGGCAATGGACATCCCAATGCTATAGATGATAGCTAAAAATAAGATGAGTGTTAGTCTTCCCACCAAAAAATCTACAGAGAGTTGGATGGACTCTGCCATGACTTTTTTGGCTTTTTCTTTTTTCTCTTCACTGAAAAACCTCAGAATCGAGAGCTTTACCTTATGCCGGTAAAATAGGAGGAAAAAGAAATAGATAAAGGTGAGCGTGGCATTGCCCAGAAACCCAAAAAAATCCATGACTATCAGTCCTATTGTTTTTTTGGCATCTTCGGTAATCATCTCTGAGGATGCCTGTGTGCTTGAACTGGAAGGTGAAGCAGTACTGTCTGATTCGGCGTTTCCATAGATCATTTGCATCTGTTCTTGTGTACTGATTCCGGTTTTTTCTCGGATGAAATTTTGAGCTTTCTCCAGCCTAGGTTTTAATCTTTCTTGTGCTTCAGGCCACTTTTCGGCTACGTTACTGATTTGAGCTGAAACTACGACGAATATAGAAAGAAAAGCGACCAAGCTCAATATGACACAGAGAAACGAAGCAATACCTCTTCCCACCCCAAAATGCTCCAATTTTCTGGATAACGGGATGCAGATCAGGGTCAACATAGCTGCAAAAACCAAAGGAATAAGAAAGGCTGTAGCTGCCACTAAACCTTTGACCAGGAAGTATGATCCCAAGGTAAGAAGTACGAATATGAGCAGTAAATCCTTTGATTTCATGGGTGATCTTTGGTTTGTTTGTAATGAATTCCTTAGTCTTCCTAAATTTCACGTCACTAATTTGATGTGATTTTGAGACCATTAAGCTTTTCATTTAAGTAGCTGAGTTCGGACTGTTTGCTCAGGTACATTGGATTGAAATTTCAGTAAATTATTCCATACCTAATTTAAGGCATTGTTTTAAAGGAGGGATCCTAATTTCCTTTGTATTTGAATTCTTATAATAAGGAGAATTAGAACTAGGGGAGATGGAGAGAACTTTCACACGTTCACCTCAAAAGCATTTGTAGAAGAAAAAAACAGGTAGCTAAGCGTTTCTCAATGCCTGGATGAGTTCATCCTTTGACATTTTACTCCTTCCAGAGATTCCTACTTCCTTGGCTTTGTCATATAAGTCCTGTTTGCTTCTGTCTTCGTAATTCTCTGCTTTGCCACCTTTTTTGCCCGAATTGGGGTCATTTGCGATTCGTGCAGCTTTTTCCTTACTCATTCCTTCTCTTCGCAGTGCCTCGTATTGATCATCGTTTTTGATGCTTGGACCATGGTTTTTAGACATGATAGCTTGGTTTTTAGGGTTAAAGAATTGTTTTTCACTAGTTCAATGGACCTGTTCGGGTTAGATCCATTCCTTGCTAGGTAATTAGTCCAAAAAAAAAGCCGAGTTTGTTTAATTCAGGGAATTAGTTAAAAATACTTCAAGTGAATGCAAGAGAATATGAACCTTTACAAAACCGAAAATCCCGCACGGGCCGGCGTACCGGCAGATTTTAGTCAACTTCATTCATATCAGGTAATAGCAATAACTTAGAGTTCATTATTTCTAGGAACATAAAATTCACCATCTGTAATTTCTACTCTTCCTGTAAGTATACTTTGACCAGTAGTGGTATCGTAGGTTTTCCCGATTGCCGAAAATGTACCTTTCATACCTGTGGCATCTATCCTATCAAATTTGAAAGATGCAATTTCCCACATGGGAAATGCAGGATTGTTATTTGTTGCTAAATAGGTTTTGCCATCATTGTCAATGTAGGTTATTCCAAAAAATTGCGGTAAAACTGATGAAGGAGAAGATATGTTGGAATAGGTAATTCCTGTAGCAATATCTTCTGTATGAAATAGTTGAAGTACTACTGTATTTTGCTGAGGCTGAAAGATGTTTCTATGTCCGGATACCTGGATAATGTGAAGTTGATTCTCTTCATTATAGTATTTACCTCCAGTAAGGTTAATCTGAGTTTCTGGTTGATAGATGTATTCCTCTAAAATCCCATTTACTTTGAATCGAAAGTAGTATTCGGATTTGATTTTTTCGTCGGGTTTTTCATCGCCATCAGAACAGCCTGCCATTATAAAGAAAGTGCTCAGCAGGCAAAAAAGGATAAATGTGAAATTCTTCATACTTGTTTTCTTTTTGAGTTTTTCTCTAAATAATACCCAATGGTGCCACCTATAGCAGCACAAACCAGCATCGCCAAAATGATATTGCTAACTATATCCCAAGCACTGCCAACATAATTATGGTACTCTTCCAATATGCTTGGTAAACTGACCAAATAGCTGATTATTCCGCCGCTCCCTCTCCAGTTTTGTACCATTTCTGTTTGGAAGTAATAGCTCAGCGGTACTCCCAAAAGAGTGCCTGTAAGTGCTAAGTTGATTGCTTTGCTTTTTTTTGATACTATAGCCAAAAATAGAATCAGGTAACTCAGGATAGCTAATGGTATGAAAATGATGGTGAAAGCTATAAAACCTATCCTCAGGGCTAAGGATGGCATATTTGTCTTTATAGACAGGACTGCACAAACTCCAAGCAATAGTTTTTCGGGTTTAGATAAATAGCTTTGAATTTTTTGAGTGGACATTTTTTCTGCTTTTCCAATAAAATTAACTAGTGAATACACACCTGGAAATAGCTAATGATTTGATGTAATACTTAAATAATTTATCGGTTGACTTGACTTATTTTTTGTGCTAAAAGCATAATTTACATAACCTATTTATTTGCCATGAGCCTTTGTGTGATACTGACTATAATACTTCATTTTTTGGGAGATATTCCTCAAGGTTTTTTTGAGGGAAGGGGAGATACTTTAGCGGTAGATTCTGTGGATATCAGTGACCTTGACTCAACAATCATTGATCAGAGAAATGACTTCCTCAAAAAAGCTTTATTTGAAAATCCTGGAGATAGCAAATTGGAAATCTGGGGTTTGCAAACTCTTGAACTTGCTAAAATTCTGGATTATCCTAAAGGAATAATGGTGGCATATGAAAGACTGGGGTTGATCTATCAATACAGCTATTCCAATCCTTTTAAAGCACTGGACTATTATTATACAGCACTTGCCATAGCCGAGCAAAATTCGAAATTGGAAGCCTTCCAATGGAGCATAAAAGGTAATATCGCGACCATTTATTATGAGCAGGAGGAATATCAGAAGGCTTTAAGCTTGTTTGAAGAGGTAGCTACAAATAGCCAAAGTTCAGCATTGAATGCATCCCTGAACATAGCAAATATTTATGGTGCATTGGATCAAAATGATTCGGCTATTTATTACTTCAAAAAGGCTTTGGACTATGATCAGCTCAAGTCAAATCCACTTCAGCTTGCCAACCTGTACAGTAACCTTTCATTGATCTATGTGCAAAATGATCAGCCTGAGGAAGGGGTTAAAATGGCGGAAAAAAGTTTGAATTTGGTAGATTCTCTGGAAATTGATTTTGTTAAGCCCACGGCATACGCCAATGCCGCTATGGCATTTCTTGGAGTGGGAGACCTCGATAAGGCGGAGATTTTAGCAAAAGAATCTCTCCAATTGAGTGAAAATCAAGGAAATATATTTTTGCAGAAATCCGCATGGGGAACTTTGTCTGATGTGTTTGCTGCTAAAAGCGATTTCGAAGGGAGCTTAAAAGCTTACAAAAGATTTTCAGTGTTAAAGGATAGCTTAAACAACCAGAATCGAAGGGTAGCAGTAAGCAGAAAGCAAATGGCATTTGATTTTGATAAAGAACGTGCTCAGGCTCTTGCTGAACTTGAAAGAGAAAAAATAGTACGAAAATACAGCTTAATTCTAGCTAATTTGATTGTCTTGATCCTATTGTGCGGAGTGTATTTTTACAAGAAACGCAGAGATGCCCTAGCAGAAAAAAATGAAGCTGAATTTAGGGCATTGGTCTCGGAAACTGAGCTGAAAGCACTGAGAGCGCAAATGAATCCTCATTTTATTTTTAATTCGCTGAACTCGATCGGAGATTATATCCTCAAAAATGATCTTGATGATGCCCAGGATTATCTTTCCAGCTTCGGTAAACTGATGCGTTTGGTTCTTGAAAATTCAGTTCAAAAGGAAATATCCTTGAGTGATGATGTTGCCTTTTTAGAACTATATCTTCAAGTTGAGAATAAAAGACAACCTGCTAAATTCAACTATACCATCCATCTTGCTGAGAATTTAGAAGCCCAAAATATTTTGGTTCCGCCCATGCTATTACAGCCTTTTGTCGAAAACTGCATTTGGCATGCCTTTCCGGGAAGAGAGGAAAATGGAGAGATTAATATCAATTATCAAAAGCTAGGTGATTTCCTGCATTGCAAGGTAGAGGACAATGGGATTGGTAGAAAAGTAACAAGCTTAGGTTTGGGAAAAAAGTCAAAAGGGATTAGCATTACAGAAAGCAGAATTAGAATCCTCAATGAGCAGTCTGGACTTGAAGGAAAACTTCAGATCACTGATAAGCCGGAGGGTGCGGGGACAATTATTGAAATTATCATACCACTAAATTTAGCTTATTGACTATGGAAATGACTATAGCAATTGTCGAGGACGAACAGCACTGCACAGATAGGATTATGGCATTTTTAAAGCCTTATAGCGATAGAGTCCGGGTTATCTGCTTTAATTCTCTCGATTCAGCACTAGAGGGATTGGAAAGTGAACGGCCAGAAATTTTATTTTTAGATGTGATGATAGGAGAAAAGACAGGTTTTGACCTGCTTTCAAAAATTGCCAATCCGGATTTTTGTTTGATTTTCACTACCTCCTATGAGCAATATGCTTTGGATGCTTTTAAACTCTCTGCTATAGATTACCTGCTGAAACCTATTGATCGGATAGATTTTGATAAAGCTATCACTAAGGCTTTCGAAAAAATAGACCACAAGCAGCTGAAAGAGCGAGTAGGAGTATTGATGAACCACTTATCGCATATCCATACTTCTAAAAAAATCAGTATTCCTTCAAAGGAGGGTTATGTCTTTTTGACTATTCAGGATATTTTAAGGTGTGAAGCAGACGTGAATTATACCCATGTAATAACAGTGAATGCGAAAAAGTATACTGTATCCAAAACCTTGAAATACTTTGAGGCGCTGCTTAAAGACTTTGGCTTTTTTAGAATTCATAATTCCCACTTAATCAACCTCAAATGTGTGAATGGTTATTCTAAAAGTGGATATGTCACCCTGATGAATGGATTGGTGCTTGAAATATCGGTTCGCAGGAAAGATGCATTTGTCCATGCAATTGGAGCATATATGGTAGGCTAAAGTTTATTGTCAGAAGCAGCTGTTTGATTTCTATACGCTGAAACCCTTCCAATTCCGTTCATAGTGTAATGCATTGCCAGTTCCACAATTATTTCACATTATTGAGCCATTGCTACCACAGGACTCTGGGCTGAACTGGATTCCTTTAATTTTCATCATGAACAAAACATTCCTTATTCTCCTGCTCAGTATTTTTACTTATTCTGCCTCTGCACAAACTGCCATAGATGAGGACCAACTGGGTGCATGGTACATGTATTTTTACTCCATGAAGTTTAAAGAAAGTCAATTTGGGATGCAGGGTGATTTTCAATACCGCGCCTGGAATATGGCTAGCGACAAGGAACAGCTACTCCTGCGTTCCGGATTCACCTACTCTCCTCGTGAGGCAAATATTACTTTCACACTTGGGTATGCTTATATTTCTACAGGAGCTTTTGGGGAGTCGAGTGCCAATGTGCTTGAAAACAGAATCTATCAAGAAGCCTTACTTCCTCAGAAAGTGGGAGGTAGGTTTTATTTGACACATAGGTTTAGGTTTGAACAGCGATGGGTTGAGGGGCAAGATTTTAGAACCAGGTTTCGATATAATATTTTCATGAATATACCGCTCAATAAACCTAGTCTGCAAAAGGATGCGGTGTATTTAGCACTTTACAATGAGATCTTCATCAATGGGCAAAAGAATGTGAATGCAGGTAGCAGTGTGGAGCTTTTTGACCGTAACAGAACCTACCTTGGGCTAGGGTATGGCCTAAGGGATAATCTGAGAGTTCAGGCAGGATGGATGAAGCAAACTACCAACAGCTGGGCAAAAGGGCAACTACAGTTTAGCCTTCACCATAGCTTTTGAGGAGTTATGAAATAAAAATCCGGCTGTGGTCAACCCTAATTTGCAGCGTCTGCCAAATCTGGTATTAATGAATTGAAGAGGGGAGAGACTACCAGTATTTCAGCGTAGAAATAGCTCAATTATTGGCGTGATTTGGGTTCAAAGAAAAGATCCAGTATCTAAACAATTTATTGAATTCAGCGGTTGTCAATTCGTAGATATAAATTGACATAACTTTCTTACTTTGGTTTTGGGATTCATAGAATTCAAGCCATTTGATAAGGAAAGTTCATATTAATAATTGATCATGCAAAAAACAGGCTTAGTCATACTTGCCATAGTTATCCTTGGAGCCATTCTTGTCCTTACGTTGGTCTTGGAGATAATCGAATTTTTTTTGGGTGTGATTCTGTTTTTCCTAGCTTTAGTCGTGCTTTTTTATCTCTACACCAAAATCAAAAATAAGGTCTCCTGATCTACGACAAAAATTCCGGTTGTGCTGAGGTTATTGAACTTAGCAACTACCGGTGAAGATTTGCCCTAGAGTTTTGTTTAGCTCAGCCGGCATTTTGGTTCAAAGCATTTCGATAACCCTAAATGAAACAGTAAAATCACATGAGAAGGAAAAGTGAAGTTAAGCGTGTACCATTGCTGAGTTGGGATATCAGTAGTCCCTATTATCGGGTCAAGCAGCAAAAATCAGAGGAATTACAGTTGCTCATGAAGTTTGCAAGGGAGTATTCCTGGAGCATTGACTTGAGAAGGGAACTGTCCACTCCTTACGAGGCATTGGTTTTGACTGATCTGGATCAAAATATCGTTTATGTGAATCCTGGATTTCAGGCGATGACCGGATATTCACCTGATTTTGCTATTGGCAAAAAACCTACTTTCCTTCAGGGAAAATCAACTTCTTTGACTACCAGAAATCAAATCAGAGCGAAGCTTTCTGCTGAAATACCATTTTCGGGTTCCTTGGTTAATTATAGGAATAATGGGGAAGCATACTTATGTGAGATCTCCATTTTTCCCCTGCATAATAGCAGTCATGAATTGACTCATTTTTTAGCAATTGAAAAGGAGTTACCAGCTTTTGTCTCTCTTCAGTAAGCGTTTAGTTGATGCTGAATGGTTTGTAGGTATTAGTTCAGTTTTCGGATTTTCTCGTAAAGCACTTCAATTTTAGCTTGATTGAGTGGCTTGTGGAAATAATGGACCACTCTTTCGTATTGCAAAGCCTTGTTTTTGTCAGCAATATCTACAGAAGAACTATGCATAAAAACTTTAACGATGTTTTCAGGATCTATTTTACTGAGTTTTTCCAAAAACATCCAGCCGTCTATTTCCGGCATGCTGATATCTAGGAGCACGTAAAGTACCATAGGATTAGAATCCTCTTTTTGGTCCTCCTGCAAGTGTTTTTCAATTAGTTCCAACCCCACTTTGGGATCGCTGATTGCCTCGATAGATTTAAGGATTTCGGTAGGGAAATACTTTTCGATCAGCTTTTTGGCTATGAGAATGCATAGGGCATCATCGTCAACTATTATGATATTAATTTTCTTCATCAGGCAATTCTATAAATACTGCGGTTCCTTCCATAGGTTTCGAGGCCAGTCTGATAGTACCTCCCATGGAGTTGATTCTGACCTTGGAGAGGTAAAGCCCTGTTCCTTTGAAGTTGGTGGAGGGAGAAAGGGTATCGTACAGCTTAAAAATTCTGTTCTTGTACAAATTGAGGTCTATTCCGATTCCATTATCTCTAACTTCTATAACGGATTGGTTTTCAGTTCTTTTTGCTCGTATGCTTAACTTAAGCTTCTTGGCTGGATTTCTGAATTTTATTGCATTATTGATCAGTTCCTGTAATATGATTTCCAGGTAATCCTTATTGGTAGTCAGCGTAAATCCCTCCGGAATATCCAGGTCTATCTGTATAGCATGCTGGATCATTTCCTTCCAAAAGTCGGAGAGAATTTCATCTACCAGGTCTTCTAAATGTATGGTTGTTTTTTCATAATTGAAGTTATTCTGAATCGCCAATACCAAGGAAACTATATTTGTAATATTATTAAGGTTATTGACTGTAGTTTCCAGATGGTTGAAATATTCCATTTTCTCTTCTGGAGTCTGCATGAGATCCATAAGTTGGATAAGTCCTTGCAGATTAGCGACCTGCGAGCGTACATTATGGTTGACTATCTTGCCAAACTCCAGAGACCTTTCCTGCTGCTGGTAGATTTTTTCCACTAGCTGTTCGAGTTTTTCCTTACTCTTTTTCAGCTGGGTGATATCTATGCCTATGAGCAGTATGTCCTGTTTCGCATCTTCGCTTCCAATAGTACAGCAATCCCATTGCGTGAGTTTGTGTTCTCCTTTGCTGTCCACTCGATCCAAGTAGAGAGAAAATGAGGTTCCGGGCGCTTCCAAACACCTTGAGATAATGGATTTGATCTTGCTTCTGTTTTTTGCAGAGTAGCTTTCCAGTTCATTTTGACCAAATAACTCTTCCTCTGATTTTCCTTTGGCAAATACCTGATTGTAATGTTTATTGGAAAAAATCAACTTCCCCTCAGGCTGTAGCTGCAAAATGTAGATATTGTTATTGTTGATCAGGGATTTATAAAAACTCACCTGTTTTTCTACATTAGTCTTGAGGATAGAAACCAGCTCAAGTTGTGCTTTATCCTCGGTAATATCCTGAATTGTACCCACTATTCTATTGCAGGTTGAATCTATGAATATAGGTTTACCCTGAACCCTGAGGATCTTGTTTGGCTGGCCTGGAAGCTTAAAATTGTGATCGCCTGAATATTCAGTTTTGTTTAATACTGAATTTCTAAAACCATTTTTCAGTGCCTGGAAATCCTTGACTTTATGCTCCATATCGAGTGATTCTAGAGATGCCGTAGGTTTGGATGCGATATCTAGGATTTTTGCAGCATTTTTAGAAAATCTAAATCCGCTACTTTCCAAGTCAAATTCCCATCCTCCGATTTTTGAGATGGATTCTACCTCTTTCAGAAAACTTTTATTCTTGGAGTCCTGATGGGCCAGTTCCAAAAATCTACTCTCATTCTTAAAGAGCACATGGATGTGATCCCCGTTTCTTTGGTAGATCACGTTTAGGTGAAGGGGTTTTTGCAGTGCAAATTCTAAAGTGTAAAGTCTGGCGTGCTGCGTAAGTTTATCATTGCTGATCAAAGCCTGAAGGTCAATCATTAACTTAAACACATCTTTATTCGCTTTGAGTTGCTTGGAAAAAGTAGGGTTGATCAGATCATTAAACCTCGGGGACCAGCCCACTTTTAATTTCAGCAATTGATTGTTGACAGGATTCCAGATCAATTCATTGGAGCTGGTATTCAAATGAAAACCTCCAAAGTCATTAATGCTCGATACTTTTTGGATTATTCCTGTCTCATAAGGGGTGATCTGTGTCAAATCTTTGAAAGGGCCTTCGGTTTGGCAAAAGAGTTCCCCCACCTTTTTAGCAGTGGATTTCAGGTATTCGAGCTGTTTTTCGGATAGCTGGTGCGGTTTGGAGTCAAATACGCATAGTCCTCCTACCATAATTTCATTCTCCAGTACAATAGGAACCGAAACGAAGAATTTATTGCCTAAGGTGTTATGCAGATAGTGGTTTTTGTATTGCTCATTTTTGCTGAAATCCTCAATTACCAAGTAGGGAAGTTGATTTTCAGCCATTTCCAACGCGAGAGAATGTTCTGGGCTAATATGATCCACATAGATGCCATACCTGGATTTGAACCAAACCTTAGCTTGTGAAAATATAGAAATAGTAGCCCCATAAGCATCAAATTGCCTGGCGATTTCTTCGGTTATTCTATCATAAGTCAGCTCATGTGGAGAATCCACTAAATTGTATTTTTCAATCAGGCTGTATCTTTGTGATTCATTTAGCATTTTAGTTTTGCACTAAGAATTAGTATTTCATAAGAGGTTGGAGCCAAAGAAAAGGTATGAACGGTGGTCAAAATCTGTCATTGTTAGCAAATTTTGAACTGGTTTCTTTGAGCAAGAAGTACAGACTAATTCCTTAACTTTTTCTTTGAACAGATAAAAAACCAAGAATACAGGTTATGAAATTACCTGAATTTTCATTGGTGTTCCTATATAATTTTTCAAAGATAAAGCTTTGATATTCAGTTGCCAGTAACTTGCCTAAAATACGTGTTTCCACTTAGGTGGAGCCTGGAATTAATATGCAGAATATATAGTTTGAAATACATTATTAAACTATTGAAGTATATGCGAATTAGAATTGTTGACTTTTTTTTAAAGAAAAGAAGAGAATTTATTCCTTGAGAGGAAGAAAGCTTTGCTAGGGGAATTTTGAAATACATTGAAGAGCTAGTATAATTATAATGTGTAATTATCTCACTTATTATCAGGTGTTTAGATTAAATAATTTATCAGGATACAAAGGCTCTTTTCCTCCTTCTTCACTAAACCGTGCTTACAAGACAGTCGCTCAGCAAGTCTATAGTCTGTTCGGAATTGACCGATATCATCCCAACTATCGCGGAAAAGGGATGCCTATAGGATCTTTATGGAATGTCCTGATCTCAAGTGGAGCTTTTGGATGCCTTTTAAGCATTCCATTATCTAACTGAAGTCCAGGTTAGCCGTTTATTACATTCACTCGCTTAGCTTGCCTTCCAAGTCTGAAATGGATGCTTTGATCGAAAAATTACAGACGTTGATTAAAAGTTGGCTACAGTCTGAGAGAAGCAGTTTCTTTAAACCTGCGCAAAAAAAAGCCCGGCAGAGTTATGGTCCACTGGGCGCTAGTATAGTTCCTCTTTTTCTCTTTAAGCATTTCTATTTAAGATGACGAGGCAGGTCACCGTCCATTTTTTTCCACTCTTTGGTGAAAAATTTACGCACTAAAATTTTTGCAGAAACACCAACTGCAGCTGTAATCGCAGTGTAAAGGACCACCTTTCCAAAAGATGCCTCCTTAGATTCGGGGTTTTTGGGAGCAGGCTCTCCTGTGATTGCCTGATAACGGTTAGCTATAGCCGCTTTTGCCAGTGCAGCTACTCCTATGGAAAGAGCTGCCGATAGTATGGTGAATTTGTTTTCGCTTAGGTTCATAACATCTTTTTAAAGTATCTACAAACCCCATGCAGATTGGTTTATCAAAGCCAATTTTCTCCTGGTAATTCAGGTGATATTGCGATTTTATTCTTTAACGCTCTGCTTCAACAGCGCTAGCACCAGTTCCTCGGTAAGGGGTTTATTGTTCGCTTTTTCACGGATCGTAGCAAAAGCATACCTAAAGTCACATCCCTCTTTGTATGCACTGCATCCATATGCTGTTTTGCCCTTGATGATGTTACCTTTTTTACATAATGGGCATGAAATAATAGGAGGAGATTTTTTAGTGGCCAAAGGCTTGCTTCCTTTCTTCTCTTCCAATACAAGCTGAAATCTATCGTCGAATTGTACTATTCCTTCCTTGGTTCCGGTTTCGGATTTAAATCCTTTCAGGTTGACGGTAGCGCCTTTCTGAAGCAAACGCAAATATTGCTTATCTGAGATTTTTTTGCCTTCAAATGTAAAGGGAAGTAGAAAATCGCATCCATTTTTATAGGCGCTGCACCCGTAACTGGCTTTACCTTTCAGCAAAGTGCCAGTTTTACATTTTGGGCAAATGAAACCTACTATAGCAGGGCTTGGTTTTTTTTGGTTTGGAAGTTTTTCCTTTTCTGCAAGTTTGCTTTCTATATGCTGGGAAATTTTCGCGTGGTTTTCCTCTCGAAGCACTTCATAGACCAAATGCTGCACCATAAGTTTCATGTTTTTCACAAAAGAACCCGCATGAAAATTCCCTCTTTCGATCTCCTTCAATTGTTTTTCCCACTGTCCGGTCAATTCTGCAGAAGTCAGCAGGTTGTTTTGAATGATAGCTATTAGTTGCACACCTGTTTCGGTGGGCAAAATCTGCTTTTTGTTCCGTTCTATGTATTGCCTTTTGAAAAGTGTTTCAATGATACTTGCCCGGGTGGAGGGACGGCCTATACCATTTTCTTTCATTAACTCCCGCATTTCTTCGTCGTCCACCTGTTTACCGGCTGTTTCCATACCCCTCAGGAGAGTAGCCTCTGTGTAGTGCTTAGGAGCTTTGGTTTCTTTCTCTAGAAAAGTTGGTTCATGTGGTCCTTTTTCGCCCTTTTTGAATAGTGGGAGCTCATCTTTCTCCTTTTTATCTTTGCCCTCAGCAGTCTTAAAAACTATCCTCCAGCCTTTTTCTAAAATGACTTTACCTGTTGCTTTGAACGACACAGTAGCGACTTTTCCTAAAACGGTGGTATTGGCCACCACACATTCCTCATAAAACACTGCGATAAACCGCCTGACAATAATATCATATACTTTGAGGTGATTGCCATGGAGGCTACCCGTCAATCCTGTAGGGATGATGGCATGGTGGTCGGTTACCTTCTTATCATTGAACACCTTGGATGACTTTTTTAACTTTTTCCCCAAAAGGGGTTGGGTTAAATCCTGATAGTCTCTTAGGTTCTTGAGGATTCCTGGAGACTTAGGATACATGTCATTCGGCAGAAAAGTGGTGTCCACTCTGGGGTAGGTGATTACTTTTTGCTCGTAGAGTTGCTGCGCTATTTTGAGGGTCTCATCGGCAGAAAGTCCAAACTTATTATTACAATACACCTGTAATCCGGTTAAGTCAAAAAGTTTGGGTGCGTATTCCTTTCCTTTTTTCTTTTCGATGGATGTGACTTCAAACTCATGTTCTTTTACAGCATTTGCAAAAGTCTCCCCATCCTCTTTTTTTGAAAACTTTCCTTCCTCACAGTTAAAAGTGGTTTCTCTATAGACTGTTTGCAATTCCCAGTAGGGCTGTGGCTTAAAGTTTTGAATCTCCTTAAAACGGTTTACGATCATAGCCAGAGTGGGCGTTTGCACCCTACCTATGGATAGCACCTGTTTGTACCCTCCATATTTCACGGTATACAAGCGCGTGGCATTTATCCCTAAGAGCCAGTCGCCGATCGCCCTGGAATATCCTGCATAGTACAGGTTATCGTATTTGGTGGAAGGTTGGAGTTTTTCGAAGCCTTCCTTAATGGCTTCGGTGGTCAAAGAGGATATCCAAAGTCGTTTGACTTCCCCTTTGTACTCCGCTTGTTCTATTACCCATCGCTGGATCAGCTCTCCTTCTTGGCCGGCATCTCCACAGTTGATCACGAGTGTGGCTGTATCAAATAGCTTTTTTACAATCTCAAATTGCTTCTTGATCCCTTGATTATCAACGATTTTGGTTTTGAACTTTTCGGGAAGCATAGGGAGGTGGCTGATACTCCAGCCCTTCCAGTGCGGTTCATAATCGTAGGGTTCAAAGAGGGTACAAAAGTGTCCAAAAGTATAGGTTACGCTATATCCATTCCCTTCAAAGTATCCATCGTGTTTTGTATTCGCCCCTAGCACGGATGCGATTTCACGGGCTACACTTGGTTTCTCTGCAATACAAACTATCATCTGAAGCAAAAATAGTTAAAATAGCCTAAGCTCAGTAGGCTGAAAGGTTAGTAAAGTAGTGGAAAATGGATTAGAACAGCGAAATAATTCAGGTCTAATATGTATTCTGATGGCTTTCCTTGGCGGAGCACAAAACAGCTGAAGCGACTAAAGAAAAGGAATAAGAATCTGGAATGGGAATTACCGGATAAATCAAATCACCGAATAAGTTAGAAGAGCCAATCTCCCAATTTTTCCTTCAGTTTAGCGAATTGAGCGGGCACCATGGGTTTTTCCCAGAAATCTATCACCCTATCAAACTCTAAGGACCTATCCTTGTCCGACTTACTCAATGAGGAAGTCACGATTATAACCTTGATATCTAAAGTTATAGCATGTTTTTGAAGTAGGGTCAAAAATTCCCAGCCATTCATTTCGGGCATGTTCAGATCTAAAAAAATAAGGATTTTTTGGTCTTCGCCACCTAGTGAAAGGATAGCTTCCAAAGCTTTATTGGCATAGCTAAATACATGGATTTGGTCAAATACCCCTTGTTTTTTGACTTGTAGTTTGTGGAGTAAAAGTATTACTTGATCATCGTCGATAATATAGATTCTTGGCGGTTTATCCTTCATCGTTCTTGATATTTTCGGACTTTGAGTGCGTTTCCCGCACCACTTGATCCAATTCCTCCAGTGTCTGGAGTAGCTCTTTTTCCAACTCCTCTTTACTTAGTCCTATCTCCTGAAAAGATGAATATTGGTTCAACACCTGTGCTATTCCCATGGCTTTGGTGAGCGGAGCCCTGACCAAGTGGGACTGGAACCAGGTGATGTCCAGGAGTACTTTGTTTTTGCTTTCTATTTCACTCAATGCTTTTTTCAGTTGCGCGTTGGCATTGCTCAGTTCGGCAGTCCTTTGACTGACCATGCTTTCCAGTTGGCGCTTCATCCTAATATGAGAATAATATTTCACAATAAAGTAGATCAGGAGCCCAAAGGCCAGCAATATAAAGATTTTGAAAGCCAGAGTTTCAAACCAAATTGCCTCCACTCTGATAGGTAAGGAATTAACCTGTTCGAGATTTCCATGACGGTGAATTTTGACTTCCAGGGTGTATTTACCTGGTTTTAACCCTGTGAAATTCAGTAACCTTTGCTCATTGATAGGTTGCCATTGTTTTGATTTTGAATTGATCCGGTAGAAAAGGGAGTATTGATCCGGGTTATCAAAATCCACTAGACTGAAGGATACCTGAAACATTCCTACACCTTGGGGAATGACGATTTCATCTTGAATATCGGTTTTTTGATCACCTATTTGGAGATTGTCCCAAGTGAAAAGAAAGCGCTTATCCTGTTCTTTTTTCAAAGATGGGTCTGGTATGATACCAATACCTTCTACTGTAGGAATCCAGATTCTTCCCGTATAGTCTTTTAAAGCAGAAGGAAAGATCAGGCCATTGGCTTCTGAATTTGGCATCCCATGGTTTTCATTATAAAAGCTGTTGGCAATATGAAAATCCTCGTCTGTGGTGTTCTTAAATTTTTCCAGTTCCGAATGGGGGAAGTATTGAACACCAAAATTATGAGAAACCCATACCCCAGCACTATCACCTGGGATAATGGAGAAAACACTACGGGATTTTAACCCCTGATGCTTTCTCAAAATCTTAAAATTCCCCTGTTTTAAAAGCACTATACCGCCGTGTGTGGCAAACCAAAGGTCTCCGGCAGGATCTTCATACATGCTATATATGAGGTCTTCTCCAGGAGTCAGCGGCAAGGATTGTGTCTCAACCAATTGTTCACCGTTAAATCGGAAAAATCCCTGACTGATAGAGCCGATCAGTATTTCTTTGTTTTTCAGTTCAAGGATACTGATGAAGCCTGAATTGGAATACTTTTCAGGAAGTTCTACTTGCCTAAAATTTCCACTTTCATCGATATAGTGGATGCCACCCTTCTTGGTTAAGATCCAGAGCCAATTTTTTGAATCCCGGAAGATGGCATATACATAATTACTTCTCAAGCCATTATCCTTGGTCAGATATCCGGTGATTTGGCCGCTCTGCTGATCTATGATTGATATCCCGGCAATGCTACCCACGTAAACTTTTCCACGGGCAGAACCTATGGTATTGACGCGGTTTTGGAGTAAGCCATCTTCTTCCAGCCAGGAATTAATTTTTCCATGCTTGATTTGGTAAAGTCCATCCGATTTGGACCCTATCCAAATACTACTGTCCCTAGCTTGGTAAATGGGTTTGATGTTTTTCTGTTCCAGTACTCCAGTATTCAACTGCTTGATCTTAGCAGGCCTAACTACTGCCAGACCTTTTCCCAAGGTACCCAAGTAGATATTGTCATTTTCCTTGATGATCTTGCGAACGGTATAACTTTGAAGTTCTGGGTAAATAACCTCGCTGACCTTACCTTGGGACATTTTGATCAGCCCATTTTCAAGGGAACCGGCCCAGATGGTGTTTTCAGAATCTACGATGAGGCTGGATGGATTGACCCCATTTGACTGCTCAAAGGAATATATCATTTCCAGATGGTAATCCTCTTCTATGCGAAAAATTCCTTTATCTGGTCCATAGACGTAACGGTTCGAGGCATTGCCAAAAATTTTCAATGCAGAAAAACCCTGCTCGGTAACCCGCCTGGTTTGCTTTGTAGACAGGTTTAGTTCATATATCCCTTTGGAGGTGCCCACTAGCAGGATCGAGTTTCCTGTAGGATAGAAATTAAGGATTTCTAAGGAGGTTTCGGGATTCCAAAAGGGGAGGAGGCTAAAGGTCCCTTCATCCCAGGAGTAGATTTCACCTTTCTGAGTTCCGATAAGCAAACCACCGTTCTCATTTTCGGCAATTGCCCTGATCCAGGTTTGATCGGTTATTTCAGAGCAATCGATTACGGTTTTAAGGTTTTTGTCTATGAGGACTATGCTTCGGTCTCCTGTAGCCCAAATGCCTCCTTCGGTCTTAAAAAATATGTAATATGTTTGCTCGAGCATTTCTGGATAGTTGTCTTCGTCAAACACCTTAATTGTTTTTCCGTCAAATCTGACCAGTCCCTCTTCAGTTGCTGCCCATAAAAATCCAAAATTATCCTTCTCCAGTGCAAAGATGGCGTTTTGGGGTAAGCCTTTGGAGTTATCCCAAATTTCCATTACATAGTTTTGGGGAATTTTCAATTCATTAGTTAATTCGGTTTGCGTTTGTGGAAAGGCCGGTTCAGTTACCAAGCAAGTCAAAAAAATCAGGCTTAGGGAATTATAAAAAAACCAAATTGCAAACTTCGTCATATAAAATGCAAATTTTAGAGGGTATGGGAACCATCCTTTTCAAGCACTGCTTGAGCTGCGCTTAACTTACAAAAAAGACCCATGAAATACCTCATTTTTTCAGGCTGTTGATTGGTTGGGAATATAGGATCATTTTTTATGACTGTATGAACCTTACATAAAAAAAGCGGTTCTACCCTGTATTTAGTTAGGCTACTCCTTAAGACATCATTTTTCTATCGAAGAATGGCTCTCCTAATTCAAAAAAAAGCACATCTAACCTCTCTGTAGTTTAGTTAATTTCTTGGATCCGCGGGATATTTTATCCGTCGATACTCTTGAAAACTCCTCCTTTGGTGGACATAAAAAGTATCCAAAAGTCCTGGATCTCGGTCATTTCTTTTCGTTTAAATCGTTTTCTAAGTCCTTGCAATGGATGTAAACTGGAATTTTGTCCTGCTTTACCACCCTAAAAATGATTTCTCCCCTCCAACTGGTCCATGTCTAAAAATAGCCAGTGGGCATTCATCAATCCCTTTTCTTATACACAGTTACTCCCTCTTTGATGGTTTCCAAGACCTTTATATTCTTGATTTCCTCTACAGCTACCTTCAGGGGATTTTGATCCAAAACTACCAAATCAGCCAGTTTACCGGCTTCCAGGGTCCCTTTATTGGTTTCTTCAAAATGCTGGTAAGCACTCCATATAGTGATTGCCTGAAGTGCCTCATAGGGACTGAGACGTTCTGCTTCTCCTATAATTTCCCCAGATCTTGAACTCCTGCTTACGGCTGTCCAGATCACCCGCATCAAGTTTGGGAGTGCTACTGGCGCATCAGTATGAATGGTAATCGCCAAACCCTTGTTCAAGGCCGTTCTGGTAGGACTAATGAGGTTTCCCAAAGAATCCCCAATGATTTGCTTATGCCAATCTCCCCAGTAAAAAGTATGCAAGGGAAACAAGGAGGCTACTATTCTCATCTCCAGCAATTCGTCCAATTGGTCAAATCGTACATATTGTCCGTGGATCAGGACAAATCTTCGGTCTTCATTTCCGTATGTTTCGCTCAAAGGTTTCAAAGTCCGGATCATCTGATCTATAGCTGCGTCACCATTGGCATGTGTGAGGGTTTGCCAATCATTAACGAAGGCTTTTTTGTAAATTTCCGTTAGGGTAGAATCATTGGGAATAGCGGGATAACCTTGGTAATCGCTGGAAGCTCCATCTGGAGGGATCAAATAAGGCTGGGTTCTCCAGGCTGTTCTACCCTGGGGGGATCCATCTAGTGTCACTTTCATTCCTCCTATTCTGTAATGATTGGAATAGGATTTACTATTCCATTTGGAAGACATGAATTTGTCTACATATAGGTGATCTATATAACTGACCACATCTATTTTTATCTTGTTTTGTTCGGCCATTTTTGCCAGCAATAAATGATTGTCCATCGCACGACCTTCTTGGGCAGTGGTATATCCATAGGAAAGAGCCATGGCCTGTCCTGCATCGAAGAATTTTTGATTGGCCGCTTCAGATTGTGGAGTCATGGCTTTTACTAAATGAGGGATTGCGGCTAATTCCTCCAAAACTCCATTGGGCTCTTGGGAATTCATTTCCCTTCTGATTATGCCTCCCTCTGGATTGGGGGTCTCGGCGCTGATGCCTAAGATTTCAAGGCCTAAGGAATTCACCACGGCAAAATGCCCAGAAATATGCATAATCATTATTGGGAACTCGGTGCTGACTTGATCCAGGTCATGTTTAGTGGGAAATCGTTTTTCCTCCAATACAGAATCATCAAAGCCAGTTCCAAAAACCCAGCCTGTCAATGCTCTATTTTCTGGTGTATTCCAGGCTTTTAGGGTACTGATTAAGTCCGGAATAGTGTTCACTTGGGCATCTGGTGAGGGCAATAAAATAGCACCAATGGCCTGTACAGAAAAATTGGAAAAGTGTGCATGCCCATCTATAAAGCCAGGCAATAGCGTCTTTCCAGCTAGATCTATCTTCAGATGACCTGTGCCGGCTTTATCCTTTGCCTCATTGGTATTCCCTGTAAAGAGGATCTTGCCTTGCTTTATCACTAGCGCCTCTACATATTCAGGTTCATCTCCCGCCATGGTCACTATATCTCCACCATAATAAAGGGTCGCAGGATCTTCTGTATTAGTTGGTGAATTATTACAACTGGCTAAAAGCACTGCCAGCAGGAAAATAAATTGAATGTTTTTCATTGGATTTAAAGTGGTACCTGTATAAATATCCTACTTTTTATTCATTGAAAGTGTGGTTTTCGAAAACTTTCTACTATCGAGCAAATGAAGGTTAGAATTCATTTTCGCCAGCTTTGGATAGTTGAATGTCCTTCTTGGGTAATGAGTAGCATCAATAGCTAAATTGAGTGGTATTCCTTGTGGATATTTAAATCGCTATTCCGAAAAGCTTAAAGGTGGATTTAATAGAAAGTATTTTTAGCTTAGGTAGAAAATAGTAAGGGTATAAAACTATAGTTGATTTTACTTCTGATTATCCTGGACCTTATGTACTCGAGTCTGCCAATGGTGAGGGGTGAAGGATCTAATTTCTAACTGCTTTGATTTCGGCAGGGCCTTCTGACAAAAATAAATACCTGAAAATGTCTATACTCAAAAATATTGGAGCGATTTGGCTTGTACTGATTTCCTTTTCCTGTAAGCAATCGGAAAAAGAGGAGGTGACTGATGTGTTAATTTATGGCGGTACATCCGCTGCGGTTACTGCAGCGATTCAGGCAAAAAAAATGGGGAAAACAGTGATCTTGGTCTCCCCGGATTTACATCTGGGAGGTTTGAGTTCTGGGGGATTGGGCTGGACAGATACCGGCAAAAAAGAGGTGATCGGTGGTCTTGCTCGTACTTTTTACCAAACTGTCTACGATAAATATCAAGAAGAGAATGCCTGGAAATGGGAGGCGAAATCAGAATTTGGCAATAAGGGACAGGGGACTCCTGCGATAGACGGAGAATTTAGAACCATGTGGATATTTGAACCCCATGTGGCAGAGGAGGTTTTTGATGAGTGGGTAGCAGAATATGGGATCGAACTTTATCGGAATGAGAAATTGGATAGAATGGATGGAGTGACTGTTTCTAATTGGGAGATTTCTTCCATCAGGACTCTAAGCGGAATAGAGTTCAAAGCTAAAATGTTTATTGATGCAACATACGAAGGGGATTTGATGGCAGCAGCAGGGGTAAGTTACCATGTAGGAAGGGAAGCAAGCAGTGTGTATGGAGAGGAGTGGAATGGCATACAGACTGGGGTTTACCATCACCGACATCACTTTCAGGTATTAGACACCCCTATCGACCCTTATGTGATTCCTGGCGATCCTAGCTCCGGGCTGATACCAAAAATCAGTGATGAATCCCCAGGGATAAAAGGGGAGGGAGATCATAAGATCCAGGCTTATTGTTTTCGCACCTGCATGTCCAATCACCCTGATAATAGAGTTCCATTTCCCAGACCTGAGGATTACGATTCTACAGCGTATGAACTCCTGCTGAGAGTTTTTGATACTGGATGGAGGGAATGGTTTGATAAATTTGATAGGATTCCCAATAGGAAAACAGATACAAACAATCATGGTCCATTTAGCTCTGATAATATCGGGATGAACTACGATTACCCAGAAGCGAGTTACGAGCGCAGGGAAGCAATAGTCAAAGAGCATGAAAACTACCAAAAGGGGCTCTTATATTTTGTGGCAAATGACCCTAGGGTACCCAAGGAAATCCAGGAAGAGTTTCAGCAATGGGGACTGGCAAAAGATGAATTTCAGGAAAATGGAAACTGGCCGCATCAGATTTATGTACGCGAAGCCAGAAGAATGCTGGGGGATTATGTGATGACTGAGCATGAGCTACTTAGAAAAAGGCCCACTCCAGAGTCCATTGGTATGGGATCCTATACCATAGACTCCCATAATATTCAGAGATATGTGGATGAACATGGGCATGTTCAAAATGAAGGAGATATTGGGGTGGGACTTCCCGGCCCGTATGAAATAGCGCTAGGCTCTATTTTGCCCAAGAAGGAGGAGGTGAACAATTTGATAGTGCCTGTAGCTGTATCCGCCAGTCATATCGCATTTGGATCTATCCGTATGGAACCTGTATTTATGATCTTAGGGCAATCAGCCGCTACAGTTGCTGCCATGTCCATAGACCGGGAGATAGCTGTACAGGATCTTTCCTATGAGGTTTTGAAGGATCAATTGCTCCAAGATGGTCAGGTATTGACCATGAATGATCAGATCAAATAGTACTTTTAGATAAATGACCCTTTTAATATTCCGGCTCCAAATTCACTACTCTAAAGCAACAAAGCGCATTTTCTGCCTTCTTTGACTTACAGTCAAGAGAAGTTTGTTGCTTTTTGTTTTTTTAGGATTCCACAGCTTCGAATGCTTCAATGAAATTTTCTTCAAATGATAGAACAGGAAAAGTGTTAGAGGCTTAATGTATTATTTACCGATACAGTAAGTGTTACTCTGTTGATTTACAGTGTTATTGAGGTGGTAAGTTGTACAGAAGTTGTACAAAAAAAACCTTTTAAGGCTAATTAATCAATACTTCACAGATTACGATTGACATTTTAATGTTCTCCCTAATTTCGCCAGTGTTCTCCCTTTATTTTTATCAAAGTAAGCTCTGTTTTCCTAATTTCCTGACTTGATTTTCAATGGAAAGTCATTAGGCTTTCCGAGCACGGCTTTTGGCTTCTTCTAAAATCTCAGCCATGGATTTATGAGTTAGCCCACTTTCCTCACCTTTAATTAGCTCAGCTCTAACCAATTCTTTACCTGCATTCCTTTCACCTTTCCAAAAAAGCTTTTTCTACTTATTTCTTAAATGTTTAGCCCATTCACCAGAAACAGTTATATGTCCTTTTTTCTTGTGTGCCATAGTCCTGGGTTTTTATAATTCTTTTCTACTTGACTTTCCCGATTAATTACGATTCCTGTTCAGTACACTAATCACCAATTTTTTCACCGTGTCCATTTCTTCAGGTTTACTTGAAGCGATAAATAACGTTAAGCTGGCAAGTGCATCATTGCTAATGATCGCGATTCCCTCCATATTAAGCAGTAGATCGTTTAACTGCAAAAAGAGAAGAAAACAAGCTGCAGCAATTCTTTTGTTACCATCGACAAAACCATGATTCTTCACGATCAAGTAGAGTAGGGTAGCTGCTTTTTCTTCCAGGGTAGGATAGAAGTCTTCTTCACCGAAGCCTTTGCTGATTTGTGCAATTGCACTTTCAAAGCTTCCATCTTTTTCTTTTCCAAATACACCAGATTCAAAATCTGATCTCATGGATTTGATTACCTCTTGATATTCTGATAATTCAGGGTAGGTTGCTTTTCTTTTGCTTAATCCCTTTTTGTCCAGGTTCTCATGATCGTAATCATCCAGTAACTCCAATCCTTTTGCAAAGTAATTTAGCCATTCCAAATCCAAGTGTTGGTCTTCTTCTTTTTGCTGAATTGCCCTGCTTAAAATCCGAATACCATCCTTTAGGGTTTGGACTTCTTGTTGCTTTTGGGCTAGTCTATTTTCATTGATTGCATAGCCTTGGATAAGGTAGTCTTTTAACCGTTTGGTTGCCCAGATTCTGAATTTGGTACCTTGGTTCGATTTTACTCGATACCCAACTGAAATGATTACATCAAGGTTGTAGAAGTTTATTTTCCGGGTAACTTTTCTTTTACCCTCTTGCTGAACTGTCAAGGATTCCTTGACAGTTGCAGTTTTATCCAATTCTCCTTCCTTATAGCAGTTGTTGATATGTAAACTGATATTTTGCTTGGTTTGATTAAACAAGCTTGCCATTTGATCTTGAGAAAGCCAAACAGTTTCCTGTTCAAACTTCACCTCAATTTGAGTCTGGCCGTCACTTCCTTGATAGATTTCGATTTGGTTTTCCATTTTAAAATTTTTTGATACCATTATTTCGGAATCCCCGTAAAATATGCTTCGGATTTAATCCGTTTTTCAAGTCAATTATCTATTCAAATGATCCTTTCTAACAAAATTGGTTATTATGATAAAAGTGAAATTAATTTTTTAAATTCATCTATGAGAAAAATTGCATTTCTTTTTGGCTTATTCTCCTTGATTGGGTGTAGTAAGGAACTAGAAAAACCCCTCATGGATCCTTATGGTATTTATTCTGTGGAATCCATGTTTTCGTCTATTCCGGTTGATATCAGTGATACTGGCGAGCAAAGTACCGAGCACGCGGCTACTTTTTTAATGTGTGGACCAGGAGAATTTTCTATAGAATGGCGTTTAAATAAGCAAACTCCAATTATGGATTTTGATACATTCATGTTTTGGGATTGGTTCAACCCAAAAACAGAGGAGTGGGAAATTATAAAGGGATGTGGATTTTCACGTAGGATTGTGAATCAGAAAGAAAATGGCGAATTGGAATTGATGTTTTACGGGGGTGAAGGAGCTTATTCAACAAACCCAAAAAGTTTCCTTTATCAATTCGAAGTATTAAGCTTGGACTATTTTTCAGAGGATAAATCCATCCAGATGGTGACTCGCCAACAGGTGTATGACTTTTTTACAGAAGAATATGTTGAAACTGAAATTGACTATTTGTTTTCCTTTTCTAGCCCTGTTTTTCCAATACCAAATTAGGGGATATACCAACAAAGCATTCAATGATTTTCATACTTGATTTTTTTGTGAGCCATAGAAAGCTATTCTATAACTCATAATTTTCGTATTATTGAGCTATAGAAATAATTTCAATAGCTCATGCAATGGATTTGGGAGAGACCGGACTGGCCAAACTTTACATTTGACCCAGGCTCATTCACACATTTAGAACGCGAATTTCATCGAAATACTGGTTTGATTTTAGGTTCGCTTAGTTCTGTGTCGTCTGATGATATGGATGAATTGCGGGTGACCTTGTTGAGTAATGAAGCGATGGATACGTCAAAAATCGAAGGAGAAATATTGGACAGGGATTCCGTACAGTCATCCATACGTGGCCAGTTAGGGCTGCAAACTGATGGAAGGAGGTCTGGGCCTAAGGAAACAGGGGCTTCCCGTATGATGGTGGATCTCTACAAAAGTTACAGTGAGCCTCTTGATCAGGCGCGTCTATTCTCCTGGCATCAAATGGTGATGAATGGAAGGATTGATCTGGAAACCATTGGCGGTTATCGAGTTCACGAAGATCCAATGCAGATAGTATCGGGGAGATTGGATTTACCTCAAGTTTTCTATGAGGCTCTACCATCTCACCGAGTGCCAAAAGAGATGGAAAATTATCTTCTTTGGTTCAATCAAGCATTCAGTAAAGGAATGCCTACTTTGATTCATGCTGGATTGGCACACCTATATTTTGAATTGATTCACCCTTTTGAAGACGGTAATGGAAGAATCGGACGAGCCATTGCAGAAAAAGCCTTGACTATGGGAGCCAAACACCCCTTGATCAATTCACTGTCCAGTATCATAGAGCGAAATAAAAAGGCTTATTACCAGGCCTTGGAGCGTGCCAATGGCTCTTTGGAGGTAAACGAGTGGTTGGTTTATTTTTCCGGGGAGATCTTGAAAGCCCAAGTCCATGTTCAAAAACTGATTTTGTTTATAGTAGAAAAGGCTCGATACTTTGAAGACTTCCGGGATAAGCTGAATGAGCGTCAATCTAAAGTTGCGCTTCGGTTATTTCGAGAGGGACCAGCTGGTTTCCAAGGTGGGCTGAGTGCCGAGAACTATATCCGAATCAGCAAAACTTCCCCTGCTACTGCAACCAGAGATCTTACGGAAATGGTGGCTATTGGAGCCTTAAAAAAGACTGGAAAATTAAGGCATACACGCTACTACCTCCCCATGGTGGAAATTTCACAATGAGAATTTATTGTTTTGAATTGAATCCAAAAGTTGCAAGTTTATAAGCCTTTCACTGATTAGGAAGAAGTTAAAATTTGAAAGTTTCGGAAACCTAAAACAGTTGAACTACTCAGAAATATTAGGTAGTTGGAAATTGGTTGAATTCAGGTCAAATAAATTGGTAGCTCTATCGTTTCCTTGGCGAATCAATGGAACCGGAAACGATTTTTGCCACAAGCTGTGGCAAAATTGGAAACGGCGTATTTTCAGTCTGATCTTCAAAGTAGGTCTAATTTTTCGCCTAGTAGTTCATGTCATTTATATTGTGTTATTGAGCTATAGAAGTAATCGCACAGATTAAGGTTTTAGACCCTTCCTCTCTACATCTAAAAAATCTAACCTTCTGAAAAAATGATGGTTAGGGTTTTTTATTTTGAGACAGTAGCGAAATCAGTAGCGTTTTGGTCTTGTTTTGGCCATCAATTCATAGTTAACTTAATAATTTTTAAGGTTATTTTTAATTTTTTTCTTCGTCTTAAAGAATCATGTGAAACCAGATCCTCCCGCCAATATTCTGCAAGAGATAATATCCGAAGATGTATGTTGTTGAAATTGTCTCTTACTGCGAAATCCATCGTATGAAACATCTAGAGGAAGTTAGATAAGCTCGAGGCTTGGGGAGACGGTGGTGAATTGTCTTCTTTTACCATCTACTTAGAAGGAAGTGTATTTATTTGATTGTTTTGATTACTTCCCCACACGTGAGCATGGAAGGTCCAAAATATGGGTTGATTACTTTATCCTCCAAACTCAACCAATCCGCACCTCTGTTACTATCTGCCATAGGACAATGTTGAACATAGATTTTGGATGGATAGGGATGGAATTTCTTTGCAATTGATACCATTTCATCAGAAATATTAAGGAAGTTTTTTCTCACCTCATCAAGTGATTTTTGCTCAACAAACTTATCAAGATGGGTTTTAAGATTGTTTTCATATTTCATCCAACTCATATGGGATTCACCTTTGAATTTGCTCATGTTTACTTTTGAAATGATCGATTTCATTTTCCTTGCGGAGTTCAAAGAGGCTGTTAACTTATCTTGGGTCAAGGCATCTTTTAACTCAAAATAGCTATCAAAAAGAGGCTTTAACTCATTTTTAGCATCTTGAGATATGAATTCGGGATTTGCAGTAGCTGAGGTATTTGAAACAGGCATTGCAATACCGCCATGATTATGCCCAGACATTGCTGAACCTCCATCAGGACTCATCATGCTTGGTTTTCCTGCCAATTGGGCAGCGGCATCTATACTGAATGTGCCATTCACTGCTATTTCTTCTCCTGGCAACAATCCCGATTCTATTTGATAATGATCCCCCAGAGCCGGACCTAGAGTCACTTCTCTAAGTTGGAAGGTTACGGACTGATTTGTAGCTGTCTTAACGTATACTACTGAACGGGTTCCAGTCCACATTACCGCAGTTTTTGGCACCACAATGCTATTATCCTTTGAGGAACCTTCACTCTCAACTTTTCCTGAAACAAACATCTCGGGCTTGAACTTCAGGTTAGAATTGCTCAGTTCCAGCCTTGCTTTCGCAACTCTAGTCTGAGGATTGACCATGGGGTCTATGTAGCTAACCTTTCCTGTAAAAGTCTCTCCTGGAAGTGACTGCACAGTAAATTCAATCTCATCACCTTTATTAATCCATTGTAATTCTGACTCATAAACATCAAACAGCACCCAAACTTTGCTGAGATCAGCGATCTGATAAATAGGCTCTCCACGGTTTACATAATCACCCAGATTCACCATTTTCTCAGTCACGTATCCAGAAACATTAGCTAAAATTGGTACCTGTTCAGTTACTTTTCCTGTTGCCAGAATTTGATCAATTTGACCATCTGTTAATTTCCAGTTTTTCAGTTTTGATTTTGCAGCAGCGAAAAGTGCAGGCTGAGAATCCTTAATTTTCTGAGCCTGAAACAATTCCTCTTGAGCTGTAGCCAATTCCGGAGAATAGAGTTGTCCTAAAGTCTGACCTTTTTTTACATACTCTCCTGTAAAGTTGACTGTCAGATTTTCTATTCTCCCAGAAATATGGGCTGACTGGGTATAGTTTTGGCGTTCATCAGCTTGGATTTTTCCATTAAGTCTTATGGACTTATCACTTGAAGAATTGCCAACGACCAATGATTGGACTCCTGCCAATTGCATAGCAGTAGGAGACATAGTGATAGCCATGGGGTCAGCTTCTACATTTTCATTTTCCAGAGGGATTAAATCCATTCCACAGATAGGGCAATCACCAGGCTCGTTTTGTCTTATCTGAGGATGCATGGAGCATGTGTACGTAATAGGGATTCCTGCAATCGATTCTACATGATCATGTTCATCCACTTCCATGTTCGGAGCTGTATCTGGTTTAGTCAGCCAGCCTACAACTATTCCTACCACCAATACGGTGACAAGCATTACAAGCTTGTTGTTGAGTATATTTTTCATTTTTGCGATCTATTTTTTAATCTATCCAAGAGCCCCCTCCATATGTAGATTTTAGGGTTTTCAATTAATTCAGAGTTTTTAAATAAGTTGTAAGCTCATTCCGTTCAGAATCAGACAATATTGCATCTCTGTGAATCAGTGTATAAGAAGGGATAGGCATTTTTTCTTGCTCAATTTGTTTGATCATACTTTCCAATTTCATCTTTTTCATCCGCCCAAATAGACTACCAAATTCTGAGAAATTCAACTCTGCCATTCCCTCTCGGAAATGCTTATCTAATAGCCAACCTGCTGGCTGAAAATTACTGTACCAAGGGTAGTTGATCTGTTCACTATGACAGTTGTAGCACGATGTTTTAAGCATCTTTCCTATCTGAGCTGGGGTATTATTGAGAATCAGAAAGTCATCGGGGCCTGCAGGTATGTTTGGATTGTGGTTGGTGGGAATGAATTGAATTCCCACCAATACAATTATGAGTATAAACAAGGAAACCCAGATAACCTTTTTCACCCGACTTCAATTACTTTTTTAACAGAACCACAGGTTTGCATCTTTCCAGCGAACAAAGGATTAACAATTTCTTCTGAATCACTCAGCCACATACCCCCCTCATTATTATTGTACATTGGGCAGTATTGCTCATAAAGTTTTCTGTCCGAACCTACAATGGCCAGTAGATCTTCAAAATCCTTACCCATGGCCTGAAAATGTTCAATCTGATGATCCATTTCACTTTTAGCAATGTGTTCACTGTGTTCTTGAATAACTTCAAGAATTTCATTCACAGTTGTTTTATTATCAGCAGAAACCTTATCGAAAGAGATCGTTTTGGCATTTTCAGCAAGTTTGGTGGCTGCTTTGGCAGCATCCTCTTTGTTGTTGGCACTTAGAGCTTTCTTAATTTCCAAGTATTCGTTAATAAGTTCTGTCTTAGATGCAATTCCGGTCATGGTCATTTTTTGATCCATATTTTCCATCGTTTCAGACATAGCCTCATGGTCATGTTCTTCTGATCCTGCAGCGTGATCATCTTGTTTTTTCTCTCCACAGGCGATAAGGGAAATTGACAGTCCGGCAATGAGTGCCAGCGATAAAATTGATTTTTGAGTTTTCATAATTTTTGAGTTTTAAATTGGTTTCTTATTTGATTTAGTTGCTCATAGGGAGTTATAATCAAAGCACGTTCATTTAGGATTTAATTTGTCTTTTTAGTAATTGTGCGTTAAGTGCTACGATCACAGTACTGAGGCTCATCAAAGCGGCACCGATTGCTGGGCTAAGAATAATTCCTGCACCTGCCAATACTCCTGCAGCCAGAGGTACTGCCACGATATTGTAGCCTGCCGCCCACCAGATATTCTGCATCATTTTTCTGTAAGTGGCCGTCCCGAAAAGGATTAAATTGGCAATGTCTTTTGGGTTACTGTTAACCAAAATAATATCAGCTGTTTCAGCTGCTACGTCGGTTCCAGAGCCCACTGCGATTCCCACATCTGCCTGAGCCAAAGCAGGTGCATCATTCACTCCATCCCCCGTCATTGCGACGAATTCACCTTTCCCCTGTAATCCTTTGATTATCTTCTGCTTGTCTTCTGGCATTACTTCAGAATAATAGCCGTCCAGCCCGAGTGTTTCACTTACAGCCTTTGCAACTATTTCATTGTCCCCTGTTGCCATAAGAACTTTTATCCCTTGCTTTTTGAGGGTATCTATTGCCTCATTGGATTCCTCTCGAATTTCATCTGCCAATGCGATGAAGCCGATTAGTTTTTCATCCGAAAGAACAAAAACCACAGTTTCGTCTTCTGTTTTAAAAGCTCTTTCTGGTTGTTCGATTCCTTTTTGTTTTAATCCTCCAGGGCTTAAAATGCTGATTTCTTTTTCATTGAGATTAGCTTCTATACCCATTCCAGTGATATTCTGGAAGTTTTCAGCCTTGTCAAGTTTCAGATCTAGTTCTTTGGATTTCCTAACTATTCCAGCAGCTATAGGATGCTCAGAATTATTTTCAAGAGCAGCTGCGATGGCAAGTAATTCTTGATCGTCAGTTTCTGCATTTACACTTTTGAATCGAGTCACTCCAAATTCCCCTTTGGTCAAGGTTCCAGTCTTATCAAATATGATGGTGGTCAGTTTTCTAGAGTTTTCAAAAGCTGTCCTGTTTCGAATCAATAAGCCATGCTTGGCCGATACGGAGGTGGAAATCGCAACGACCAATGGTACTGCCAGTCCCAATGCGTGGGGACAGGAGATGATCATGACAGTTACCATTCGCTCTAGCGCATAATTGAAGTCTTTGCCCAAACCCAACCAAACGACCAGTGTGATAATCCCTGCTGCCAAAGCGATGTAAAACAACCACCCCGCTGCCTTGTCAGCCAGATTTTGAGTGTTAGACTTAGTTTTCTGTGCTTCTGTCACCAATCCGATTACCTTGGACAAATAGGAGTCTTCACCGGTATGCTTCACCTTGATTTTCAGTGCACCGTTGTCGTTGACTGACCCACCTATTACTTCATCGTCTTTTTGCTTTGCTACAGGCTTGGACTCCCCGGTAAGCATGGATTCATTTACATGACTGCTTCCTTCGAGAACCTGTCCGTCAGCTGGGATTTTCTCACCTGGCCTCACCAGAATGGTGTCTCCAGACTTTAGCTCTGCAATGGGTACATCTTCGGATTCTCCATTGTCCTTAATTCTCCTTGCTTCGGAGGGCATCATCTTTGCAAGTTCTTGCAAGGCATTTGATGCGCCCATAACAGATTTCATTTCTATCCAATGCCCCACCAACATGATGTCGATTAAACTGACGAGCTCCCAAAAGAACATTTTTCCTGATAAGCCAAATACCACTGCGGAGCTATAGAAGTAGGCTACCGAAATAGCCAATGCTACCAGGGTCATCATACCTGGTTTCCTCTTTTTCAATTCATCGACCATGCCGATTAAGAAAGGCCAGCCACCGTAAAAAAAGACTATTGATGAAAGTGCAAACTGTAGGTATCTATCACCGTCAAATCTGAATTCATACCCTACAAGGCTCTGAATCATCGGTGCAAGGACTACTATTGGTAAGGTGATCACTAATGAAATCCAAAATCGTTTTTTGAAATCTTCGATCATATGCATATGATGTATGCTGTGATCATGTCCTTCCATTCCTTTCATGCTTTCTCTTATGTGGAGAGGCATGTTGCGTACTGCTGTGATTTGAATGATCCATAGTAATTCTATTTTTCAGCCTCTAGTCTTTTGATCATATCCTGCATCTGGGCTATTTCACGCTTTTGAGCCTCAATGATATCTTGCGCCAGTTTCTGAGCCTCTGGATCTTGAAGATTCGCTTTTTGGCTAACCATGATTGCTGAAGAGTGATGTGGGATCATTGCTTTCATCCACTGCACATCTGCGATCAAAGTCTGATTTCTTAGCATAGTCAATGTGCCTATGAAGATGATCAGCGCGGAGCCTAGGATGATGTAATTGGCTTTTTTGTTTTCGTACATCCCCCACATAAATAACATCATAGAGATGGCCATGGGAGCCACCATCAAAATGGTCATGTAGGTTCTGGTGGTGCTGAGCATGACATGCTCGAAAAGATCTGCATTCAAAAACATGACTGCATACATAATGACGAATGAAACTGCCATCATTGCTGCGAATTTTACATAGCTTTTGCTTTTCATAATTAGTAGGTTTTAGCGGTTAGATAATTGATTTGTGCCAGGGAAGTCTTGTAAGTCACCATGGCTTTTAATTTCATTTTTTGGAATTCAAGTAATTGTTGTTGTACTCTCAATACCTCTTCGAAGTCTCTTCCAGAATTGCTGTAGCCATTGTAAAGCAACTCTAACGTTTGTTCCGAAGTCACCACTTGCTTGTCATAGAGGCTGATCAAATCTTCCTGGATTTGCATATCGGAAGAATAGCGGTAATAGGAGCCATAGAGCTTGTTGCTCAGCTCTTCCTTTTCCAGTTTGTAAGATTCCTGCATTAGTTCTGCCTCCTTCTGAGCTCCCTTGTATTTTGCTCTGAAAATCGGAAGACTCATCGTGATCATAGGCATCAAGACATTCTTGCCATTGTCCGCCATAACGACATCTGTTCTTTCTCCGACCAGGACATAATCCACTCCAGCTCCCAGCTTTGGCATTCCTTGTTTTTGGGCAACCAGCACAGAGGCTTCACTGGCTTGAATTTTCAGATCAACGCTCTCCAGCAATGGATTTGTGTGAATAGAATCAGGAGAAATCATCCTGTCAGCAGCCGATATTTCCAGCTTTTCTGAGATCTCTACTGGAGAATCATGAGACTTGGCAAGGAGGGAATTGAACCAGGAATTGCTTCCTTTTATTTTCATCTTAAGCACCTCTACGTTCGTCTTGGATGCCTGAATCATGATATCTACTCGTAGTGCATCGGCTAGCGAACCTTGTCCATTTTCTAATTTGGAAGTAGCAAGTGAATAGTAGGTTTCTAAAATTCTCAGATTTTCTTCCTCAATAGCTATTAACTCGTGGGTCTCAAGCAGGGGATAATAGACTGCCGCCAATTGATTGTATAGCTGGTTTTTAGCATCCAAGAATTCCTGATACTTCGCTTCAGCCATTAAGGATGCTACATCTTCTTGTGCACGTAAGGTGCCAAACCAAGGGAACATCTGAGTTAAGGAAAAACGGGCTTGTTGCGGGCCCACACGGGTTTCCACTGGTGATACAAAATATCCAAATGACAGATTAGGATCTTGTAATGACCCAAATTGTGATATTTTTTCCATGGCAGCTTCGAATGCCTTGTATTTGGCTTGAAGCCCCGGATTGTTTTCGGCGGCCACTAGAAAATAGTCTTCAAAGCTTTGCGAAGCAGCTGAGAAACTCATCCCCAGGAGCAAAAGAAAGGAAAGTGTGAAAGTTCTCATTTTCAGCTTTTTTTAAGTTTTCGTTCTTCTCGAATGGAGTAAAGAACTGGTACAATAAAGTAGGTGATAGCCGCTACGATCATTCCTCCAAAGGCTGGAATAGCCATAGGAATCATGATGTCCGATCCCCTTCCAGAAGAGGTTAAAATCGGAAGCAATGCAATGATTGTGGTAGCTGAAGTCATCACGGCGGGCTTGATTCTTCGCTGACCAGCTTCCACAATAGCCATTCGTATCCCTTGTGGAGTATCAGTTTTATTTCGTTCAAAACTTTGATCCAGATATGTGGCCATTAACACTCCATCATCAGTGGCAATACCAAATAGTGCAATGAATCCCACCCAGACTGCTACACTTAGATTTATCTGGTGAACTTGGAACAGGTCTCGCATATTGGTACCGAAGAGATCAAAATCAGCAAACCATCCTTGTCCATAAAACCAAAGTGTGATAAATGCACCACTGAATGCCATGGCTATTCCAGTGAATACCATCAGGGAAGTAGTGACTGATTTGAATTGGAAATACAGAATCAAAAAGATAATAGCCAATACTGCCGGAACGATGATACTCAGCCGTTTCTCAGCACGAACCTGATTTTCATAACTACCAGAAAACTTGTAGGTGATTCCTGCGGGCACATCCAGCTCCCCTGAATCAATTTTGCTTTGGATCAACTGTCGTGCATCTTCAACCACAGTCACCTCAGAATCCCCGTCTCTTTTGTCAAAAAGCACATAACCGACCAAGAAAGTCTCCTCGCTTTTGATGGCTTGAGGGCCACGTTTGTACTCAAAATCCACGAGTTGCCCTAAAGGGATTTGAGCTCCGGTAGGAGTTGGAACAAAGATCTTAGCCAAACTTTCAGGGTCATCGCGCAATTCTCTTGGATAGCGAACACGCACAGGAAAACGCTCTCTGCCTTCTACTGTAGTGGTTATGTTCATGCCACCAATAGCCGTTTCTATAGTTTGCTGCACATTTTCTATCGTCAGTCCAAATCGCGCGATTTTTTCTCGGTTGATATTTAGATGCAGATAAGGTTTTCCCACGATTCTATCTGCGAAAACTGCTTCCTCTTTGACTGATGGAACTTGCTTCAGGATGTTTTCCAGTTGAATACCAAAGTCCTCTATAGTTTGTAGATCAGGCCCATATACTTTAATACCCATTGGTGCTCGCATACCTGTTTGGAGCATGACCAATCTGGTTTCTATCGGTTGTAATTTAGGAGCGGAAGTGATTCCCGGTATTTTGGTAACTGCGATGATTTCTTTCCATATATCATCTGGAGATTTGATGTGTTCCCGCCAGTTTCGGAAATACATGCCTTCCTCGTCAGGAATTAAGTTTTTGGCAGGCTTATTTTGTGCGATTGCATCTTGGTTGGAAAGGGTATCTCCCGTGGAAAAAATGAATCGGTCTTCCTTGTCAGTTTTAAACCGCTGTTTATGGCCCTTTGCATTGAGAAGATATTCTGGTTTATAATTAATGATATTCTCATACATAGAGATCGGTGCCGGATCCAAAGCTGATTCAGCTCTACCAAGTTTTCCGACCGTGAGATCTACTTCAGGAATATTGGTCAGCAGCATATCCAGTTGGCCGATGATTTTTCTGTTATAAGCAATGCCGGAATGCGGCATGGCGGTTGGCATCAGCAGGAAGCTACCTTCATTCAGGGAAGGCATAAATTCCTTTTGCATACCTGGGAAAGTATGCGTTAGACTAGACCAAGGCTTACTGGATTGAATATCCCAGCCAACCAGATTGGTGGTCTTTGGGATTAATCCAAAAGTGGTATTAAACCCAAGCCAAACCGTAGCTCCAAAGAGAATCAAGACTGCCGGTATAGTCAGGAAGATTGCTTTGTGATCCAAGCACCAGGTTAATACACGTTTGTAATTGTATTCCAGCAAGGTAAATGCCCCCAATATCAAACTCACAAGAATAGCAACGAACAAGACATTGAAAAATAGAGAACGTGAAGCACCAAGTGGCAACCAATACGTCGCTAATAACCAAACCACACCACCTATTGCCAGAATAATTTCAAGTTGGTTATAAATAGGGCGTATGCGCTTTGGGATTTCTATCGCCTCTTTCTCTACATATAATTTGGCGAAGGAAATAATGCCAAATAGTAACAACATAATTCCTGCCCAAGTGTAGCCGTAAATCAGTGCGCCTACTCCTAGAATTAGTAATAATCCATTTCCTAGCAGCTTATATCGCTGATTTTTGATTTTGAAACCAAAGAACACATGAGCCAACATGGGCAGAATAAGCAAGGAAACGATCAATGCTGCTATAAGTGCAAAAGTCTTGGTATAGGCTAGAGGTCCAAATAATTTTCCCTCGGCAGCCTCCATTGTGAAAACCGGAATAAAACTCACAATAGTGGTGGACACAGCGGTAAGGATTGCAGTGGCTACTTCTGATGATCCTTTGTAAATGGTCGTGACCAACTTCTGCTCTGGAGGAGCTTCATCGATGTGCTTGATAATGTTTTCTGAAAGGATTATCCCCAAATCCACCATCGTACCGATGGCGATAGCTATTCCAGATAGAGCTACAATATTTGCATCTACCCCAAAATAGCGCATCGCTATAAAAACCATCAGAATTGCAATTGGTAATAAGCTTGAAATCAGAATAGATGCTCGCAGGTTATAGACCATCACAATCACAACCAGAATAGTAATCAGAATCTCCAAAGAAAGCGCCTCCTCCAAGGTGCCTAGGGTTTCCTGAATCAGTGTAGATCTATCGTAAAATGGAACAATGGTCAACTGGCTAATACGACCATCGGCTAAGGTCTTTTTTGGGAGGCCAGGAGCTATTTCTGTGATTTTCTCTTTCAGATTGTTGATGACCTGAAGAGGATTAGAGCCGTATCGCGCGACTACTACACCGCCGACTACCTCAGCTCCGTCTTTATCTAAAAGTCCTCTTCTGTTGGCTGGTCCTAGGCTTACCACGCCAATGTCTTTTATCCGGATCGGCACGTTTTGTTCCACGGCAACCACCGCCTCTTCTAAGTCCTCTACCTTTTTGATATAGCCCAAACCGCGCACTAAATATTCTGCTTGGTTGATTTCTATGGTTTTGGCACCTACGTCCCTATTGGATTGCTTAACTGCCTCCATGACTTTCATCAAGGGAATATTATAGGCTTTAAGCGCGTCGGGATTTACATCTACCTGATATTCCTGTACAAATCCACCGATTGAAGCCACTTCCGAAACGCCTTCCACGGCGTTTAAGCCATACTTAACAAAGAAGTCCTGAACAGTCCTTATCTCGTGAAGATCCCATCCTCCGGTCGGATTGCCTTGCTCATCTCTTCCTTCCAGTGTGTACCAATATACCTGGCCTAGAGCAGTGGCGTCAGGACCCAGTCCCGGCTGAACTGCCTCTGGAAGCAATCCTGCAGGTAATGAACTGAGTTTTTCCAGGATTCTTGATCTAGACCAATAGAATTCTGTGTCTTCATTGAAGATGATGTATATGCTGGAAAAGCCGAAAATAGAAGAGCTACGGATGGACTTTACTCCAGGAATTCCTAATAGATAGGTAGTAAGTGGGTAGGAGATTTGATCCTCAATATCCTGTGGAGATCTACCTGGCCATTGGGTGAAAATAATTTGTTGGTTTTCGCCAATGTCAGGAATGGCATCAACGGGGACAGGATCTGATGGAAGAGAACCTACTTTCCAACCGAAGGGAGCTGTCACAATTCCCCAAGCTATCAAAGCGATAAGCAAAAGAACTGTAACTAATTTGTTTTCAAGAAAATACTTGATAATTGAGTTAAGCATGAAATAATCCTAAGAAAATGGAATACTGGATAAACTTTGCTACAAGCAATTGAGCTCATAGAAAAAGGCGGTCTGTAAGACCTAAGTTTACCTATCCGGATTAAATCAAGAAAGATTGAAAAAAAACAGTATAGTCCTTATCAATCGCAGGGGGAGAAATAAATACGTTGGAATATTCAGTTATAGGAACTGGATCTATTCCAAAAATGAATGTTTGTGTGAAAGCTGCTACAAAAATAAGTTGGGCAGCGTCGAGGTTTATTACTTTAAGATTCTGATCACTGTCATTGTGAATGAGTTCAAAACTATTTTGGCAGCATTCATCAGCATTGCTTAAATCTCCTTGATCACTCGAAGGAGATTCCGATTGATGTTTCATTCCGCAATCCAAATTTTTTGCTGAAAGGCCAATTGCATTTAACATCTCAGATCCCATGCATATATGGCTGCTCTTCGCCAAACCGATGTTTGCGAAAAGAAGTAAGAATGCTAAAACTATGGAAAATGATTTCTTCACTATTACAATTATAGGCTTTTCACATGAGAATGAAAATAAATCCAATTGAATTCTAGGACACGTAATAATCCAGATAAGGTTTAAAGATTATTGTTATGGTGTAATAATTTTGTTGGATGCCAGGGAAATACCAGAAGACTAAGCTACCAAAATCTGTTTTAAAAAACGACCGTTTTATGAGACAAATTTTGGTAAGGGTACTTCCGCTGAAAAGACGCAATTTTCATTCTCATAAACTCATCTCTTTAATCAAGGTCTCAAATATCCATTTGCCCACCTTTTATGAGACGGCTAATGTGCATTCCGAAATGTTAAGCTAGAGTTTATTACCTGTCAACGGTAATCTTTAAGGTCATCACTTTTTTCTGGTTCCAAATCAGTTTCCATCTCACTAAATGAGCTGTTGGTTTTATACTTGATTTTCCCAGCTTGCATCGCCAAGGCTTCTTTGTAACCTTGGGAAATCATCTTTGTGATTTTTCTTGATTTTTTCATAGGTTCTATTTTATCACACCCCTGCAATATTACCTCTTAATCTGATAACTATTCTTTCCCGAGTTTATCTAAAGTTTATCTTTAAGAAATCTTGTGCTTCAAAAAAAAAACTTCCTAATTCGTCCCAATACCTATAAGTAAAGTTTATCTAAAAGTTTGTCTAAAAAATGTTTTTAATCAGTTAGTTAGATAAACTTTTTATCCAAACTGGTTTTCTGTTTGTTCCAGTATTTTCGATCTGGTGTTCCTTCTTAGAAAGGGCGTTCATTAGATTTCTGATTTTGTTGCTTTTTTGCTGCTCATTCAGAACATTCGGAAGCAGGTCGAAAAGTAATTTGTCGATATCTTCTTTTTTTGCCTTCCCATATTTGTCCAAAAATTCAAGAATGAGATTTTCGCTGACGATTTTTATCTGTCGGAAAGAAGGTTTTGCCTGTGTCCACCTAATCTCAGTGAAGGGGGGTAAATATATATACGTATATATCTATGGCCATATATCCATATATACCGATATATGGTCATATATGAAAAGTAGACTTATTAGCGCCCTATGCCTATATTTTTGTCTTCCTTCTTCTTTTTCCTTTTGCTGTCGTCATTTACATTCCCAGTAGTCGAAGCAGCAGCAAGCAGGTCACCAAGGCTAGCAATGGCACTAGGAGCGTGAAAAAAGCTATTTGTACTACCTTGATCACTTGACGGTAAATTTTCCGGTTCTCTATCATTCCCGAAATCAGTTTCTTTATTCGTGGATCTTGTTTCGAAGCTATGATTTGATGATTCGAACGGATTTGATCTTGAAGAATTTTTTGATTCTTCAAGATTTGATTCTGGTAGTTTCGCAGTTCTATTAGACATTCGATCAACTGTTGATTTTCCAGCTGAATAGTCATTTTCTCCCTTTGGGTATGCTGCTCTTGTTCGATGGTTTGCTTCGTCAATTGATTGAAGGTCTTTAGCTTGCTCATAGTGTAGTGTTTTGGATACCTGTCCCCATTTGAATTGATTTCCCAGTGCCTGGCCTTTAGCGACAAATCCGCCATAGCAGTAGGAGATGCCAGATACTCTGCCTGTACTGGCTTGGTTGAATAATACATAGACCCCGCTCTTTTCCAGATGGCCAATAAAGGAGGGGATGTTGTTACTTTTTTTCAAAGCTGCTCCCACCAACTCCTGTAGTACTATTCGTTGGGAGGCTTTACCAGTCCGCAAAGCCATTTCTATTTCATCCTTGTCGGGAGATTTTACCTTTGATTCTTGGCTTGATTTTACCTGTTCCAGATTATACTTAATCTCTAACTCCCTGGCGATTTGGTCGCTTCTTTGGTAGTTCCTGCTGTCTGAGACCACGGTTCCGTCAAATCGGTTGCGTAGCACTAGAATATGGCAATGTGGATGGCCGGTGTCATGATGCCGGAAGATGAAATAAGCATTATTGTCAAAGCCCATTTTCTTTATGTACTCTTCGGCGATGGTGAGCATTTTATCATTAGAAATCACCTCGTCCTTGCCAAAATTGAGGCTGGTGTGAAAGGTGTTTCGCTTCAATCTGGGATTTAAACTTTGCAATAAGCGCAGCTCATTCTTGATAGATTGTTGCTTGAGGCTAGCAAAATTAGTAGCAAGTAACTCAGCTTTTTGGGACTCGTCCTTGGAGTAAAGCTTTTGCAAATTGTAGTTCAACGCTCCCATGAAAGAAGTTCCTATGGATACCTTAGTGATCATTGACTAGAAGTTTGATTAGAAGATTTAGTTTTTCTTGTAAAGCCTGGAAAGCTGCAAGCTTATCAGATGGTACCGGAATATTTGAATTATAGTGTTTTGCGATTTGGTTGATGTTTGTTCCGATCTTCTTTAGCTCTAGATAGGTTTGCTTTTCCAGAATAGGTGTACGTGCTTTCGGTAGTCTGTTTTTGAAGACACAAGATCTGATCACTTCGGAAGCGCTGAGGTCGGAGTATTCACATAGTTTTGCCAATTGCTCATATTCCCCTTCGTCCATTTTGAAGGAAAACTTGATGCTCTTTTTTTCTTTTTGCGGTAGCTTAGGTCTTGCCATATCGGTAAATGAACGAAGTGAGTTTTTGATTTCTGAGCGGAGCGAAGCAAGCGTTTCGGTCTGGCCGAAACATAGCTTGCTTCGCAAAGCGACCCTCATCGAAGAAAGCCCAGTCGACCTTCATGAATTAGCATTTCATTATAGTCCTTGTATCCTGTATAGTCCAGACTTTTGTCTATGCAATGGGAGTGTTCCTTTAGTAGTTCTTTGGTATTTTTCTTTCCCTGATCGTCCCGATCAAGGTATAGCTCCACAGTTTTAAATTGCTCGAAATAGGAGGTGGCTTTTTTGGTATTTGCCAATGAGTTAAGTGACATTAAACAAGAGGGAATCTCCTGTAAATTGTTTCTTTGAAAGTAACTCATCAGGTCAAAAATCCCTTCGAATATTGCCAAGGTTGAATTACCGTTTCCTTTTGGATCTCCAAAAACACTGATACCCTGTCCCGTGCATCCTTTCCAGTATTTGTTGCGAAGAGACCAACCGTTGTTATTCTGGATTCCTACTCCAAAATATTTCTTTCCGTCCACCTCGAAGTACACTTCCTTGCAGAATTGTCGAGCCACGAACAAGGTTAACTCGCGAGATTCTATGTATTCGGAAATAGCATTGTTGGTACCAATTGGTTTGACTGCATACACATGGATTTTAGAACCGGCTTTCAAGTCATGGTGATTGTCTTGCTGTTGAAAAGAAAAAGACTCTAGGTTTCTTTGTGTGAGATGATTCAGGGCATCTTCAATCGAAAATGCAGGGTTTAATTTCAAGACTAGGTCGATCAGGGTTCCACCTTCATTGTCGTTCCCGAAATCGATCCAAAGATTGCTCCTGTGATCTACTTTGAAAGAAGGTGTTTTTTCTTCCCTGAAAGGAGAGAAGTATATGGAATAGCTTCCAAGGTTTTTCGCTGATTGGGTGCCAATTGCTGCGAGATATTCGAGAATGCTGATTTGATTGGCTTGCTTGCAGTTCATGATTGGTATAGTTTGTTAGTTAAAATTGTCAAAGTAGCTTACTACGTTACTACACTAGCTTTAATCGATAGAAAATCAATGTGTTATCTGTAGTCACGTTGCATTTTTATTGGCATTTTAAGCTTACTACGGTTACTACATTTCCGGTTTTGTAGTAAGGTGTAGTAACCTCGTTTGATTTAACCTTACTACAGGTAACTATCAGTATATCAATTATATATATTCATTGTAGTAAGGTAGTAAGTGGATTAGGGGTTTTTATATAATAGCCTTTTACGGGATAGGATTTGTCACCATAGCCTCTTTTGGCAATCCGTTCAAACCCGAGTCTTTTCAGGGCTTTTCCGATTTCCTCCCGGCTGATTTTGAGAAGTGATCCCTCTGCTTTATTCAGGTATTGGATGATGTCTGAGGGAGTCATGAATTCGTCCTTCTTATTTCCTGGCTCAAAGTGTTTCTGGATTAGCTCAAACTCCATGGTGATTGTGCTGAACTGGTTATTGGCCAGTTCGTTTTCCGTGATCTCCTCGGCAGTCATATTGTATTCAAAACCGCTTTTGTAAAGGCTATATGCCTGAGACCAGACTCGGTTGATATCAATCTCTTGTTTGTACTTCCAGTTGATTCCAATCAGGGTAAAGCAAAGCCAACGGACACTCCCTGTATCGTCTGTTAGAATTTCCGCCTTGTTGGTAGAACCAATAATGGATGCTCTACGGGGTTCCATGGTAGGCTTTCTATCATAGGGATGTCGGACTTTGATATAAGAGCGACTCATCAAGCTTTTTTGAGCATTGATTTCCTGTTTGTTGAGTGTTGACAATTCATCCTGGATTATCAGGAAGTTTTGACATAGCGCAATCAAACTGTCTTTATCAATAGAGATGTTTTCGGTCTGGTATTCGCTGAGATCTGGAGGGGTAAGAAATCTTGTCAGGGTCGACTTTCCGCTGTTTTGTTTGTCCTGGACTAAAATCAAGGCCTGCTTGTTGAAGTATTGGTCGTCTAGACTACAAGCGATGCAACGGACTAGCCATTTCTTGAACTGGACTTGGAACCTTTCCTGATCCAGCACTTGGATATAGTTGGTGATGTGGTCTATGTAATCACCATGTTTTTCTTGATTCCAGTGCTGTTTGTGGTGCTCAAAATAGACTTCCAAGGGATTTACCTTCGGAATAAAGTCACTACTCAAGAAGGAATTGATATCGGCAAGGGATGTGTTGTGTCCCGCTGATTTTGCCTCGATCAATAGGGTATGGGGATTGACCCGCAGGTAGTTGTTTTTTTCTTTTTCACTGGCAAAGACTTCGTAGACTACTACGTTGTTGATAAAGTCATATTTGCTTAGCAAGTATCGGATCATCTTTACCATGGGGGAATTGGAGTCATCATCCAATCGTTTGAAAGGATTTCTGTTTTTCATGGAGCTGCTTTAAGAGTTTGAAAAAGAATGCAGAACCAGTATCTTTACGCTGTCAGACGGAGATACTCTTTCCACATTATTAAAAGCGAATTCGAAAGGGTTCGCTTTATTTTTTTCTGGTGTACTGCAAAGCTTCCTTTCTTATTTCTGCTTCCGATTTACTTGGATTTTGCAATAGCCAATCATCAATCTTTTTGCGATCGAAGAAAAGTGCGCCATTATTAGGCTTGGAATAAGGGATTTTGGATTGGCTTACTAGTTTGTAGATGTAGGATACTTTGAAACCTGTATACTCACTAAGTTCCTCAGGATTCAAGATATCCTTAAGGCCAAACATAAATTTCTCAATGCGATTGAGTTTGTGTAGGATTTGTTCGTTTTCCATTGCTGCGTTTTTTTGATGTTGTCCAGCAAAGGAGAATAAAGGAGGCCTGAAAGGACAATAAAAATTAACTATTGTCAATGTTTTAGCGGGTTTCGTTAATGAATTTTTGAAAAAATACCGTCTATTTGATATTCAATTTCAGACTTGCTTCTGGAGTTTTTTGAAATGCTTTTTGAGCTTCGAAGAGATCCGGGTTTTATTGCTTTCCCATTTATGAGAAAAATTTTCGCCAATGTAGGATATGAAAGCCCATCAATCTTATTGTTTAGTTCATCGAAAAAGTAAACCGCATCAATCACAGGAATATTTAAGTCAAATAATGGGGTAGATGGAGTTGTACCCTTTCCAAAACAAACGACAAATTGCTCTCTATGAGATTTTTGTTTCTCAAGGTCTAAATATTCGATAAATCCATATTCCAATAATCCATCAAAAATTTTTTCTAACTGCCCTGATGTATAATGTGTTCTAAATTTCTTTTGGCTTTTATTTAAGGTGTTTTTTACCAGAGGTATATACCGATTTTCAAATCTTTTCTTCCATGTTAAATCTAGAATCAAAACACCAACGATGAATAGGAAAACGAACGGTGCAAAAAGCAAAACATCTTTCCAAAGAGTTCCTGTTGGATTAGAAACGCAAACAACGAAAGTACTTACGCACATCAATGGCCAGAAAATAGAATAAAAAAATATTCTGGGCTTTTCTACTTTTTTTCGAAATCCGGCCATCTTTTCATCAAACATGTAATCGGTATACCATATTGAATATCTTCTAATTAACTTCCATATATAAAATAATTGGATGAGAACCATACTGATTCCAGTTATCCAAACAAAAAGCGTGAAATTGAGATATAGGGTGATGCTAGTATAAAAAATGACAGGCAACAATATTAATAAAGTTGAAATAAAAATTTTGGTGGTTGATTTTTCCATTTTTAAAGTTTCAAATCCAAATTGAGCTTAGGAATTAAGAGGGCTGATTCTTTCATTTTTTTGTCAACCACCTTTGCATAAATAGATGTGGTTCGAATTTCCTTATGTCCGAGTCTTTTTTGGACGGTATACAAATCTGCGCCATTTTCAAGAAGTAAGACAGCGTTGGTATGCCTGGCACTGTGAAAAGTAATATGTTTGAATACCCCGGCTCGGTTGCACCATCGGACAATTTCATTATTGTACACTGCGCTATATTTCAAGCCAATAAAAACTCTGTCACGAGGAGAATGCCGTTCCCCGAGTAAATCTCTTGCCTGCTTTGAAATGTACAAATATTCGACTCCATCCGTTTTTTGCTGACGGAAGTTGACCCGGAAAACACCATCGTCTTCGTCTCTGACTTCTGACCAGGTTAGGGAGTTTATATCTGACCATCTTAGGCCTGTCAAGCATGAAAAAATAAAAGCCCTTTTTAATACCTCATATTTGCAGGGAGTGTCAATTAAACTTTGAAGCTCAGAAAAAGTTAGGTATTCTCGTTGGCTTTCTGCTTGTTCAAACGATTTAGCCCTTTCAGCGTAATTGATATTCAAATAGCCTTCGTTAAATGCGCTTCTCAAGCATGCCTTGAATTTATTGAAATAAGAATATTTGGAATTTAAAGAGAGGGGGAGGTTGCTTTTCGTTCTAGCCACCTCGTCAAAATGCTTTCTAACCCTTTTCAAAAAATGGTCATCAACTTCATCAAAAAGAAAATTTGGACTGATGCAATCCTTTAAATGGACATAGGCAGAAGTCCAGACCCCGTAGTTTTTTTCTGAATGGGATTTCTCTTCCATCTTCTCTTTATAAAAATCCAAAAAAGGTCTTTTGGACTTGCTGAGATTTTTGATGTCAAACTTTCCTTGGATGTATTCTGATTGCCGAATAGCCAGGATGTTTTCAGCCAGCCGAAGCTTTTCTTTATTCTCTTTTTTCTCAACAGCAGACTTGGGTTGATTTTCCAAGTAAATGTTCAGAAACTCAAAATCCCTCAAGTGGACGCGCTTACCATGTTCATTGGTGGTAGATCCTTTATAATACTCGAGGTATAGACTCAAGTTTCCGTTTTTCAGTTTCTTCTGTTTCAAAGAAATTTTCATGATGCTTTAGTTTACCACCTTGGTTGTACGGTTGTACAACCTTTTGTATTAAAGTTGTACTCAAGTTGGAACTAAAGTATAAATGAAAGATTATAAAGTCAAGCAAAAAAGTGCTAATATGTTGAAATTGAGCAGAAAGTAAACTAAAGGAAATCAAAGAAAAGTGTATTTATTTACCGATACAAAAATTCCGAAAAATATTTTCCAAAAGATCGTCCGTGGTAATTTCCCCTGTGATTTCACCCAAGAAATGTAAGGAGCGACGAATATCCATCGCCACAAAGTCATTGGTTACTTGGTTGTCTAAACCACCGAGAATATCCAATAAGGATTCACGGGTTTTGACTAGTGAATCGTAATGTCGTACGTTGGTCACCACCGTGTTGCCAGTCTTAAATTTATCCAGGTTTACCAGTTCGAGTATCTTGATTTTGAGTCCTTCTAAATTCTCTTTATTCCCGGCAGAGATAAAAATAGTATCAGGGTGTTTATCTTTTAACTCGTTAATTAATAGTGAATTAGATTTGTCAATCTTATTGGCTACTTTAAGAAAAGGAACACCTTGATTTTCCAGTTTGTTTACATCTCTATTGATCTCTACCATATCTGTATCGGTCAGATCAAAGAGGTACAAAATCAAGGAAGCAGACTTCATTTTCTCTTGGGTTCTGCTTACCCCAATGGCTTCGATGGTATCTGTTGTTTCCCGCAAACCTGCGGTATCGATAAAGCGGAAGATTACGCCTCCGATATTGATTTCATCCTCAATAAAATCCCGCGTAGTTCCGGCGATCTCAGAGACTATAGCTTTTTCCTCATTAAGTAGCGCATTGAGTAAGGTGGACTTTCCGGCATTTGGCTTTCCGGCGATCACGGTGGGCACACCATTTTTGATCACATTTCCCAGATCAAAGCTCAAAATTAATTCTTCAACTACCCGAAGTAAGCGCTCTACAAGCGCACGTAATTCTTCTCTACTGGCAAATTCCACATCTTCCTCGCCGAAGTCCAGCTCCAATTCTATCATTGAAGCGAAATGAATCAGCTTGCCCCTAAGTTCTTGGATTTCAGAGCTAAATCCACCTCGCATTTGGCTGAGTGCAGCTTGATGGGAAGTTTCGGAATCGGCATGAATCAAATCGGCAACGGCTTCAGCTTGCGCCAGATCAAATTGCCCATTCAGGAATGCACGCTGAGTAAATTCTCCAGGTTTAGCCGGTCTAGCTCCTTTGCGTATCAGTAACTTGAGAACCTGATTGATAATATAGGAAGATCCATGTGTGGAGATTTCCACTACATTTTCTTTGGTAAACGATTTGGGAGCGATGAAAAGGGACACCAGCACTTCATCGATGATCTTTTCCCCATCTCTGATCGTCCCGAAATGTATGGTATGAGAATCCTGTTTGGAGAGATTTTTACCATAAAAAACCTCATCTGTGAGGGTAATGGCATCCTTACCGGAAAGCCTGATTACTGCGATCGCTCCGACACCCTGAGGTGTAGCCAGCGCGATAATGGTGTCATTTTGTTCAGAAAGAGAAAAACTCATTTTGCGCCAAATCCATTTTCAATGATTTGTCCTAGCCCATCAAGGAACTCTGCAGGCTGTCTGTAGCCGGGAAGCTGGGTGATGTTTTTAAGTGTAGGATCTATAATGACAAAGTTTGGATAGGATCGCACACGCATAGTTGCAGCCATTTGGGCTTCACTATATTCCTTGCCTTTAAAGTCAAAAGTCCGTTTGGTATCCTCAGCATTCATTTTTACCGCATAGAAACGCTCGTTGATATATTGGATAACTGCTGGATCTGTAAATGTCTCCTTATCCATTTTTTTGCACCAGCCACACCAGTCCGTGTACACATCCACCAATAGCATTTTTGGATTGGCTTCCGTGGCAGCCACCGCCTCTTCAAACTTTAACCACTCGATTTTTTCCTGTGCTTTCGCAAAGTTCACTGTACACAGCAAAAGACCCAGAATCAGTATTTTTTTCATGCTCATAATTTTCATCTCTCCAACGGATTCACCGGGAGGGAAGTTCCGACTCCCAGCTTGGGCAATACATATTGCACAAATGCACTGCCAAGAAAGAGTAGGCCGCCCACCGTAACCATCATACCAGCGATAGAACTATCCACCAAATATGCCAAATAATATCCTGTAATGGAGATAAAAATACCCAATCCACAGGTAAGTTTGATTAAGGGTATTAATTTTTTGGTCCAGAGAAAGGCAGTAGCAGGAGGTACCACCAATAGCGCGACCACCAAAATGGCGCCTACAGCTTCGAAGCTACTTACTGTGGTATAGGATACCATACTCATCAAAGCTAAGTTAATCGCCCCAGCCGGAAGACCTATCACCATTCCAAAACTTTCATCGAAACTTGTTAGCTTTAACTCTTTGTATAACAGAAATATAAAGGTACTTACTAAAAGTAAATTGAGAATAGCTAAATAGGTGATTCTGGGCCCCATGCTAAAGCCTGCATCGGTGATCCAGAGATCTATAGGAAGATATGCGATTTCTCCATATAGCACACATTCCTGATCCAGATCTACCTTGTAAGCAAGAAGATTGATCAAGATTATTCCTATCGCAAAGAGTAGGGTAAAGGTGATTCCTATGGATGCATCCAGTTGAACTTTTGCTTTTGTCTTTAGCCAATTGATAATCAAGGTCGCGATGATACCGAGTATTCCTGCTCCTATAATCACTTCCAGGCCTCTTTGACTGCCGGATACAAAAAAACCGATGACAATCCCGGGTAGCACAGCATGGCTAATGGCGTCTCCGGTCATGGACATTTTGCGCAGCATCATAAATACACCTAGCAATCCGCACGAAATGGAAATGAGAGATGCGGTGAATATGATCAGAAAGGCATTTTGGTCAAAGCTCATCGTTGTCGCGGGGAATGGCCTCTTGGTGAGGGTCAAGTTTAGGATAATTCAATCTGCTTTCCAGCAATTCCTCCAATTCCGGAGTCAGTATATGCTCTAGTTTTTCGGCGGAATCGTGGACGTGATCTGGAGCGATATTCATGTACTCGTTGAGGTAAAGTTCCCAGAGTCGGTGTAGCCTGACTATTCGCTTTGCCTCTGATTTACCTGCTGAAGTGAAATTTATAATATTCTGATTCATAGTTACTAGACCACTATGTTTTAAATTATTAATAGCACGTCTGGTTTCCTGCTTTTTATGCGAAAAGGAGCCATAGATTTCTTCTATGGTCAAATCTCCTTTACCTTCTTCCTGGGCATGAAAAATAAACTTCAGCAGATGATCCCGCAAGGTGGATTTTAAATATTTTCTCCGGGCTAGGTATCTGGAAAGCACTCCGGTTTTGGGAGCCAAAAGAAAAGAAATCAATGCGAGAAGGGATAGGCTGACGACCACCCATGGGCCGGTGGGCATCTGGGGGATCACAAAGGAAATGTAGGTGCCAATGATACCCGAGATAGCCGAAAATGTACCAGCCAAGATAAGCAGTGGGCCTAGCTTATTGGTCCAAAATCTAGCCGCTGCTCCAGGTGTGATGAGCAAGGCGGCCATTAATACCACGCCGATTGCCTGAATTCCGATTACTACGGAAAGTATCATCAGTACATTGAATACTAGACGAATGCTGGTCATGGGGTAGCCCAGAGCCGATCCAAAATCAGGATTGAATACGAGCATATTAAATTCCTTGCGAAAAAGGCTGAGTGTGATAATGATCAAAATCGCCAGGCCTCCATACAGATAAAGGTCTTCCTCAAGTATGGCAATCGCATTTCCGAAGATAAATTGGTTGAGTCCTGCCATTTCTGGATTTCCGGATTTTTGGATGACGGTTAGCAATACCACCCCAAACCCAAAGAATATGGATAGGATGGATGCAATGATTGCGTCGTCACTCAACCGGGTTTTGCTTTTGAGCCAAGAGGTAAGGAAGGTAGCCAGGGCACCAGATAGGAATGCACCCGTCACGATATACAGGGGATTCTTTTCACCAGCCAGCATAAATCCCAAACAAATCCCAGGAAGTACAGCATGGGAAATGGCGTCACCTAGCAAGGCCTTTTTGTCTAGAAAACTGTAGGTACCCACATATGCTGAACCAATGCCCAAAAGGGTAATCCCTATCACCACAAATGCGATAGAGGAGTCCTGAAAGGTGAAGAAATAAGCGAAATCACTCATATCAACTCTTTAATGGGTTAAAATCCTTCTGTCGGATAATGTCCGTTACTTTTGTCAGTAGGTTGAGTTTGCCTCCGTAGGTTTTCCTAAGCAAATCTTCAGTGACCACTTCAGACTTAGGACCGGAGGCCACCAGGTGTAGATTTAGCATGATAATCCAATCAAAGTAATTCATAGCTGAGTGAATGTCATGATGTACCACAATGACCGTTTTTCCTTCTTTGGTCATTTCAAGCAAAAGATTAAAAATGGCGGTCTCTGTCGCCATGTCCACACCAGCGAATGGCTCATCCATCAAGTAAAGGTCTGCTTCTTGTGCCAAAGCCCTGGCGATAAATACGCGTTGCTGCTGGCCCCCGGAAAGCTCCGAAATCTGCCTGTTTACAAATGCCTGCATGCCTACTTTTTCCAGGCATCTTATGGCAGTTTCCTTTTCCTTTTTGCCAGGCCTGCGAAATAATCCCAGTTTGCCATAAGTACCCATCATGACTACGTCAAGCACGGATGCAGGAAAATTCCAATCCACTGATTCCCGCTGGGGCACATAGCTAATTCTTCTCCTTACATCGTTTAACTCGCGGTCAAAAACTTTTACATAGCCACCTGATAAGGGTACCAGGCCCATGATTGCTTTGATAAGTGTAGATTTTCCTGCCCCGTTGGGACCTAAAATTCCGATTAGTTTTCCCGAGGGTAGGCTTAGATCCACATTCCATAAAACCGGACTTTGATCGTAGCTGACTGTGAGGTCGTGAATTTCTAATATTGGTGATTCTACTTGTTTGATCATGGCTTTAAACTTTGGAAAATGATACTGACATTGGTTTCAACCATTCCTATATAAGTACCTGCAGATGAATCTGGATCTCCTAGGCTATCGGTATAGAGTGGACCTGCAAGAGAAATGTCATGGTTTTGATTGGCGCAGCCTGCCACCACAGCTTCTATGGCTTTTGGGGAGATGGTTTGCTCCGCAAAAACCGCATGGATATTTCGCTCTACTATAAAGCTAACCAAGCTGGTCAGGTCTCTCAGGCCGGGCTCACTCAAAGTGGACAGTCCCTGTAGGCCCAAGACCTCCAGGTCGTAAGCCTTGCCAAAGTAGGAGAAGGCATCATGAGCAGTGATCAGGGCTTGGTTTGCTTTGCGAAGCTCGGCTACTTTGGCGAGATTCTGTTGATGCAGATCTGCCAATTGCTTTAGGTAGATTTTTTCGTTTTCGGTTACTTCAGCTTTCCATTCGGGTTGCCATGCTATGATTTCATCAGCGGCATGAAATAAAGCTAGGGTCCAAAGCGACACATCAAACCATATATGCGGGTCAACACTGTGGGCTTCTGGACCTGAACGAATCAGAAGTTCTTCTGGAATAGTTTCAGATACATTGATGAGATTTTGGCTGAAAGCTAACTTTTCAAAAATCTCAGTCATTTTTCCCTCCAGGAAAAGCCCGTGGTAGACGACCAAATCAGCCTCCTGAAGCAAATCCAGGTCACGAACGGAGGCTTTGTAAAGATGTGGGTCTACACCGGCCGGCATGAGTGCCACCACTTCTGCATTGTCACCGACCAGGTTTCTTATGCCATCCGCGAGAATACTGGTAGTGGCTACGATTTTTGGCTTTATGCGTTCCTCCTTGCTTTCAAATTTGCAAGAAAACGAAAGGGACAAAAGGAGGGCTACTGTGAGGAGATTTCTCATGATTGAATAGCCAGAATATTTGCTGCGACATCCTTGGACATGAAGAGTGTTTTTTTCTGATCCACGAGAATTTCCATGGATCCATCAAACTCGACTTTATCCAATATTTTGATTCGGGCTCCGATGTAAGCGCCTACTTTATCGAGGTATTTTAGGAAGGCCGCCGAGCTGTCTTTTACTGCCACGATCTGGCCAGATTGGTCAATGTCCATTTCGATCAAAGCCAATCTAGGTCTGGCTCTCACGTCACCATATTCATCGGGAATCGGATCACCGTGTGGGTCAAATTTCGGATAGTTCAAAAACGCATCAAGACGCTGGATGAGTAGGGGAGATTGAATGTGTTCCAGCTCTTCTGCCACCTCATGGACCTCGTCCCATGCAAACTGTAATTTGTCCACCAAAAACACTTCCCAAAGCCTATGTTTTCGGATGGTCTGAAGTGCTCTTTTTTTGCCCTCTTCAGTGATGTTTACCCCATAGTATTTTCTGTACTCGATCACGGCTTTGTCTCCTAGTTTGCGGAGCATGTCCGAGACTGAGGCGGGCTTGGTTTTCATCTCCGCGGCCACGTCGTTTGTGGATACACTTTTGGTTCCGCCCTCTGATAGATGGTAGATGGCTTTGAGGTAATTCTCCTCAGCTGTGGTAAGCGTCATGACTGGTGCATTTTTCAATTACCCAAATATAAAAATTTATTTAGATATAGCTAAAAATATATTTTATATTGCCTAAAACCGCTGTGGATAAGTCGAAATTTTATGTGATCAAGGATTTAGAGATGACTAAAAATAAAATTTATACTGTCTAAAAAAGTGTGTAAGTTGTTTTATAACAATGTGTTGTAGATTTGAATACTAAAATAATGATAGGTGATTGGGTGTTTTTTCAGAGTTTCCATTTGGTGGAAATGAGTGTAAAATATAGGATGAGAGTGGATAAGTGTGGATAGCTATCCACATACCTCCTGGGTTTAAAGAGAAGCTATAGCTTGAATAAATTTTTTTTTCTGAGAATCCCAGAGTATGCTATCTGATGGAATTTGGGTAAAATATTCCATGCTTAAGGCAGCTTCGAAAGTTGCAATAGCACTACTTGGATTAGAAAAATCCACAGAAAACCCACCAGAAAAATCAGCTAAAAAATCCTCCCAAATTGGATTTGGACTAATCAAAACCGGCACTCCCAGCGCTGCAGATTCAAATAGTTTTGTGGGCATTTTGTCCCGGATCGCTGCATGATTTTGATAAGGCAAAAGTGCAAAATCTGCCTGCTTCATCGCCTCCAAAATCCTCGAATGGTCCACTGGATTTTCCTGAATATTCAAATGAATATTGGAGTGGTTTAAGCAGGCTTTTTCGAGCTCATTTTTAAACTTGGGCAGGGTGACATGTCCCAGTATTTCCAGGCTGGAATTTGGGAATTTTGCAGCAATTTCTTTGAACCATTTTACAGCTTCCAGACAGCCAAATGCTGGAGTAATAGTACCCGATAGTAAGAATCTAAAACTGCTTTGCCCACCAATATTGATAGGAGATTTCACATGGATTTTTCCAGAGAATTTATTTTCCAGAACCAAAAAAGGCTTCTTCTCTGGCATTTCTATTTGATAACATTTTTCTGCCAAAAGGTATAAATCTACCCCAGAGATTTGCTCAGCTTCTCGGATTAATGCCTTTGCTTTTGACTTTTTGGTTTCTGTCAATTCCGGATTCAGATCCAGGTTTTTGATGTAGTTTTCCTGCACATCGTAAAGTAAAGCATACCCGATTTTCCGCTTAAAAAAGCAGGCTATAGGAAGAAACTCGTAGGTACATACGATGAGGATTTTTGGTCTCACTTTGAGTAAAATTTTCAAAAATCTCAGCTGTGCGTATAGTCTTGCCCAGGTTGATTGGGTACGGGCTAGGGAAGCATAATGGATTTCACCTTCACAATTTTCAACGGGTTTTTGTGAAAATCCCATAAAATTTAAGGTGTATAGCCCTGTTTCTCGCAATGAAAGGCCAAGCTTTCCCCAAGCTCTTGTATCTTTGGCGGGCTTAAGGCTTGAGGCAATCAAGACTGGAATTCGAGAAACAAATTTTCCACTCATAAACGAAACTAACCAAAATAATGGAACTGAAAACAATCATTGAGCAGGCTTGGGAAAACCGAGAACTTTTAAAAGAAGATAACACCCAGCAGGCCATTAGAGCTGTAATCGCCGACTTAGATGAAGGTAAAATCCGAGTTGCTGAACCTACCGAGGACGGAAATTGGAAAGTAAATGACTGGGTGAAAAAGGCGGTAATCCTGTATTTCCCCATCCAAAAAATGGAAACCATAGAGGTAGGTCCTTTTGAGTTCCATGATAAAATGGCATTAAAAAGCGATTATGCTGCTAAAGGTGTGCGTGTAGTACCTCATGCAGTGGCTCGCTACGGGGCTTACCTGGCGTCTGGAGTAGTGATGATGCCAAGTTATGTTAATATTGGTGCTTATGTAGCAGGTGGCACGATGGTTGACACTTGGGCTACTGTCGGTTCTTGTGCGCAGATCGGCAAAGATGTTCATTTGAGTGGTGGAGTAGGGATTGGAGGAGTTTTAGAGCCTATTCAGGCAGCTCCGGTGATCATTGAAGATGGAGCATTCATAGGATCCAGAGCGATTATAGTAGAAGGCGTCAGAATAGGTAAGCAAGCGGTGATAGGAGCAGGAGTGACTTTGACTGCTAGTTCCAAAATCATAGATGTAACCGGAGCTGAGCCCAAAGAATATAAAGGATACGTACCAGAAAGATCGGTAGTGATTCCAGGGTCCATCTCTAAAAATTTTCCTGCTGGTACCTTCCAGGTGCCCTGCGCTTTGATCATCGGTCAAAGAAAAGCCTCTACTGATCTCAAAACATCACTGAATGATGCGCTCAGAGAAAATAATGTAGCAGTCTAATCCAATTAAAATGAAAACTAGTATCAAAGCTTTTTTGGCTTGCTTAATCTACATTTCCCTCTGGTCTTGTTCGGAAAAGAAAACCAGTACAGGAGATGTATATTTCAATCAAGGCGAATACGCCAAAGCAGCTGATGAATATTCTGAAGATTTAAAGTATAACCCCAACGATGTGCGTATGCTCTACAATAGAGGCAGAGCGCTGGAAGAGCAAGGTGATCTGGAAGCAGCTAAGGCTGACTATCAGAAAGCCTTAGAGACAGAACCTAATAACTTTCAGGTACTCCTCAGCTTGGCCAATGTAAACTATAATCAGCAGAACTATACCAATGCCCTGCTTTATTCTAATCAGGCAGCTGATATATCAGGAGCGCCGGCAATGGCTTCATTTATGAAAGCCAGGGCACTTCAGAAAATCGGAAAAACTGAGGAAGCACTCAAAGCTTATGGCAATGCTATTGCAGTAGACAAGGAGTTTGGGCAAGCTTACTTTAACAGAGGTTTATTAAAAATAGCTATGAAAAATATAGCTGGGGCTTGTGAGGATTTTCAATTGGCTTCTGCCCTCGAATACGAAGGTTCAGAAGAAGCACTGGCTAAGTATTGCAAATAAGTAAACCTGATAATCAGAAATGCTGACTTTCGCATTTTTAGATTCCACAGATGAAATTTTCATGTAAGCTTAAATGAAAAAACCGGCCTAGGCCGGTTTTTTTTGGTTTGGAGGTATAGGTTGTGGCGTAGAACAGCTAGTTCAACTTGTGGATTTAATGTTCATGCGCTTCTTCCAGATGATCGCAAAGCGCTTCTGACGAAAGTTTGCCACTTCCCCCGCAGGTTCGGCAGGAGCTTACTTCCTTTAGGCTCCCTTCACAGACCGGACAGGTCAATCTTCCTTTTCCTGCGCAGCGTTCACATTCAAAGTATTCCACGATATTAAAGATGTTTACCTTGGTGATCATGCCTGAACCACTGCATCGGCTACAACCTACTATGCCTTTGGCTTTGCAGTAATGACAATCCTGCTCCACTTGTCTCTTTCCGTCACAGGTAAAACAATTCTGGTATCTATAGCCTCGGCGATCACAGAGCTGACACTCCTGGATCTCCTGAAGTGGACCTGCCAGTTTTTCCTGCAGTTCCTGTGCACCTTGATAGTTTTGACCTTTAAAGCCGCTTAGCTCTAGGTATTTGTTTACAAAATTGGATGCGTTGTCATATTGCTTCAGGTGGTAGAGTGTTTCAGCAAAGTAATAAGGCATTTCTTCTGGCAACTGCTGACCGGAATCTATCATATTTCGGAAGATTCCATTTGCTGTCTCGTAGTCATTTCTTTCAATAGCTGCTTTGGCGCCTTTCATCCAATGATCCATTTGGCCAAGATTAGGGCCTAGCTGCGCCTTAGATAAGTTTGGCAAAACCAACATGAAGCAAAGGATAAGCAGGAGGCTGTAGGTAGTTTTCTTGTTCACAATTAGTCGTTTTCTCAGAGCAATTAAAGTAGAAGTTTCTGCAAGGTAAAGTTAATGTTTCCAAACGGGCAAATCTATCTTTAAACCCATGCTGATATTTTGGAAGTAAAAAAATGTCAGTATTTTGGGGAGATATTCGTTCGAAATATGCCAAGGCTGATTTTTAGAATGGGTATTAGTTTTAGTCAACACTTTAATCCTAAAATTTTAGAAAAATGGGAAAACCAATCACAATGATCGAAAGCATCGGTCCGGTAATGAAAGAAAAGCTTGCAGCTGCAGGAGTGTCCACAGTAGAAGGTTTATTGGAAAAAGGAGCCACAAAAGCAGGCAGAAAATCCATTGCAGATGCTTCTGGATTGGATGAAAGCAAAATTCTTGTTTGGGTGAATATGGCCGATTTGTTCAGAATTAATGGCATCGCCAGTCAGTTTGCTGAATTGCTGAAAGCCGCCGGAGTAGACACCGTCAAAGAACTTAGAAATAGAAATCCAGAAAACCTGCATGCGGCTTTGGTGCAAACCCAAGAGGAAAAGGGATTGACCAGAGTAGTGCCAGCTGCCTCTAAAGTGGCGGACTTTGTGGAGCAGGCCAAGGCTCTTGAGCCTATGGTAACCTATTAAAGACCCCAACTAGTAACTTTTTCATAGAAAACCTTTTTGCCATTGGCATCAAGGTTTTTTTTGTAGTTTGGTTCAGCAATTATTTTTGACATGAGTAAGAAAGAAGCATTTATCACCCATTTGGCCGAAGGCCAGAAGTACAAAAAAGACTCCATCATCCTTGGGACAGGAATATTGGAGGGCCAGCCCATCAATAGAGCGCAAGTCAGAGTGCCCTTGAAAACCATGAACCGGCATGGACTAATAGCGGGAGCTACAGGCACGGGCAAAACCAAAACCCTGCAAGTCATCGCCGAGCAATTGGCATTGAAAGGCGTACCCTCGGTGCTCATGGACTTAAAGGGGGACCTATCCGGTCTGGCAAAGCCTGGAGAGCTGAATGATTTCATCAAAAACCGATCTGAGGTTATAGGCGTGGAGTATGTTCCCATGGGATTACCGGTGGAGTTGATGTCTATTTCTGAGGAGAAAGGAGTGAAGTTAAAAGCCACAGTTTCTGAGTTTGGGCCTGTTTTGATTTCACAGATCCTGGAGCTGAATGCTACCCAACAGGGAGTCATAGCCGTTGTTTTCCGCTATTGTGACTTGAATCATTTGCCGCTTTTGGATCTCAAGGATTTGAAGCGGGTGCTGCAGTTTGTGACCAATGAGGGCAAGGAAGTCATCAAAAAGGAATTTGGACAGGTTTCCTCGGCTTCTGTAAATACCATCATGCGGAAAATCATAGAGCTGGAACAGCAGGGTGCAAATCGCTTTTTCGGAGAGAAATCTTTTGAGGTTGATGATTTCGTGCAGACCCAAGATGGGAAAGGGAAAATATCAGTCATCAGGTTGACTGATGTTCAAAGCAAGCCTAAGCTCTTTTCCACTTTTATGCTCAGTTTGCTTTCTGAGATTTACGAGACCTTTCCCGAGCAGGGAGATGATGACCAGCCAAAGCTTTGCCTATTTATAGACGAGGCGCATTTGGTCTTTTCCAATGCCAGTAAAGACTTGTTGGAAAAAATCGAAGCTATTGTCAAACTCATCCGTTCCAAAGGTGTGGGGGTCTATTTTTGTACTCAAACACCCACAGACGTTCATGATAGTATTCTGGGGCAATTGGGCCTGAAGGTTCAGCACGCACTCAGAGCTTTCACGGCCAAAGACAGAAAAGCCATTACCAAAACTGCCGAAAACTATCCTGAATCTGAGTTTTACGAGGTTTCTGAGACGCTGACTTCCATGGGCATAGGAGAGGCCTTGGTCACTGCGCTGAATGAAAAAGGTATCCCTACACCTTTGGCTCATACGCTCGTTCGCGCTCCCATTTCCAGGATGGATATACTGGAGAGCTCCGAAATAGATGAGCTAGTGAACGGATCCCAATTGGTCGCCAAATACAATGAGGATATGGATAGGGAGAGTGCTTTTGAGCTTTTGGAGGAAAAAATGAATCGGGTGGAGAAAGAACAGGAAAAGGCTGTTTTACCTGGCCCCAAACCCAGAACTGCCAGCAGAACCCCAAAAGAAGAATCACTATTGGAAGAACTCAGTAAAAACACCATGGTTCGCCAATTAGGCCGGACCATATTCAGAGAGCTCACCCGAGGCATTTTGGGTTCTTTCACTAGAAGAAGATAAGGGATACAACTAATTGTAAAACAGTAGATTAAATCCTTTGAAAATAGCAGTAATAGGAGGGGGAGCAGCAGGTTTTTTTGCGGCCATTCATGCCAGCTCGTCTGGGTGCGAAGTAGAGATTTTTGAGAAATCTTCGAAGGTACTTTCCAAGGTGAAAGTTTCTGGAGGTGGTCGGTGCAATGTCACTCATCAGCCTATGGAAATTTCCAAATTGGTCAAAAACTATCCCCGAGGAGAAAAATTCTTAAAGCGGGTGTTTAGAAAATTCAGCTCAGCACATACTATTTCTTGGTTTGAATCCCATGGCGTTCCGCTTAAAGTCGAAAAAGACGGAAGGATGTTTCCGGTTTCGGACTCCTCCCAGACGGTGATAGATGCACTTTTACGGGAAGTGCAGAAACTGAAAGTCGAAGTAAAGCTTTCCTGTGCAGTGGATGCTATTCGATTGATGGAGTCTGGATTTGAGCTGAAAACCAGTAAAGGAACCTTTGAATTTGACAGACTGATCATCGCCACAGGTGGCCATCCCAAACTTACCGGTTACGGGTTTCTAGCAGGTTTAAAACACCAGGTCTTAGCACCCATACCTTCGCTTTTTACTTTTAATACACCCAGGGAATCGCTCAAAGAACTTATGGGGCTATCCGTGGGGAACGGAATTGTGAAATTGGCCGGTACAAAATTCACCTACCAAGGACCGATTCTGGTGACCCACTGGGGGATCAGCGGCCCGGCGGTGCTAAAACTTTCAGCTTTTGGGGCCAAATGGCTTCAGGAAAGCGATTATCAGGCGACAGCCATTATCCAATGGAACGCAAATTTTGGAGAGGAAGCTTTGCAAAGCAATCTCAAGTCTTTTGCGCTCAAGCATCCAAATAAGAAAGTCAGTACCAATGCATTATTTGATATTCCCGGAAGATTATGGGAGCATTTTTGTCATAAAGCTGAAATAGATGCTGATCAGGTCTATGGCTCCCTGGGAAAAAAGCAACTCAATAAATTGGTGCAGAATTTATTTTGCTATAATTTGAAAGTCGAAGGTAAGACCACCTTTAAGGAGGAATTCGTTACTGCAGGCGGAGTTTCTCTAGAAGGCGTCAATCCAGAAACCATGGAAAGTAAATATCACCCAAATTTATACTTTGCAGGTGAGGTTTTGGACCTAGACGGAATCACTGGCGGCTTCAATTTTCAGGCAGCCTGGTCTACCGGTTTTCTTGCAGGCATATCTTCACCCAACTAAAAATTAATGGAAAAAGTGTACCCAGATCTCTCCTCACTCATCGAAGAAATGTCCGATGGAGATCAAGACTTCCAAAAGGAATTGACACAGGCTATTCTGCTTGGTTTGGAAGAGCTCAAAGTCAAATATGCAGCAGGTTTAGAGCAAAAAAACGAGAACATCATTCAGCAGATCAGGCATAAAATCAAACCAACTCTGGTGATGTTTGGCCTGGCACCCATCATAGACGAAATGCAGGTGGGAAAGGAGCTGCTAGAGCAAAAAGGCTTCGACACTGAATTTGAGCTACACTATCAAAAGCTGATGAAGGAAGTAGAAGTGGCGATCCAGTGTGTTACAGCATTGATAGATTAGGCAAAAAAAAGGAGCTGGCACCCGCCGCTCCACTTTTTTTAAACATTACCCTATGAAGAATTTTACGCTAGCAAAGGTATTCGATTCACCTCAGTCAGGCTTTAAGGGAAAATGAAGTTCCTGTAAACTTTTAATTTTGCAGCTATGCCCCTGATTCAATCCACCTATATGGGCCCTCCAGCCTACTTATTTAATGGTCATTTGGAGACTATTATTCCTAGTCTTTTCCGAAATGTGATGGATGTCAACTATTCCCGGGAAAAGATCCATACCACCGATGGGGATTTTCTAAACTTGGATTGGTCTAAGGTGGGAAGTGATCGCCTCCTGTTGATTTCTCATGGTTTGGAAGGGGATTCCCAGCGGCATTACGTGCGGGGAATGGTGAAGTTATTCAATTCACAAGGCATAGATGCTTTGGTTTGGAACAATAGAACCTGTGGTGGAGAAATCAACCTCAAACCGATTCTCTATCACCATGGGGCTAGTTATGACTTAGAAGATGTAGTAAATCATGTGTTGAAAACTCAGCAATACCGGGAGATTTATCTTTCCGGAATCAGCATGGGAGGCGCCCAAACGCTCAAATACCTGGGTGAAAAAGGAGCTGACCTGCCAGCTGAGATTACCAAAGCTGCAGTCTATTCCACTCCATGTAATCTTCCTTCTTCAGCTGCCACACTTAAATACCGGTCAAATCGGTTTTATAAAAATCGATTTCTGGGTAAACTCAAGAAAAAAATGGCTGCCAAAGCCCTTCAATACCCGGAACTTATAGATTTAGAGCTACTGAATACAGTAGAGGATTTTGATACTTTTGACACGTTTTTTACTGCCAAGCTGCACGGGTTTAAAGATGCGGCTGATTTTTATCAGGCTGTGAGTGCAGATCGATGGATGCCTCATATCAGCATTCCTACTCTGATCATCAATGCCACCAATGATCCCTTGCTAGGTCCAGCTTGCTATCCCATTGATCTGGCGGAGCGTAAATCAGAAATTACCCTGGAAATGCCAAAAAGGGGTGGACACACGGGATTTATCAAATATGGCGAGGAGTTCACCTGGGCCGAAAAAAGAGTGTTGGATTTTCTGGTCAATTCCTAGCCAGCCAACTCATATTACTATATTGTAAGCTCAACATCCAAAACAGATTATTATGAGGAAAATGTTCTTTGGGAGCTTGATCCTGCTGACCCTTCTTACCTTTTTTTTGATGTGGTATTTTCAGTTTGTGCAGTTCAAGTTTGGTTATTTTATTCTTGGCCTGTTGTTGGTGCTTTTTGCAATTGGGATATATGACATCACGCAGAAGAAACATGCTATTTTAAGGAATTTCCCGGTCATCGGGCACTTCAGGTACTTATTGGAAAAAATAAGTCCGGAGATCCAACAATATTTTATAGAAACCAATACCGACGGAACTCCCTTCAGCAGAAATATACGCTCGCTGGTTTACAGACGTGCAAAGGGAGTAAATGACACACATCCCTTTGGGACACAGAAAGACATCGGTGGGGAAGATTACATGGCTTTAAGACATTCCATTTATGCGATTCATAATATGGAGGAAGATCCACGGGTGATGATTGGAAATGAGCAATGTAAGCAGCCCTATTCCTCATCTATTTTTAATATATCAGCCATGAGCTTTGGGTCCCTGAGTTCCAATGCGGTAAAAGCCCTTAACATTGGGGCTAGAAAGGGAGGTTTCAGCCATAATACAGGAGAAGGGGGCATTTCTACACATCACAGGCAAGGCGGTGATTTGGTTTGGCAGATAGGTACCGGATACTTTGGCTGTAGAGATGAGCATGGCAATTTTGACCCGGAGAAGTTCAGGGAAAAAGCCAATTGGCCAGAGGTAAAAATGATTGAGATCAAAATCTCACAGGGTGCCAAACCCGGTCATGGAGGAGTGCTGCCCGGAGCTAAAAACACCGAAGAAATTGCTGAAATCCGTGGTGTGGTGAAGGGTACTACTATACTTTCACCTCCGGCACACAGTGCGTTCAGCTCTCCATCGCAGCTCATGGATTTTATCTCCAAGCTTCGGGACTTATCCGGAGGAAAACCAGTAGGCTTCAAGCTTTGTGTGGGTCGTACAGAGGAGTTTACCGCGATTTGCAAAGAAATGGTAGCCAAGAAAGTTTACCCTGATTTTATAACAATTGACGGGGCAGAAGGAGGAACAGGAGCTGCCCCTTTGGAATTTTCAGATAGTGTAGGGCTGCCCTTAGAGCCCGCGCTGATTTTTGTGAGAACTTCCCTGGAGAAATTCCAGATTCGTGATAAGATAAAAATCATTGCCTCCGGCAAAGCTATTTCGGCCTTCGCCATCATCAAAAACATCGCCATAGGTGCTGACCTCTGCAATTCAGCGAGAGGATTTATGTTCAGTGTAGGATGTATTCAGGCTTTGCGCTGCAATACCAACGAATGTCCTACAGGAGTAGCAACCCAAAAGGCCAACCTCGTTGGGGGCCTAGTCATTTCAGACAAGTCTGAGCGGGTGTATAAATTTCACAAAAACACCGTCCACGCCGTGCAGGAATTGCTGGGAGCATCTGGGCACAAGCATACCTCAGAACTCAGTGCGCATGATCTGGTGAAAGGTGATGAGATGATCAAGTTGGCAAATCGATACTTGCCTGATTCAGTGAATACTCAGGTTTAAGGCTATCTCCATACGACGTAAAGATGCTTAGATGGTTCATGACCTGCCTGACGGTAGGTAGGCTTGGACTACTACAGCAGTTTAAGAAAACCTCTTCAGTGCTAATTCAGCGACAGTTCCACCAATAGCCAGAGAACTGGTAGCTGCAGGAGAAGGGGCATTGAGTACATTGATAGCATGCGAGGACTCACGGATAGCAAAATCATCCAACAATCCTCCTGTTCGGTCACATGCCTGAGCACGCACACCTGCGCCTCCATCTGTGAGGTCTGATTCCTGGATTTCAGGAATCAATTCCTGAAGGGCTTTGGTGAAAGCAGCTTTGGAAAATGAACGGTACATCTCCCCAAAACCAGTTTTCCAGTATTTGGCAGCTACTTTCTGGAATCCAGGCCAGGCCAAAGATTCTGTGAGCTCTTGCAGGTTGATCTGGGATTTCTTATAACCTTCCCTGCGGAAAGCTAAAACAGCGTTGGGACCCGCTTCTACGCCTCCTTTCATCATTCGCGTGAAGTGTACTCCGAGAAATGGAAAATTCGGATCCGGGACAGGATAAATCAGGTTTTTTACCAAGTACTCTTTGTCCTTCTTCAGCTTATAGTATTCCCCTCGAAATGGGATAATCTTTACATCTAGAGGATCTGACTCATTCATCTGTGCCACCTTATCTGAGTAAAGTCCCGCACAGTTGATCACCAGTTTACTTTGGAAGCTTTTACTTGAAGTCTCTATATAATTGACTCCTTCTTTGTGCTTAATTTCCTGTACTTTATGTTTTAAAAAAATCTCTCCTCCTAGCTGTACTATCTTTCTCCCATAGGCTAATGCGACCTTGTAATAGTCCACGATTCCGGTCTGTGGCACGTGTATGGCAGCCACTCCCGCACAGTGCGGCTCGTATTCTTTCAGCTCTTCTATACTGATATATTTGGTGCCTTTCAGTCCATTCTGGAGCCCACGCTCATATAGATTGTTCAGCAGGGGTTTTTGCTCTTCGCGTGTAGCCACTACTACCTTGCCGGTGATTTCAAAGGGGATTTTTTCCTCTTGGCAAAAATTGATGAGTTCATGATAGCCATTGATGCAGTTGGTGGCTTTCAGGGAACCGGGTTTGTAATATAGCCCGGAGTGGATGACACCACTATTATTGCCGGTTTGGTGTTTTGCCAATTGGTCTTCTTTTTCCAATATGGCTAACTTAAGATCTGGGCGACTTTTTAGAATTTTAAGCCCTGTAGCTAATCCTACTATTCCTCCTCCGATTATAACTATATCGTAAACCATATATTCCTTTTTGAAAGCCCAAATATACCCATCAGTTTTACAAAATTCCTTTCAGGATAAGTATGCTTTTCGGCGAGTGGTAGGATTTTTTAACTGCATCCATGCAGATTTGATTAAGTATTGAATTTATTTTGCAGCAAATTGTTCTTTGTGCAATCTAGATTTCATGCTCCGAACCACCCTTATTGCCTTACTTTTTCTCATCAGCACCCATTCCTTTGCCCAGTTTATAGTCAAGGGCAAAGTGACTGATTCCGAAACAGGAGACCCTATTCCCTTTGCTTCTGTGATTTTAAAGGGGACTACCACCGGGATTTCCACTGACTTTGAAGGGTACTATCAAATCGAAGCCAGGAGTCTGACAGATAGTATTTCGGCGGCCTACCTCGGTTATATCTCAGCCAGCAAACTCCTGCAAAATGTGGCAGAACAAACGGTAAACTTTCAGCTCAAACCTTCGGATTTTGAAATGGAAGCCTTTGTTTTTGAAGCTGGGGAAAATCCGGCTTTTGAAATTATCCGACGGGCAGTAGACCGGAAAAAGGACTTTGACAAGCGCTCCTTAAGTGCTTATGAAACAAAGAACTATACTAAAATTGAAATTGACATAGATCATGTCTCAGAGGAGTTTACCCAGCGCAAGACCGTCCAGAAAGTGACTGCGGTTTTGGACTCCATCCAGCAACTGACCAATGACGAGGGAGAGAAAATCCTGCCTGTCTTTTTCTCCGAAACCCTCTCCAAATTTTACTACAGAAACAATCCGGAACTCAAGAAAGAGATCGTGGAGAAGTCAAAAATCACCGGAGTAGGGATCACGGATGGCTCGACGACTTCACAGATCACCGGTTCCGCCTTTCAGGAATACAATTTTTACAAAAACTGGCTGAATATCGTAGAAAAGGAATTTGTGTCACCCATCGCAGATGGCTGGAAAAACTTTTACGATTACGATCTGATGGATTCCGTGTTGGTGGGGAAGGACTCCTGCTATATTCTGCAGGTGTATCCGCTCAGGGAGCAGGATCTGGCGTTTTCCGGTACCATCTGGATCAATAAGGAAACGTATGCGCTCAAACAAGTGGACCTGTCTATTCCAAAGGAAGTGAACCTGAATTTCATCGAAAGAATCAAGATTCAACAGGAATTAGTGCCTACTTCTGCAGGACCGTTGATTCCGTCAAAATCAAGGGTACAGATCAAAATAGGCCAGGTAACTCCCAAAACTGCCGGCTTCCTGGCTAAGTTTTACACCTCGGCTGATAGTATCCGAGTAGGTGAACCCAAGCCTACTTCCTTTTTCAACCAGGCGGTAACCCTAAAGGAGGATTATAATATAGCCGACGAGGAATTTTGGGCGGCAAACCGACAGGATCCATTAAGCCAAGAGGAGCTGGCGGTCCTACAAATGGTGGATACCTTAAAGCGCATTCCGATAGTTCGCTTCTTTTCAGAAGGCCTAAAATTCTTTGGTACAGGCTATCTGAACGTGGGGAAAGCAGATATTGGACCCTGGCCAGGCTTTTTTAATTATAATAATATTGAAGGAGTTCGTCTGGGAATGGGTGGGAGAACCTCTTTGAAATTCAGCAATAAGTGGGAAATCAAGGCTTACGGAGCTTATGGATTTAAAGATGAAAAATTTAAATATTCCACGCAGGTTACCCGCATATTGGACCGTTTTCATTGGACTACTTTATCGCTCTCTGCACAGAAGGAAATCGATCAGGTAGGCCTGGAGATCGCAGAATTGCAGGATAACAGTATTTTTCTTGCGGCCAGTAGATTCGGAACCCTTCGAAGGCCATTTTTCAATACCAACCAAAAACTGGAATTCCAGCGGGAATTTTTCAAAGGCTTTCTGTTTTTCTCCAATTTCAAACTAAGTCAATTTGATCCCCTTTTTGACTTCTACTACCTGGAAAAAGGAACAGGGGAGTACAGGTCTGATTTTGAAACAACTGAGGCAAAAGTAGGGCTAAGATATGGCAGGGATGAGATCATTATTATCAATGACAATGAACGTTCCTCCTTTGGTCCTTCTAAATGGCCGATCCTGCAGGCCACATATGCCAAAGGTTTCCAATGGCTGGGAGGAGATATCAACTATTCTAAACTGACATTTTATCTCTATCAGCGACTGAATATGGGAATGCTGGGCGTGTCCAGGTATGAGCTGGATGCCGGGAAGATCTTTGGGGAAGTGCCTTATCCTATCCTCAAAAACCATCTGGGCAACGAGACCTTGTTTTATACCTCTGCTGCTTTCAATACAATGAATTTCAATGAATTTGCTTCAGATCAATATGCAAGTTTGAGGTATAGACATTTCTTTGAGGGGTTTCTCTTGAATAAAATCCCGCTGGTAAAAAAGCTGAAATGGCGCGCCGTGGCCAATGCCAATGTACTATTTGGATCTGTAAGCCAGAAAAATGTAGCTAATTCACCTACTGTGGATCCTTATGGCAATCCGCTGGAGACCTTTGGCCGGTTGGATCCCAAGACTCCGTATGTGGAGCTGGGGTATGGTATAGAGAATATCTTCAAATTCTTCAGAATTGATTTCTTTCATCGGATCACATATCTGGATCATACTGATGCTAAGCCTTTTGCGGTAAAAATTTCGGGACAGATTATACTGTAGTTACTGTTTTTTTTTATCTTAATCAGATGAAAACCTGTATCTATTCAATAATTCCCAAAATAATTTTTGTTTTAATCCTGATTTTTCCGGTTTCGCTTCATTGTTTAGCCCAAAGCGAAGCGGAGACCTTTACCGCAAGAAATGCGCTGTATTTGGAATTCGGGGGTAACTCTGGACGATATGCAGTAAACTACGGGAGAATTATCCATCAAAAGGAAAAGCTAAAGCTGAATGTAAGCGTTGGCTTTTCGATGTGGCGTCATGGGACTCGAAGATCTAACTATTGGTTGCCCGTAGTACCTATGGAAATTTCAGCCTTTTGGGGTAGATCCAATCATCATTTGGAAATAGGAGCCGGAGTTACCTCCATATTAGAACCTAGCCCCACTACAGATCCAGTGACTTCCGAGATTGATGATCAGATCGTATATAGTGCAGCAGTTATTTTCAGAGTGGGTTATCGCTATCAAAAACCGGAAGGAGGGTTCTTTTTCAGAGCAGGTTATACACCATATTTTAATTTTGCAGGGAAAGCTGATGGGAACCCCACATTCCAGGCGATATTGGGAGGTGCAAGTTTCGGATGGAGTTTTTAAGTGCAAAATGTCTATGAAGCCCAGAGATTTAAAGAACCTTTTTAACAAGCATTTAACCAATCAGGATATAATGAAGCAGACTTACACTTTATCGGTACTTTTTATGTGTTATATTTTTGTTTCCTGCTCATCAGGTGAAAAAGGGAATTCAGCTGCGGGAAATGATGAATTGGAAATCATCAAAGTCGACCTCTCAGAAGCGAGAGAGGGAAAACTCTCCGAATTCTTTGAGCCAGAGATCGAATACATCTGGCTGAAGGATGATTCTGAAGAGGCGCAATTGAATGCAGGTTTACATCAAATTAGCTTCTCGGAAGATAGAATTTTTACCTTGGATATTTTTGGTTGTAAGTGTATCAAAGTTTTTGACAGAAGTGGCAACTACTTAAATAACATCAAAGCATACGGGGAGGGGCCGGGGCAGTATTTGGATTTGGATAAGTTTATGGTAGTCATGGATGAAATCATAATTTCAGGTGTACATCCACCTAAGTTGATGTGGTTTGATGTTGAAGGAAATTTTATCCGTGAGGCAAAGCAGAAAATCCATATTTCATCGGTAGCCTATGACGAAAATGCCGAGAGATACTATTTTTTAAAGTCTATCCACGAAGCAGAAGATTTCATGGTAATGAGTTTAAATTCGGAATTTCAAGACACTTTATATATGGTTCCTAGATATCCAGATCAGTATTTTGGGAATTATTCCAGTAGAGATTATTTCATAAACAATCAGGACCATATTTATTTTTCCATGACATATCATGACACTATTTATAAAGTTCAGGAAGGTGAATTTATGCCACAATTGGTTTTGGATTTTGGAGAGTATGGTCAAGACCTTAATGAGTTTAGGAAAAAGATGGATGAATTGGAAGGCTTGGAAATGATGGATTTTATCAATAAAAAGACCAAACTTCAATTTGTCCCTAATTCTTGGTTTCTGAATGAAAACTACTTTTACTCAGTTTTTAAATACGAAGAAAAGTCCTATAATGTCTTTTTTGAAAGGGAAACTCAACAGACTTCTGTGATCGATTGGATTATCCAAGATGATATTGACAAGGGATACAACCCTTATTCTATAAATTATCATTTTGATCAGAATAAAGTTGGAAATAAAGTTTCCGGGAAGTCTCTTTACAAAGAACTACAGAAAAAGAAAGCCGAACTTGGTCAGGAGGGCTTCGAGGAATTTGTAAATGGTAAAGGGAAGAACTTTGCTGAAGCAGCTTTTGCGGCTAAGGACTCTGAAAATCCAGTGCTGATTGTTTATACAGTTAAAAAATAACCTCTCATTTCCATATTCCCTTCCCATATATTTTTTGATTGGAGCGCACTTGTGCATATTTGCAACTTAATCTTTATGCCCCTTTGTATGGGCAGAACTAATTTTACACATGTCACAACTAATTAGAATCACCCTTCCAGATGGCACTGTGAAGGAATTTGAAAAAGGGACTACCGGACTACAGATTGCTGCAAGTATCAGCGAGGGTTTAGCCAGGAATGTTCTAGCCGCAAAAGTAAACGGAGAGGTTTGGGACGCTACCCGACCTATCCATTCTGATGCTTCCATTCAATTATTAACCTGGAATGACGGAGAAGGTAAAAATACTTTTTGGCACTCTTCCGCTCACTTGCTTGCAGAAGCATTGGAAGCACTTCATCCAGGTATCAAATTCGGCATAGGACCTCCGATCGAAACAGGTTTCTACTACGATGTGGATTTCGGTGATAAGACACTGGACGGCTCGGAACTCGAAGCTATCGAGAAGAAAATGATCGAGCTGGCCAGGCAAAAGAATGAATTCATCCGTACTGATATTTCCAAAAAAGATGCAGTAGATTATTACCAGAAGAAGGGCGATGAGTACAAGCTGGATCTTTTGGAAGGCCTTGAAGACGGTTCCATTACTTTCTACCAGCAAGGTAACTTCACAGATCTCTGTAGAGGACCTCATATCCCAAATACGGGTTTTGTGAAGGCTGTAAAGCTCACCAATATCGCGGGGGCTTATTGGAGGGGAGATGAAAACCGAAAAATGCTTACCCGTATTTACGGTGTCACTTTCCCAAAAGCCAAGGAGCTGAATGAATACCTGGCAATGGTGGAAGAAGCCAAAAAGCGCGACCACAGAAAGTTGGGTAGGGAATTGGAGCTTTTCACCTTTTCAGAGAAAGTTGGCATGGGCTTACCTTTATGGCTTCCAAAAGGTACCTTGCTTCGTGAGCGTTTGGTTAATTTCCTGAAGAAAGCACAGGATAAGGCTGGATATCAGCAAGTAATTACTCCGCATATTGGGCACAAGGTGCTGTATGAGACTTCTGGTCACTACGAAAAGTACGGCAAGGATTCTTTTCAGCCTATTGCCACGCCACATGAGGGAGAGGAGTTTCTACTGAAACCAATGAACTGTCCGCATCACTGCGAGATTTATAAGCATAAGCCTCATTCTTATAAGGAGTTACCGATTCGCTATGCAGAATTTGGAACAGTTTACCGCTACGAGCAAAGTGGTGAGCTTCACGGCTTGACCCGTGTTCGAGGATTTACTCAGGATGATGCGCATATTTTCTGTAGACCCGATCAGGTGAAAGAAGAGTTTATCAAAGTGATAGACTTGGTGCTATATGTTTTCAAGGCTTTAGGTTTTGAGGATTATACAGCACAGATTTCCTTGCGAGATCCTGAAAACCCATCCAAGTATATAGGTGGAGACGAAGCTTGGGACAAGGCAGAATCTGCCATCATCGAAGCTGCTGAGGAAAAAGGTCTAGATACCGTAACCGAACTGGGAGAAGCAGCCTTCTACGGACCTAAGTTGGACTTTATGGTCAAGGATGCTTTGGGCAGAAAATGGCAGTTGGGAACTATCCAGGTAGATTATCAATTACCAGAACGGTTCCAATTGGAATACATAGGTTCCGATAATCAAAAGCACAGGCCGGTAATGATTCACCGGGCACCTTTTGGTTCATTGGAGCGGTTTGTAGCGGTATTGATAGAGCACTGCGGAGGTAACTTCCCGCTTTGGCTATCACCGGAGCAGATCAATATTTTACCTATTTCTGAGAAATTTGTAGATTATGCCGAGGAGATCAAGACCATTCTGGAAGAAGCCGGGATTACTGGGTCTATCGATAACAGAGACGAAAAAATCGGCCGTAAAATCCGTGATTCAGAGGTGAAGAAAGTTCCCTTTATGCTGATTGTAGGAGAGAAGGAGCAGGAAGAACGTAAGCTATCAGTGAGAAAACACGGGGAAGGCGATCAAGGTAACTTCTCACCGGAGGAGTTTATAAAGTACTTTCAGGACATTATTTCAGTTTCATTGAGCAAAGGGTAAAAGGTGTATTATTTGCACCGACTTTTCTTAATTGGAAATAATTCCGATATTTGCATCCAATTTCATAAAAACAATCAAAGCAAACTTGAGAAACAACAGACAACCGTATAGAGGTAGACAAGAAGAACCTTACAAAGTAAACCAGAAAATCAGAGCTCGCGAAGTGAGGGTAGTGGGTGACTTTGTAGAAGGAGGCAATCAGCTTCTTCCTACAGACAAAGCAATCAAACTCGCCAAAGAGCAGGATCTGGATCTGGTGGAGATTTCTCCGAATGTCGATCCTCCAGTTTGTAAAATTCTTGATTATGCGAAGTTTAAGTACGAGCAGAAAAAGAAGCAAAAGGAGATCAAGTCCAATGCTGCAAAGATTGTCCTGAAAGAAATCAGATTCGGACCGAATACTGATGATCATGATTTCAATTTCAAATTGAAGCACGCCATCAACTTCCTCAAAGAAGGGGCAAAAGTAAAAGCATACGTACACTTCGTAGGCCGGAGCATTGTCTTTAAAGAAAGAGGAGAGATGTTGTTGCTGAAATTTGCCCAGGCACTGGAAGACTATGGTGCAGTGGAGCAACTGCCAAAGTTGGAAGGAAAAAGAATGAACATCTTTATCGCACCGAAGGCGGGTAAAAAATAAATTTCAACTAAATAAATACAGCAAAATGCCAAAGGTAAAAACCAAATCAAGTGCAAAGAAGCGGTTCGCATTGACGGGAACCGGCAAAATCAAAAGGAAACACGCTTTCAAGAGCCACATCCTGACCAAGAAAGCTACCAAAAGGAAGCATAACTTGACCAAAACTGGTCTAGTACATGAGTCTGACGAAGGTAGAGTAAGAGACATGTTGAGAATCTGATTTTCGACTGTAGCTTAACAAATTAATTAATTAAGGTTTATTTATTCACCAGACGCCCAGGTATTAAAGATCCAGAGAAATCCGGACACCGAGTGTCAAAAAACAAAAAACTATGCCTAGATCGGTAAACGCAGTAGCGTCAAGAGCAAGAAGAAAAAAAGTGCTAAAGGCCACCAGAGGTTACTTCGGAAGAGGTAGCAATGTATGGACCGTAGCCAAAAACAAGTATGAGAAAGGTTTACAGTACGCGTACAGAGACCGTAAAGCGAAGAAAAGAGAATTCAGAGCTTTGTGGATTCAGCGTATCAACGCAGGTGCAAGAATGCACGGCGTATCTTACTCACAATTAATGGGATTATTGAAGAAAGCTGATATCGAGCTAAACCGTAAGGTTTTGGCAGATTTGGCTATGAATCACCCAGAAGCATTTAAAGCTGTTGTTGAAAAAGTAAAATAAGGTCGCACTACCTTGTTTTATAAAAGCCTTCCCTCGGGGAGGCTTTTTTGCTTTTGAGCTATAAATCAAATTTGTGAGTTGACCATCATCCACTACCTTCTTGACTGTGTGCTGGGGCGTAGCGGATATGATGCTGCATTTTATAGTGTAATGGTTTTGAATATTTCTGAAAGCTTTGGATGTAGCTCGGATGCCAAGGTATTTGATTTTTGATCCAATGGGGAAATTAATTCATCCGAATGCCTCAAGACCAGATACCGGGGAAATACGGTCATTTTTAGACAGGCGTATGCTGTAAAACAAAACTGAAAATGGCCTTGGGAGTTCATCGTCTGGTCGAAAGTAGTACTAAATTTTCTTTCGCTGATAGGATCACAATTTTGCACAAATGATTAGGGATTGATTAAATAGATATGTTTTATCTGATTATCCGCAATGATGCCAGTGGCCATATTTTCCTTGGTTTATTGGCTTGAAGACCGATGACGGATGACCGAAGTAGCCTCAATGCTAGTGTTGACCAAATCCTATAATGCTTTAGTCTCTTTACTGGCAGAAATGCGGATATACATATATTTTAAAATTATTTCACATTTGGCTGTATCTTTTTGCAAGAGTTGCATTATATAAATGTGTCTAACCATGAGTTACTTTTTATGCAAAGTGGAATTTCGACGAGTGAAGAATTTCTGATTAAGCAAGCTAAATCAGATCCCTCTCATTTTCGAGCACTTTATGATCTATATTTTGAAGAGATTTTTCGGTTTATTGTTAGACGGGTGGGAGAGCTGGAGATTTCAAAAGATATCACCCAGCAAGTGTTTCTCAAAGCACTGATAGGTTTGGAAAATTACACTTACAAAAACATCCCATTTTCTTCCTATTTATACCGCATAGCTACAAATGAGTGTAATCAGTTTTTCAGAGACAGCAGAAAAGTACGCTATGTATCCATTGATGCTCAGGACCAATCATCTCTTTTCACAAAAATAGAAACTGAAAAATCAATTAATGAAGACGATCTAACTAATCTCCAGGAGGCACTTGAAAAGCTGTCCAGTGAAGAGCTTTTAATGGTAGAGCTTAGGTTTTTTGAAAAAAGAAGTTTCAAAGAGATCGGGTTTATTCTCAATATCAGTGAGAACCTGGCCAAAGTAAGAACCTATAGGATTCTCAAGAAAATTAAAAAGGTACTAGAAAAAGAGTCATGAAAAACAAGGTCGAAATTATAGATTCAGTCTATCTCGAACAACTGGATATTGAAAAACATAAAGATTTTGATGCAATCCTCAGGGACTATAATGCAATGAAATCAAAGTCATTCAATTGGCGCGGCCCTTTCCTTTGGGCTTTGCTGGCACTAATCTTTTGCAGCATTACGGCATTATTGCTTTTAAACGGTACAGATCAAGACATAGAACAGGATGATAAAGTCTCTCAAAGTATGGATCCGCCTACAGATCTGCAGACTGACCATCAGCAAAAATCACGCTCAAGCAGAATAATGGTTGACTCAATAAGCCAAGAAAAGAACAAAAAACCAGAAAAAAGCCAACAAGATAGACAGCATCCATCCTCAACTAAAGCAACAGAAGAACCAGAAGATATAGTTATAGAAGTTCCTCCATTAGTATCTCCGGAAATTGAGATTCCTGAAGAATTATTGTTGGACATGCCTGATGAAACTGAAGTCAATACTTCAAAAGGAGGAGTAAAAAATCCAATGAATGCAGAAATCAAGCTGGAAGAAGCCTATCCAGTTGATGGATTTGAAAATTTATATACCTGGTTTGAGGCGAACATCACATACCCGGAAGAGTATAGAAAAGATGCTATAGAAGGTACTGTGAAAGTATCTTTTCTGCTCAATGAAGACAGCACTATTTCAGGCATCAGCGTATCCCAGTCCTTAGGAGATGCTTTTGATGGTGAAGCCATTCGGCTGATAGAAAACATGCCAAAATGGGTGCCAGCGAAACGAAACGGAATCCCGTTTTCTAAAAGATTTGTTTTACCGATTGGTTTCAAGGTGGAAAAACGGTGAGCAGGTTAACACTATATCTATTTATATTTTTTACGCTAGTAATCAATGCTCATGGACAAGTTTCCTCCAAGGGTTTTTCTGATTTCAAAGGGGAAACACTATCCAGAAATGAAAGGATCGCACTAGCAGAAGAATTCAAATCATGGAGTGCCAAACAAAACAATTTGGGAAGTAGCGCCGATTTGGAAGTTTGGACTGTCCCTATTGTCTTTCATGTTCTTCAGGAAGGAACCCCATCTATTTCAGTTTTTGAAAATGCCGTGAATGAACTCAATGATGCGTTTGCAAACCGGGGGAACTTCAATACCCCTCAGGGGGTGGATACTAGTATTCAATTTTGCTTGGTGGCTACAGCCCCAGATGGAGGAGCGACCACTGGAGTGAATCATATTCCGGGTGATTATCAGAACACCGATATGGATTTGGATCATGCCGGTGTGATTAGCCATTCTACTAAATGGGATGAGACCAGATACCTGAATGTGTGGCTGGTCAATGAAATCACGGGAGAAGCTGTAGCCTACTACGAAGGGAAAAATTGGTGGACAAGAATTGGTGTTGCGGGATATGCATCAGGTGATGGGGTAGTGGTAGAATCTGTCGGTGCTGGACTTTTGGCACATGAAATCGGGCATTATTTTGGCCTAAAACATACCTGGGAAGGAATGGATTGCAAAAATGATGATTGTCTGGTGGATGGAGATATGGTATGTGATACGCCGCCGGATAAAAGTGTATCAGTGCCCTGTGGCGACAATTCCTGCGATACAGATGTTTTGTCGAATTTCAGTAATCAGACATTTTTTACGGATGTCCCGGACATGAGCAGCAATTTTATGGATTATAGTCCCTGCCCAATAGATTTCACTTGGGGACAGGCAGAGCGGATGCGCTTTACCCTTGAAAGAAACTTCCCTTCATTATTTTCCAGGGGAACTTCACATCCACTGTGCGAATTGCCCTGCGACGATGATGCTAGTGTGCAATTCTTCCTTGATAATGAATATCCCAAGCCAGGAGAAAATGTTTTGTTTACCAGCGAACTTTCCGGTAATAGTATCAATCCGATTTACAAATGGTATGTGTCTGAAGATGATGGAGAATGGACAATGAATGATAATGGGTCCAGTGAGGTATCTGGATCAGCAGATTTGACATATTCCTTTCCTCAGGTAGGCTTATTTAAGGTGACACTTCAGGTTTGGGATGCCGACAATAGCTCATGTTTTGTGTCATTTTCCATGAATGTGGATGTCAGTTGCGGAGTGGATGCCAGATTCTATCCAGATAAGCGCTTGATCGCTTCCAAACAGCCGCATGCCTTGTTTACAGACTCTGTGTTATTCACGAACCGTTCTTATGGAGCAGATACCTATGAGTGGGTGGTTTCACATCAAAATTTCAACCCAGCTTATCAGAGCCTGCCTACTTTTTATTCCAACGAGACAGATTTGAGCTATTATTTCAGAGAACCTGGAAATTATCAAATCACTTTGATTGCAAGAAACGGAAACTGCGAAGATGTGAGCAATACTTTTCCGCTAAGAGTAGATGACCCCACCATAGACGGAAAGCCTGAAATAAGTGAGGTAAGCTGTATTAACGAAGATGCTTTTCAAGTTGCCTTTACACTTTACAACTATGGCTACGATACCATTAATGTCAACACACCCGTGGCATTTTACGATGCTGACCCCAGCCAATCCACAAGTGCAAACCTGCTTGGGGTATGGAACTTGCCAAAGATTGTATATGGATTCGACAAAGAGGATTTTTCTGCTTTTATAAATGCAGATATCCGTGCACTTTCGAAAATTTATATAGTGTTCAATGATACAGGTACAACTGAGCTGCCCATCGAGTTTCCGCCTGGAGATTTAAATCAACTTAGTGTAAATACTGTGTTTCCTCCATCAGGATATTCTGAGCTTGACTATGACAATAACTACAGTACGGATACGGTAAGTGTAGAAATTACTTCTCCTATAGAAGTAGCATACGAAGTGGATCAGCCCACCTGTGCAGAAAATGCAGATGGAGCGATCCGGATCAGTGTGAATGGAGGATCAGGAGTCTATAAGTTTGCTTGGGATCATGATCCGGAACTTACTTCAGGTTCTGTAATTGGCCTTGGTTCCGGTAATTATAGAGTCGAAGTAAGTGACGTCTCTTCCTGTGATTTTGAGATATTGGAGATTTTTTTAGAGAGTTCGCCACCCATGCAGGTGACTTTTGTTCAGAAAAACCCAAGTTGCCCAGATACGAGCGACGGAGAATTGGTCGCTGAAGTTACTGGTGGTGTAGCACCCATTAGTTATTTATGGGAAGATGGAAACACTACTAATACACGCACTGGGCTATCGTCTGGAACCTATTCATTGACAGTTACTGACTCTAATGGCTGTGTCATTTCTGCTATGGGTGAATTGGCCAAAGTTGCCCCTCAGGTAAGAATGCCAACTGGATTTCTTCCTCAAGATGGTCTTTATCTCCCTGTTTTTAACTGTGGGATATCTTTTCAACTGATGATCTGGAATAGGTGGGGGCAATTAGTGTTCTCCGGGTCAGAGGGCTGGGATGGACGGGTAAACGGGGAAGAGACTGCTGTGGGAAGCTTTGCCTACCTGCTCCGATATAATTACTCACAAAATGGAGCCATCCAACAGGATGAGAAGAGGGGAGCCTTTGTTTTGATCCGATAGGATCGATTTTGTTTATTCAGAAAATCCAAGTTTTCCATAAATATTTAAAAACAAAAAAAGGCTTCCGTTTCCGAAAGCCTTTGTAGCGAAGACGGGAGTTGAACCCGTGACCTCAGGGTTATGAATCCTGCGCTCTAACCAACTGAGCTACCTCGCCATTTTATAATTTCTTTTTAATATTTCAATTGGGAGATTTGAACTCCCGTCCGCCGTGGCGGATATGAATCCTGCTCCCGATAGCCATCGGGATACCTCGCCAAATAATATTTTAATAGACTGAATTCAAACTGTTTCCTTTTGGTCTGACTTTATTCAGGCATTGATTTTTGAAATTAATGCCTATATTAAAGCGCAGTCGAAAAACAATTCAAAATGGCTGATAATCGTATATCATCAACTCAGAAAACCTCCCTTTCGAATGGGAATGCAAATATGAGGTCTTGTAATGTGAAATGCAAGTTGACGTTCTTTAAAATTTGATTTTTTATCTAATGAAATTACCCAAATCATGGCCAAAAATAAGTTTGTAGCTGATTATCAAATCAATGCCTCCAAGAAAATAATTTTCCAATATTTAAGCACAGCAAGTGGATTGGGGGAGTGGTTTGCTGATGATGTCAGAATCAACGAGGATAAACACTATATTTTCGATTTTGACAATGAAAACCATTACGCTAAATTGGCATCGATCAGAACCAATTCCCACGTGAAGTTTGAGTTTTACGACCCCGGCTCACCCGATGAATCAGATCATGCATACATAGAATTCAAACTGGAGGAAAATGAACTCACCCAGACTATGTTTTTGAAAGTGATCGACTATTCAGATGGCTATGACGAAGAAGAGCTGATTGCCATCTGGGATGGACTGATCGGAAAACTGAAAGAAATAATTGGTGGGTAAATTCAATAGTATTCACCAAATTTGAACTCTGACTCTAGCTGTGACGTAATGCAGTAGGAGTAGTTTGAATAATGAAGAAACTTGATAAACTTATACTTGGGTCTTTTTTAGGCCCATTTTTATTGACCTTTATTGTCGTCGATTTCATCCTGTTGACCGTCAACATGCTGAAGTATTTCGATGAGATTTTTGGTAAAGGACTGAGTTTCTGGATTTACATGGAACTGATCGGTTATTTCGTGATCAGTATTTCTCCCATGGCACTTCCCCTAGCGGTGCTCTTATCCAGTTTGATGACCTTTGGTAACCTGGGAGAGCACTTCGAGCTTACAGCCATTAAAAGTAGCGGGATATCCCTGCTCAGAGCACTTCAGCCTATTGGGATTTTCGTGATCACCTTATCCTTTGCAGCCTACCTATCCAATAATTATCTGGTACCCAAGGTTAACCTGAAAACCTTTAGTCTGCTCTATGATATCCGCATGAAGTCACCTGCGCTGGACATCAAGGCTGGAGTCTTTTATGCAGGTATTCCGGGATATAGCATCAAGGTCAATGAGAAAGTAGGAGAGAATGGGCTGAAAGACATCCTCATTTACAACCACTCCAGTGGTAGGCAAGGTAACCTGAATGTAACTTTGGCAGATTCAGGAAGGATGGAGCCGTTTTTCAATGAAAACTACATGAAGCTGACCTTGTATCATGGTAAAAATTACGAGGAGGCCCGCCAGTCTAGGGGCATACGGGAAAAGCCTGTTGAATTCAATCGTACCACCTTTGATGTGAATGAAATTGTGTTCGACTTGAATTCATTTAAGTTAAATAGAACTGCCGAAGATGCCTGGTCTACCAATCGCTCCATCAAGAATATTTCCGAAATCAGAGTAGGCTTAGACTCCATCAATACTTTGGTCAATGATAAATTGCATCAAAGCTACCTTACAGCGGAAGGGATTTATCCATTTTTCACAAGAGATAGAAAGCTCAAGCCACTGCCACATATAGCAGCCAGAAAAGAGCGGGATGATTCCATAAGAGCCGAAAAGTCAAGGCGGGAAAAGGAGTTGCTCGAGAAAAACAGCCAAGAAGCCGAGGAGGATACTGTATTGGATACTTTGGAAAATGACAAACTCGATCCAGCAGAGAGGCGTCTAGCCGGCGGAATTTCAACTACTGAGCAAAGCCCGAATGCTGTAACTGCCGCTGCGGATGTACCCGTTACCGATTCGCTTTTCCAGGACGAGGATTTGACCACGCCTGAACGTACCGCTGCTGATTCTGCCAGGATAAAAAGAATTGCCGCAAACAAGAAAAAGCCAGAGCTAAGAACTGCCCCGCTCACTGCTGCTGAATATGCCACCCTTGATTCCATGGTGACCAGCAGGGAATATGAGCGTACGGCCATCAATATGGCATTGTCGAACTCCCGCAATTTGAAAAACACCTTTGCGATCAAAAAATCGGAAGTAGAGAATTACCAACGGGAGTTTAGAAGGTATGAGATTGCCTGGTTCCAAAAATACACCCAGGCCTTTGCTTGCTTTGCCATGTTCCTGATCGGAGCGCCTTTAGGGGCTATTATCAAAAAAGGGGGATTGGGCATGCCTGTATTGGTATCCATTATCTTTTTTATAGTGTATTACATGCTTACCATTACGGGAGAGAAATGGGCCAAAGAAGGAATGGTGGACTCTTTCTTTGGAACTGCATTTTCAAATCTCTGCTTATTGCCGTTTGGGTTGTTTTTTGTGAAACAAGCCAGAAAGGATGCCAGACTCTTTGAACCTGACTTTTATGTCAACATTTGGAACAGCATACGGAAGCGGGTAAAACTTCTTCAGTCAAAAGAGAAATAGGTTTTTATTATTTCAAATTTAACGCTACCTTTGTGGTTGTTTTATAAAATTTAGCTAAACATGTATTTATCCTCAGAGAAGAAACAAGAGTTATTCAAGAATCATGGACGGTTAAAATCTGCTACTGACACAGGATCTCCTGAGTCTCAGATTGCCCTCTTTTCACACAGAATCAAGCATTTGACTGAGCATTTGAAGTC